>NZ_JBIVMI010000018.1:0-178314 GCF_044753005.1 Kitasatospora sp. NPDC088548
ACGTCGGACTCGCCCTGGTCACCAACCAATAGCGAACAGACAGGCGATAACCCGAACGCCACAGAAGATGATCACCGGAGGTAAAACGACAAGCTGAGCCGGCGGGCGTCCGGGGCCGGGCACCCGGGGCGGCCGGTCCGGGCGTGGCGCCCCCCTCCGGTCCAGGTGTCCGAACTTCGGACTGTGTTCGAACTGACACCCGGTCACGCCTTGTGATACGTGGGCATTTGCCCGGATTTGCCGGGCGCGTTCAAATCGATCATGCCCGAATTTTGGACAACCACTTCCGTCGCGACATTTCCTTCACTACCTTTCCCACACGCTCTTCCGCCGGGTAACCCCCGGGGACGGGCGCCGCAGGACCGCCAGGGCGTCAAGGACGACACACCGCGGCCCGAGCGCGGTCACCCACCTGCGCGCGACACCTGAGTCCCGGACCGGCGCCGCCGCTCCGGCGACCGCCGCGGAAAGGAATTGCGCGTCGTGACTGCAGAGACCTCCCAGACCCTGGACCGTGGCGTCCGGGTCCTCAAACTCCTCGCCGACTCCGAGCGCGGGCTGACGGTCACCGAACTGGCCGCCCGGCTCGCCGTCAACCGGACCGTCGTCTACCGGCTGCTGGCCACCCTGGAGCAGCACGGGCTGGTCCGCCGGGACATCGGCGGCCGGGCCCGGGTCGGCCTGGGCGTCCTGCGCCTGGCGCACCGGGTGCACCCGCTGCTGCGCGAGGCGGCCCTGCCGGCCCTGCGCAGCCTGGCCGAGGACCTCGGCGCCACCGCCCATCTGACCCTGGTGGACGGCAACGAGGCGCTGGCCGTCGCCGTGGTCGAACCCAGCTGGACCGACTTCCACGTCGCGTACCGGACCGGCCTGCGCCACCCGCTGGGCGAGAGCGCCGCCGGGCGGGCGATCCTGGAGGCGCGCGGGTTCCCCGGCCAGCGCCGGCCGGACCAGGGATTCGTCATCACCCGTGCGGAGGAGCAGTCCGGGGCGTCCGGCGCCGCGGCCGCGCTGCTGGGGCTGAGCGGGATCGAGGGCAGCGTGGGCGTGGTGATGCTGAACGGACTGGTCCCCGAGCGGGTCGGCCCCCGGGTGGTGGAGGCGGCGACCGAGGTGGCCGACGCCCTGCGGTAGTGCCCGGCGGGAGTGCCGGGTGTGTTTGGATGCCTCTGTGTCCGACTCCAAGCTGCCCAAGGCCCTGACCGCCCCCCGTACCCGCGCGCTGGCGCTGTGCGGGGCGCTGGTCACCGCGCTGTTCGGCGTGGCGGCCTTCGTCCCGCTGCCGTACACCCTCACCTGGCCCGGCGTGACGGCGGACACCCTCGGCAGCTACCAGGACCGGCCGGTGCTCACCATCACCGGAGCGCCGGTCCGGGCCACCGACGGCCAGCTGCGGATGGTGACCATCTCGGCGACCAGCCCGGGGGAGCGCACCACCTTCTGGCGCTCGCTGCAGGCCTGGTTCGACCGGGACGAGGCGGTCCGGCCGACCGACACCGTCTACCCGCAGGGCAATCCGGCCAAGGCCGAGGAGGTCACCGCCCGGCAGATGGCCGAGTCGCAGAACAGCGCCGCGATGGCCGCGCTCTCCTACCTCCACCTCTCGCCGGACCAGGTGAAGGTGAAGGTCGACCTCGGCGACATCGGCGGCCCGAGCGCCGGCCAGATGCTGGCGCTGGGCATCGTCGACAAGCTCGCCGGGGACGGCAAGGGCGGCGACCTCACCGGCGGGCTGAAGATCGCGGGCACCGGCACCATCGACGACCAGGGCACCATCGGCGCGGTGGGCGGCGTACCGCTGAAGACGCAGGCCGCCGCCCGGGACGGCGCGACGGTGTTCCTGCTGCCCAAGGACGAGTGCACGGACGCCAAGGTGAACACGCCCGAGGGCCTGCGGCTGGTCCCGGTGGGCACGCTGGGGGAGGCCGTCTCCGCGCTGGAGGCGCTCAGGAACGGCGGCGGCGTCCCGAGCTGCTGACGGCCGACGGCGGCCGGACGGCGCGGGTGCCGGGCCGGGCGGCTACTCCGCGGCGGCCTGGTCCACCAGCGGCAGGATCCGGTAGGGCACCGGGTTCTCCAGCGCGATCGCCGTCGAGGACCGGACGATCCCGTCGAAGCCCACCACCCGGTCGATCACCCGTTGCAGATCGGCGTTGGAACGGGCCACGATCCGCACCATCATGTCCCCGTGCCCGGTGATCGTGTGCAGTTCCAGCACCTCCGGCACGCCCACCAGGTGCGCCCGCACGTCCGCGCCCTGCCCCTGGGAGATCTCCAGCGTGGCGAACGCCGTCACCGGGTAGCCCAGCGCCGCCGGGTCCACCTCCGGGCCGAAGCCGCCGATCACCCCCTTCGCCTGGAGCCGGTCCAGCCGCGCCTGCACGGTGCCCCGGGCCACCTGGAGGCGGCGGGAGCACTCCAGCACCCCGATCCGGGGCTCCTCCGCCAGCAGCCGGATCAGCCGTCCGTCCAGCGGGTCGATCGCGTCGTTGCCGCCGCCCGCGCCCGCCGGCGGCGCGGAAGGGCTCGGTGCGGCAGGGGAGTCGGCCGAGCCGGGGGAGCTCGGGGAGTTGGCGGGGGGCATCGCGGGCTCCGTCCTCCGGTGGGCATTCTGTACAGCGGTGCGGCCGATTCTCCCGCCCCGGCGCACACCTTGACCAGGAGGAAACGGAACAGTTGCGCGGCGGTCGGCTCGGCGCCACCCTCCAGCCACACCCCCGTGAGCCGGTCCCCGCACCGCGCCCGGGCTGATCGTGGTCCCGTACGCCTACCGGGAGGGCCGTCATGACCGACACCGCCGCCGAACCCGTTCTGCTCGCCGCGGGCCGGGAGGAGCCCGACCTCGTCCCGATGGGGCGCGCCGACGCGGTGGTCTTCGCGGTCGGGGACGCCGAGCGCGCGGCACGCCGCTACGCCGCCGCGCTCGGCCTGCGATGTACCGCCTACGCGGGGCCCGGGACGGGCGAGCCGGAGACCGTCTCGTACGTGCTGCGGGCGCCCGGGACGCGGTTCGTGCTCACCTCGCCGGTCCAGGTCGTCGGCCCGCGCGGGCGGGAGCTGGCCGCGTACCTGGCCCGGCACGGCGACGGGGTGGTGGACCTGGCGGTGGCGGTGCCCGACGTCCACTACGCGTACGACTTCGCCGTCGACCGGGGCGCCGGCTCGCTGGCCGAGCCGTACGAGGTGCGGGACCGCTACGGCACGGTGGTGCTCGCCGCGATCAGGGTGCCCGGCGGCACCCGGCACACCCTGGTCGACCGCTCCCGCTACACCGGGCCCTATCTGCCCGGGTACCTGCCGTTCGAGGGGTGGTGACGGGAGGTCAGCGGATCACCGGGTCGACAATCGGCGGGTGGCCGTTCCAGTAGGCGATGACCGAGTTGGTCTGGTCGTCCTTGGTGAAGTCCACCCGCAGCCACTGCTCGCCGTTCCAGACCCGCATCGTCCAGCCGGGGTCCGGTGTGGCGGAGACCAGCGAGGCACTGTCCGACCGGATGTCCAGGGCCACCTTGCCGCCCGGGACCGGGTAACTGCGCACGGTGGACGTGGGGGTGGCGGTCGGTACGGGCCGACGGGAGGGGGGCTGGGCGGTGGCCGCGGTGACGGGACTGCGCTGGGTGGTCGGGGCGGCGGGCGTGGACGGCGGGGCGGGCGGCTGGGGCTGGGGCGTCGACGACGCCTGCGTCTGGGCCTGCGCGGACGTGGGCGTCGGCGTGGGTGTCGGCCTGGTCCCGCTGGAGGCCGGGGAGGGCAGTGGCAGCGCCGTCGGCTGCTCGAACGCGGCGCCGGTCAGCACCGCGTGCACGCCGAGCCAGGACAGCGCCACCGCCGCCCCGGTGGCTGCCGCCCAGGCGCCGAGCTGTACCAGTCCGTTCCGCATCGTGCGCACATCCTGCCGTATCCCGGGGCGCGGCAGGTGGGCACCCCTGCTATTCGGCAGGGTAGTTGCACAAAACCCCGGCCGCGGGCCGGACCGGGTCCGGCCCCGCCCGCGGCCGGGGCCGGACCCGACCCCGAGGTACAGACCATTGCATGCCGATGGCGTACCGTGCAGCCCCATGGCAACAGTGCTCGTGGTCGAGGACGACCCCTTCGTACGCTCCGCCCTCATCCGGCACCTGGCCGACACCGGCCACGCGGTCCGCAGTGTGGGCACGGCACTTGAGGCGCTGCGCGAGGTCGCCCAGGTCGGCTGTGACCTGGTGATCCTCGACCTCGGCCTGCCCGATCTGGACGGCAGCGAGGCGCTCAAGATGATCCGCGGCCTGACCAATGTGCCAGTCATCATCTCCACCGCCCGCGACGACGAGACCGAGATCGTCCGGCTGCTCAACGACGGCGCCGACGACTACTTGGTGAAACCTTTCTCCGGTGAGCACCTCAGCGCCCGGATGGCCGCCGTCCTGCGCCGGCTCGGCGGCGGCGTGGCCCCCGTGGCCCAGGTGCTCAGAGTCGGCGGGCTCGCCATCGATCTCCAGCGGCGCGAGGCCGCGCTGGACGGGCGGCCGCTGGATCTGACCCGCCGTGAATTCGACCTGCTGGCCTTTCTCGCCGCCCGCCCGGGGGTGGTGGTGCCGCGCAAGGAGATCCTGGCCGAGGTCTGGCGTCAGACCTACGGCGGCGACCAGACCATCGACGTCCACCTCTCCTGGCTGCGCCGCAAGCTCGGCGAGACCGCCTCCAGCCCCCGTTACCTGCACACCGTGCGCGGCGTCGGGGTCCGGCTGGAGGCGGCCGGGCACCCCACCGGTCCCGGGCCGGCCCACGCGGAGCGCCGGACATGAGGAAGTTCGGCCACTCGCTGCGCTGGGCCCTGATCAAGGCCGCCGTGGCCGGTACCACCATGGTCGCGCTGGCCTTCCTCATTCCGCTCGGGCTGATGGTCCAGCAGACCGCCCGCGACCGGGCGTTCACCGCGGCGGAGCGTCAGGCCGCGGCCCTCGGCCCGGCGCTCGCCATCACCACCGGCCAGGAGGCCATCACCCGCGCCGTGGCCAGCACCGACGCGGGCGCGCAGCGCCGGATGGCGGTCCACCTGCCGGCCCCGGCGCGGACCGCCGCCGGGGCGGACGGCGCGGCGGCCACGGCACCGGCCGCGGTGCCGGGCGTCCTGCCCGGCGCGGCACCGACCGCGGTGCCCGGCGTGCCCGCCGCGGCGGGCGGGGAGCCGGCCGGCGCGGGTGAGGGGGGCGGGCCGACCATCGGCGACGCCCACGCGCTCGCCGCCGACGTGGCCAGCGCCGCCGGCCAGGGCCGCTCGTTCACCGTCGAGGTGCCCGGCGGCTTCGCGCTGCTCCAGCCGGTCGCCGTCGACACCGGCCGGACCGCCGTGGTCGAGGTGTTCGTGGCCGACGTCGACCTCACCCGGGGCGTCTCCACCGCCTGGCTGGTGCTGTCCGCCGTCGCACTCGCCCTGGTCGCCATCTCGGTGCTGGTCGCCGACCGGATGGGCGCGCGGATCGTCGCCTCCGCCCGCCGGCTGGCCGGCGCCGCCCGTTCGCTCGGCGCCGGCAACCTCGCGGTCCGGGTGCCCACCGACGGCCGGCAGACCGCCGGCAGCCCCGAGGAACTGCGCGAGGCCGCGCACGCCTTCAACGCCATGGCCGACCGGGTCGTCCACCTGCTCGCCGCCGAGCGGGAGCTGGCCGCCGACCTGTCGCACCGGCTGCGTACCCCGCTCACCGTGCTGCGGCTCAACGCCGCCTCGCTCGGCGAGGGCGACGCCGCCGACGCCACCCGGCACGCCGTCTCCCAGCTGGAGCGCGAGGTCGACCAGATCATCCGCTCGGCCCGCCGGGCGCCCGAGGACGCGCCCGCCGTCACCGTCGGGTGCGACGCCGCCGAGGTGATCCAGGAACGGGTCGGCTTCTGGTCCGCACTCGCCGAGGACGAGGGCCGCCGCTGGCAGCTCGCCGGCGCCGACCAGCCGGCCCCCGTCCCGGTCCAGCGCGGCGACCTCGCCGCCGCCGTGGACGCGCTGCTCGGCAACGTCTTCCGGCACACCGCCGTCGGCACCGCCTTCTCGGTGGACGTGCTCGCCGCCGACAGCTCGGTCATCGTCCTGGTCGGCGACGCCGGCCCGGGCTTCACCGACCCCGAGGCCGCCCTGCAGCGCGGCCAGGGCCACGGCGGCGAGGGCTCCACCGGCCTCGGTCTGGACATCGCCCGCAAGCTCGCCGAGGCCACCGGCGGCGATCTCGCGCTCGGCCGCTCCGCCGTGCTCGGCGGCGCCGAGATCCGGCTGCGGCTGGAGGCGCGCCCCGACGGCGCCCCGGTCCGGGCCGGCCGCCGCCGCAGCCGCAGCGCGCTGTTCCAGCGGTGAACCCCGGCGACGCCCCCGGCCTCTTTCTTAAGCGGGCCCTAAGGGACCTGTACCCCTCGCTCAGCAGGCCGGTTCCGGTCCTCGGGCACCGCTAGCGTCGTCCGCGCCGGTCACCCGACCGAGCCGGGTCGCAGGCCCGCGACGGGTCCACGCACCCTCGCCCGGCCGCTGCGGCCCCACGGCCCCACCTTGCCTCCCCCACCCTTTCGGGCGGGGAGGTTTCCCAGCGGAGGTACGCCCCTATGACGACCCAGCCCAACCGCCGTCCAGGCCGCCGCCGACGCAGCCGCAAGGGGACCGTCATCGGCGCCTCGGCGGTCGCCGCCGCGCTGGTCGCGGGCGGTGTCGTCGTCCTCGCGTCCTCGGCCAGCGCCGCCTCGCTGGGCGCCGTCTACAGCCGCACCAGCACCTGGGACGCCGGCTACACCGGCCAGTACCTGGTCACCAACCCCGACAGCGGCGCGATCGAGGACTGGACGCTCTCCTTCGACCTGCCCGCCGGAGCGAAGATCGACTCGCTCTGGAACGCCACCTTCAGCGCCACCGGGCAGCACATCACCGTCAAGCCCGAGTCGTGGAACAAGCGGCTGGAGCCCGGCAGGAGCGTGGTGGTCGGCTTCGTCGCCCAGGGCTCCGGCGCCGCCCAGGGCGAGCCCGGCAACTGCCTGATCAACAACGTCTCCTGCAAGGCCGGCGACGGCACCGCGCCCACCCCCTCGGGCCGGCCGACCACCTCGCCCAGCGCCAGCGCCACCGCGACCGCCGTCCCGACGTCGGCCACCCCGACCCCGACCGCGACGGCCCAGCCCACCACCGCCCCGCCCAGCCCCACCGCCACCGTCAAGCCCACCACCCCGGCGCCGACGCCGACCACGGTCCCGACGCCCACCGCCACCGCGACCGGCACGCCCGTCCCGGCCACCGGCGCCGGCTTCGCCCCGTTCGTGGACACCTCGCTCTACCCGCCGTACGACCTGGTCGCCACCGCCAAGGCGAGCGGCGTCAAGAACTTCACCCTGGCCTTCGTGGTCTCCGGCGGCGGCTGCGTCCCCAAGTGGGGCGGCGTCAGCGACCTCTCCGCCGACGCGGTGGCCGCGCAGATCGGCGCGCTGCGGGCGATCGGCGGCGACGTCCGGGTCTCCTTCGGCGGTGCCAACGGCAGCGAGCTGGCCCTCGCCTGCTCCTCGGTGGCCGACCTGACCGCCGTCTACCAGAAGACCGTCGACACCTTCGGCCTGACCAAGATCGACTTCGACGTGGAGGGCGGCGCGATCGGCAACACCGCCGCCAACACCCGCCGCGCCCAGTCCATCGCCCAGCTGCAGAAGAACGCCGCCGCCAAGGGCAAGGCCCTGGACGTCTCCTACACCCTGCCCGCGCTGCCCTCCGGCCTCACCCAGGAGGGCGTCAACCTGGTCGCCGACGCCAAGAACAACGGCGTCGCGATCGGCGCGGTCAACATCATGGCGATGGACTTCGGCGACGGCGTCGCCCCGAACCCGCAGGGCCAGATGGGCAAGTACGCCATCGCCGCCGCCACCGCCACCCAGGCCCAGGTGAAGAGCGTGCTCGGCCTGGACGACGCGTCCGCCTGGCGCAAGGTCGCCGTCACCCCGATGATCGGCGTCAACGACGTCGCCAGCGAGATCTTCACGGTCGCCGACGCCAAGCAGCTCGCCGACTTCGCCACCGCCAAGCACCTCGCCTGGCTGGCCATGTGGTCCGGCACCCGGGACAAGGCCTGCGACGGCGGCGCCAAGGCGTACGCCGACGCCAGCTGCAGCAGCATCGTCCAGCAGCCGCTGGACTTCACCCGGGCCCTCGGCGCCTACGCCGGCTGACCCGTCGACCGCCCTCCCCCCGGCCCCGGCCGGCCGCGCACCGACCGCAACGGAGCGTGGCCGGCCGGGGCGTTTCCCTCAGGGTGGACACTCTCCGTGACCGAACGGCGCCGGGCCGGGGTGCCGGGCATCCGGTATCGTCGCTGGTTGGTCGAGCGGTGGACGGAGCGGAACAGTGACAGCGGTGCAAGACGAGCGCAGCCCGGTGCGAACCGCACCCGACCCGGCGCCCGCCCCCCTGTCGAACCGGCTGAAGGCCGCCCTCGGCGCGCCCGTCCAGGCCCTGCGCGAGGCGCCGCGCCGACCACTGCTGGCCGTCTCCGCCGTGGCGCTGCTGTCCCTGGTCGTCTACGCCGTCGTCCGGCACTTCGTCCACACCTCGATGGTCGACATGATCGTCTACCGGGCCGAGGGCGCCGCCGTCGCCAACGGCACCGATCTGTACGGACTGCGGGTCACCGAGTGGAACCTCCCCGCGACCTACCCGCCGTTCGCCGCGATGCTGTTCGTGCCGACCACCTGGTTCCCCGTCCCCTTCCTCCGGGTGGCGATCACACTCGGTAACCTCGGGCTGCTCGCGCTGCTCACCCACCTGTCGTTCAAGCTGGTCGGCTGGCCACGCCGGGAACTGCGCCCGCTCGGCGTGATCCTGGTCACCGGCGGCGGGGTCTGGCTCGAACCCGTCTTCACCACGCTGCGCTACGGCCAGATCAACCTGGCCCTGGCCTGCCTGATCCTCTGGGACCTCACCCGCCCGGACGGGCGCCGCAGCAAGGGCGTCGCGATCGGCATCGCCGCCGGCATCAAGCTCACCCCCGGCCTGTTCGCCGTCTACCTGCTGATCACCGGCCGGGTCCGGGCCGCGCTGGTGGCCGGCTTCACCTTCCTCGGCACCTTCCTGATCGGCGCCCTCGTCCTGCCGGACGCCACCTGGGGCTTCTGGACCAAGTACCTCTACGACTCCTCGCGGGTCGGCAAGACCGAGATCGTCGACAACCAGTCGGTGCGCGGCGCCATCGCCCGCCTGCTGCACACCGCCGACCCCGGCACCGTCGCCACCCTCGCCGGCGTCGTGGTCGCCGTGGCCGGTCTCGGCGTCGCCGCCTGGGCCTCCTACAGCTCCCGCTGGCTGCCCCGCGCCGAGGCGTGGGGCGTCTGCTGCGCCGCCGTCACCGCCGTCCTGATCTCGCCGATCAGCTGGACCCACCACTGGGTCTGGTGCGTGCCGATGCTCGCCCTGCTCGCCTGCGAGGCGTCGATCGAGCACGCCCGCCCGGCCGCCGTCCGCAAGCTGCGCTGGCGCGCCGCCTTCTGGGCCACGCTGGTCGCCTTCTTCTCCTTCGCGATGTGGGCCGTGCCGCACCACGGCGACCTCGACCTGCACCTCCCGCCGGCCAGCCAGCTCCCGGCCTCGGTCTACCCCTGGGTCGGGCTCTGCTTCCTGCTGGCCGCCGGGCTACGCATAAGGGCCAGGAGGCGCGCCGCCGGCGCTCCGCTGGTCCGGCTGCCCGGCCAGCGCGACGGCGGTGGCCACCCGGGCCCCGCGCACGACCGTCAGCAGGCCCCCGCGGCCCGCTGAGTCGTCGGGGCCGCCTGGGCCGGCGAAGCGGTCCGGGCCGCCGGGGTCGTGCGCCCCGGGGGCGCGGCCGGTCACGCGAGCAGCTCGGCGAGCGAACCGTCCAGGTCCAGGGCGGACAGCTCGCTGCCCGGCGGCACCAGCCGGTGCGCCCGCTCCAGCCAGGCCGCGACGGCCGGCAGCGGGGCCTCCAGCAGCGCGTCCCCGGCCGGCGAGCTCAGCGCCAGACAGAGCACGCTGCGCCGGCCCGAGCGGGTCGGCCAGATCCGCACGTCCCCCTGGCCGCACGGCCGGAAGGTCCCCTCGACCAGCAGCTCGCGGGCGAACACCCAGGTGACCGGCGAGCCGGTGTCCAGGTGGAAGGTGATGTGCACCGCGTACGGGTCGTGGCTGCCGTACGACAGCCGGGCCGGGACGGGGACGCTGTGCTCGGGTGAGAGCACCAGGTTGAGTTCCAGCTCGTGCTCGACCACGCTCGTCGCGCGCTCCATGATCGGCTTCCTCTCTGCCTGCGGTTTCGTGCCCGGTTCCGGGCCCTGCCCCCTTCCAGAGCGCGTCCGGGGTCCGTTCTTACTCGGGTTTCCGAGATTTCTTCGCGGACTTCCGTGGACTTCGGTGAGGAGTGGTGAACACGGTGGAGTGAGCGCGTGTTCGTGGGCGCGCGCCGGGGCGACCGCAGGCCGGCCTTACCCCGTTCGAACCCGCTCCGTCCGATGATTGACCAACTTTCCACCTCGGGGCCGCCGAGGCACTACCCTTTGTGACTGTCCGGCGACTGTCCGCCCATGCGGTGGTGCCCCCGAGCGCGCCAACGGCGCAGCCGCCGCCCCGCCCCGGGGCGCCCGCGTGCTCGCCGGGCGCGCCGCATCGGCCCTGCCAGGAAAGAAGACCCCCATGACGGACCGGCCCTTCGTCGGCGGTACGGACACGGCCGTCGGCCCCGCGCCGGGCTACTACCCCGACCCCTCGATCCCCGGCTTCGTCCGCTACTGGGGCGGCACCGCCTGGGTGCCCGGCACCAGCCGGCCCGCCCCCGCGGCGGGTGAGGTGCTGGAGCCGCCCCGGTTCGCGTCCCGCAGGCCGGTGCAGGGGGGTGCCGGAGTGGGTGGCGGTGCGCGGTTCGTGCCGCCGCCGGTGGCGCCGGAGGCCGACGGGGAGGGGGCGGGGTTGCCGCCGGGGGCGGGATCCGGGGAGGCGTTCGCGGCGGGGTCCGCGGTGGCCGCGGGGGAGACCGGGCCGGTGTACCTGGACCAGACCGAGGGCAGGGCGTCGTTCAGCGTCGGGCCGCCGGTGGAGCCTGCGGGCGGCCCGGTGTTCCTGCCCGCGCGTGGTGAGGCGGGGGCGTCCGCGGCGGTGGGGTACGAGTCCGTCCCGTCGGGCTGGCAGGTCGACCCGCGGACCCAGCGCGGACTGCTGGACACGGGTGACGCGCCGCGCTGGGTCTCCTGGGGCGTGCTGTCCGGGGCCGGCCCGGCTCCGGACTCCGTGGACTCCGCGCACTCCATGGGCTCTCCGGACTCCGAGGGTTTCCCGGAGCTCTCGGGCGTCCCGGGCTTTCCGGGCTTCCCGGGTGCGGGCGAGTGCGTCGCGGACGAGCGCGGGCCGGCGGCCGGATCGGGGGCCGCGCTCGGTCCTGTGCCCGGCCCCGGCGCCGCTTCCGGGCCCGGCGCAGGCCCGGTGGCGGTTCGCTCCGTCGTTCCGGCGGCTGCCGTGCCCGGTCCCGTACCGGCTTCCGCGGCCGCCTCGCCGTCCGCCCCGTCCGCCCCGTCGGTCCCGTCCGCCCCGGTGGGGTCGGCCGAGTCGGTCCCGGTGGTACCCCCTCCTGCCGCAGCCGCCGTCCGGCCGGTGGCGGAGGCCGCCCCGCGCCGCCCGACCGCCCCGCGTCGCCCGACCGCCCGGCGCCGCCCCACCCGGCGGACACCCGCCGGCCCGGGGCGCCGGCTGGCCGCCCGGCTGGTGGACACCGCCGTCCTGGCCGTGGTCGCCGCCGCCGCGGGCCTTCCGCTCGGCCGCGAGGTGTCCGCCCACCTTCAGCGGAAGCTCGACCAGGCCCGGATGGCCAGCGTCCTCACCCACCACCAGGTCCAGGTCTGGCTGGTGGACGGCGTGGTGGTGGGCAGGCTCGCCGTTCTCCTCGGCATCCTGGCCTTCGTCGGACTGCTCTACGAGGTGCTGCCGACCGCCCGTACCGGCCAGACCTTCGGCAAGCGCCTGGCCCGGATCCGGGTGGTGGACGCGGCCCCGGCGGCCGCCCGCGCCCGGCTGGGCTTCGGCCGGTCGCTGCTCCGCTGGACCGTCGGGCAGCTCGCGGCCCTGCTGCTGATCGGCCTGGTCTGGCCGCTGCTCGACCGCCCGGCCCGCCGCGGCTGGCAGGACCGGGCGGCGCGCACCCGGGTCGTCCGGGACTAGGACGTGTTGTGCGGGTCGAATAGGCAAAACGGACTAAATATCCCAACCCCATAGAATGCGCGATGTTCTACTCGGGGCATGAGCACCCACGACCCCTCAGGCCCCGAGCCGGAGGGGGGCGGCCAGCCCTCCTTCGACAAGCGGCCCCCGCAGTCGGGCGGCGGCACGCCGGAAGGTAAGCCGTCGGACCCGTACGGAAACCCCCCGCCGTCGTCCGGTGGCCCCGAAGACCGGCCCGGCGCGTACGGCGGTGAGTACGGCGGCGCCCCCGGCGGGTCGCCGTACGGGCAGAGCCCCTACGGCCAGTCGCCGTACGACCAGCCGCCGCCGCCCGGCTACGGCCCGACCGGACACGGCACACCGGGCGCCGGGCCCCTGCCCGGGATGCCGCCGCTCGGCAGCTGGCCCAACCGGATCCTCGCCCGGCTGATCGACTACCTGCTCGTGCAGGTCGTGGCGATCATCGTGGTACTCCCCTTCGCCAGCCTCGGTGACCGCTCCGGTTCGACCGGCGCGTTCTGGCTCGCCTGCGCGCTCTACCTGGTCTACGAGGGTCTGATGCTCAGCCGGGACGGCCAGACGCTCGGCAAGAAGGCGATGAAGATCCGGGTCGCCATGCTGGCCGACGGCAACTCGCCGGCCCCGGCCGCCGCCTGGACGCGGGCCGCCGTCTTCATCGTCCCGGCGGTCGTCTGCTGCGCCGCCCTCTGGTGGCTGATCGACGGCCTGTTCGGCGTCTTCGACAAGCCGTACCGCCAGTGCCTGCACGACAAGGCCGCGAAAACCGTGGTGGTCTCCACGGCCTGAGCGCGAGCCCTTCGGGTCCGGTGCCGCCAGGTGGTGGGTCAGCGCTGCCGGGCGTACTCGTGCCCGGCGGGGCCCGCGGCGGGTGCGGGCGCCTGGGCGGTGGCGCCCGCCGGACGCCGGCGGGCGGCGGTGGACAGCGACAGCAGGGTCACCAGCGTGCCGAGCGCGAGCGCGAAGCCCAGCAGGACGGCGGTCTCCAGGACACCGGTGGCGCCCGAGACGGCCAGCAGCGCCACGGTGGCGGCGACGACGGTGAAGGTGCCGAGGCAGATCTGAGCGGTGGTCGGGCGCGGCATGGCGGTGGTCCTTCGCACGTCGGGGGGAACGGGCGGTGCCGGGGGAGGTGCCAGGAGCCATGCCCGGCACGGGAGTTCGGTACGTTCAGGCTAGCCCGCCGGCTCCGGGGCACAGGGGGCGCACAGGCTCACCCGGGGGTCGTCCGCCCCACTCGGTACGGTGGTCGCGACCCGACCGCCGACCCTCGCAGGGAGAACCGCCGTGCCCGTCCCCGCCGACTGGCCCACCACCGAGGCCGAGGCGCTCGTCGAGCAGGAACGGCTGCGCCCGCTCGTCCAGCCGTACGGCGACAGCCCCACCGCCGACACCGGCGAGCGGCCCGACGAGGCGCTGGTCGCCGGCGTCGACGTCGCGTACGACGACGAGCGGGACCTCGTGGTCGCCGCCGCCGTCCTGCTGGACCGCGACACCCTCGCCGTCGTCGAGGAGGCCACGGCCGTCGGCCGGATCGCCTTCCCCTACGTACCCGGCCTGCTCGCCTTCCGGGAGCTTCCCGCCGTCCTGGACGCCCTGGCCGCACTCACCCGCACCCCCGGCACCGTGGTCTGCGACGGGTACGGCCTCGCCCACCCGCGCCGCCTCGGCCTGGCCAGCCACCTCGGCGTGCTCACCGGCCTGCGCACCCTCGGGGTCGCCAAGACCCCGTTCACCTTCGACCACCGCGCACCGGACGCCGCCCGCGGCTCCTGGACCCCGCTCACCGACCCCGCGACCGGCGAGGAGGTCGGGCGCGCCGTCCGCACCCGGCCCGGCGTCAAACCCGTCTTCGTCTCGGTCGGCCACCGCATCGGCCTGCCCGAAGCCGTCGACACCACCCTCGGCCTCGCCCGCCAGTACCGCCTGCCCGAGACCACCCGCCGCGCCGACTCGCTCTGCCGCCGCGCCCTCGCCGCGCTGCAGGAGAGGACGCCCACGAACTGACCCCGGGTCAGGCGGTGTGGCGTTCACCGGCGATGCCGTTCTGCCGGCCCGGGCCATGTGTTAGACATGTGTTCCCGGGCGCCGCAGAGGGCCGCGCGGGACGAACGTACGGGACGGACGCACGGGGGAGGCGCCGGGAGTGGGCACGGGGACCGGTTCGAGCGGCGGGGCCGGCGGCGGCTACCGCGTCGAGGTCGAGCAGCTGCGGGCGTTCGCCGCCCAGGTCCGGGTGCTGCTGGCCGAGTTCCAGCACTACGCCGACGGCACCACGACGCACGGCCGGAGCGGCGTCGGCAAGAACGCCTTCGGCACCTTCGCCGAGGCCACCGAACTGCACGGCCGGTACCAGGCGATGCGGGACGGCCTGCGGGACGTGCTCAACCAGCTCCAGGAAGCCGTCGACGACGCCCAGAAGAAGGCCGAACTCACCGCCACCAACTACGAGGAGCAGGAGCGCCGCACCGCGGGCAGACTCAAACTCGGCGACGACGGCTGGTCGGTGGCGGTCCCGTCCGCCACCAGCGCCGCCGCGTACGCCCGGACGGTGGCCCCGCCCCGGCACTCCGGCGGGAAGTCCGAACGGTGAGCACCGAACAGCCGAGGAAGAGCGGAGGCGACCACCGGTGAACTACACCGACTTCGGCGCGTACAGCCACGGCCAGCTCCGGAAGATGGCCGAGGCCCTGAACCCCGGCGAGGTCATGGCCGCCAGCGACCCCTGGCGCCGCGCCGCCGACACCCTCAAGGCGATCCGCACCACCCTCACCCGCGCCAGCACCGAGGCGGCCGTCAGCTGGGAGGGCAGCACCAGCGACGCCTTCCACGCCCGCATGCTCCAGCTCGCCGCCACCATCAACAACACCGCCGCCTACGCCAACGACGCCGCCATCACCCTCAAGGCCATGTCCGAGGCCATCGCCAAGGCCAAGCGTGACATGCCCGAAGAACCCAGCGGCTGGGACCAGTTCAAGGACGGCGTCGGCGACACCGTCTCCTCCCTCTTCGGCGGCGACGACGAGGACACCAAGACCGCGGTCGTCGAGCAGAAGAAGGCCGAAGCCGTCGCGGTCATGCAGACCCTCGCCATGCACTACCGCGTGGCGACACCGATGCTGAAGCCGCCGCCTCCGCCGCCTCCGCCCGGAAAGCGCGGGGACAACCGTGATCCGGTCTCGCAGGACGACCCCACCGGCTCGGCGGCGGTCGGTGCGATGATTGCCGGAACCGCCATGGGCAGTACCGGAACGCCCTCTTCGGTGACGAACAGCCCGGCACCGCAGAGGCGGAAGCCTCCGGACCAACTTGCGGCGAAGCGCCCCGCCGCGTCGGCAGCGGCCGCGCCGACCGACTCCGGGATCAAGGGTGGTGCGGCGCGCACACTGCCGAAGTCTCCGGGCACGACCAATATCGGCCCCGGTGTGGGCATTGACGGTACGAACGCGAGCATCCCCGGTAGGTCCGGCAGCGGTCTTCCTGCTTCGGGCACCCAGATCTCTGGAAACGGCTTCTCGAACCCTGCTGGCCCCGCAGGTGGATCTACGGGTGGTGGTCCCGGGGGCGGGACCTTCGGCAGTGCAGGGGGGACGGTTGTCGGTATCCCCGGTGGTATCCCCAGTGGGCCCGGGGGACAGAACAAGGCCGGTGCGCCTGGCGGGGAGCCGCCCGGTCGGGAGAACCTCCCCGGTAGGTCCGCAGTGCGCGGCGGTCAGGCCTTTGGTGCCGGAGAGGTCTACGAGGGTGGCTACGGAGCCGGCGGTCGTGGTGCCCCGCGGCTCAGGGACGGCAGCGGACCGGCAGGGCGGACCGGAGGCGTCATCGGAGAGGGCGGTCGCCCGAGTGTTGGGTCGGGCGGGAAACAGGCGTTCACCGAAGGCGGTTCCGGCCTGGGCGCCCGGAACCGAGTCAGGGGGGAGCTCGGCGCCGGAACGGGGGGTGGGCTTGCTCCGGGTATGCCGTTCGGCGACGCACAGCGGCGTAAGAAGGACAACGGGAAGGACGGCAAGCGCCCTGACTACCTCGTGGAGGACGAGGAGACGTGGGCGTCGGACAAGCCGACCAATCCGAACGTGGTGGAATGACTTCTGTCCGAAGGAGGACAGGCCGATCCGACCGGTCGTCCCGCAGACCCGTGATCTGCGGGAGGCCTCGCTGAGTGGGGTGACCAGGCTTGACGAGCAGCCGACTGGCACGCGGTGCAGCTGTTCTTGCCGCTGGGGCCCTGCTGTGGGGAACCGCTGCCGCACCGGCTTTGGCAGACCAGATCCGTGACAAGCAGTGGCCTCTGGCGTTCCTCGAAGCCGAGAGCAAGGTCTGGCCCGTCAGCCAGGGAGAGGGCGTCGTCGTCGGACTTGTGGACAGCGGCGTCCATCAGGACCACCAGGATCTCGCGGGCCAAGTGCTGCCCGGCGCTGACTTCTCCGGGGCGAAGACGGATGGCCGGGTCGACGGTGACGGCCACGGCACCGCGATGGCGAGTCTGATAGCGGGACACGGACATGGCTCAGAAGCGGGGGTCATGGGCCTGGCGCCGAAGGCGAAGATCCTGCCCGTCAAAATGAGATCGAACGGTGAATCACCGGACCTCCAGCAGAACGATCTCGCGCTGGCCATTCGATTTGCGGTCGATCACGGGGCCAAGGTCATCAACCTGTCCGTCGGTGGGACATCGCGGTTTGATTCCCAGGCACGTGCGGCGGTCGACTACGCGGTGTCCAAGGACGTTGTTCTGGTCGGGGCCGCGGGGAACAGCGGCGGGCAGCTTACGCATGTCGACTATCCGGCGGCATTCCCAGGAGTGGTGGCAGTCGCGGCCGTTGATTCCCAGGGACGTGTATGGGAACGGTCTACGCCAGGTCCTGAGACCACGCTCGCGGCCCCCGGTGCCGAGGTCTATCAGGCCACGGCCAAGTCGACATCGAGCTACGGAATCGGTAATGGCACCTCGGACGCCACCGCCTACGTCTCCGCGACGGCCGCGCTCATTCGGTCGAAGTACCCCGGTCTCTCGGCCGGGCAGGTCATCAACCGGATGATCAAGAGCGCGACTCCGCCCGGCGACGGTTCGGCGGTGCCGAATGACCGGTACGGGTACGGGGTGGTCTCTCCGGCGAAGGCGCTGGAGGCCAATCCGGCGGTGGACGGCGGGCCGAAGGAGAACCCGTTGCTGGGGCGGGCGGAGTCCCAGGGGACTCCGCCGGGGGCGACGACGGCCGTTCCCGGTGGGGAGCCCTCCGAGGACGTGACCGAGCCGCCGATGGCCGCGCCGGTGGCGGGGGCGGGCGGGAACCCGGGGATCACGTACACGTTGGTCGGCGCGGGCGGCCTGTTGGCGCTGGTGGTCGCGGGTGTGGCCGGGGCGGTGGCGGTGCGGGCGCGGCGCCGGAGGCGGGCGGTCGTGGTGCCGGGGTACGGCGGGTACCCGTATGCCGGGCCGACGGCGCCCGTACCGCCCCCGACGCCTCCGGTGCCGCCGTCGGGGAATCCGTATCAGTGAGCGGGCCGTGCGGCGTGTCCTCCGTAGGAGTAACCCTCCGGGTGAACGCGGTGTCGGCGGATTCGCTCGAAGGCGTGACGCGGGAGGCGGCGGTCGGGGAGGGGGTCAGAGCTTCCGGTACATCACGTGCAGGCCGATGTCGCCCTTGTCGGGGTGGTGGAAGGCCTCGGGGACGGTGGTGAGGATCTCGAAGCCGAAGGACTGCCAGAGCGCGACGGCGCGGTGGTTGGTCTCGACGACGGCGTTGAACTGCATGGCGCGGTAGCCGTCGGCGCGGGCCTGGTCGAGGACGTGGGCGCAGAGGGCGCGGGCGACTCCGCGCCCGGAGTGGCGGGGGTCGACCATGAAGCCCGCGTTGGCGACGTGGGAGCCTGGGCCGGCCTGGTTGGGGTGGCTCTCGGCGGTGCCCAGGACGGTGCCGTCCTCGTCGACGGCGACGAAGGTGCGGCCGGGGGCGTGCCTGCACCAGAGGGCGCGGGCCCGTTCCTCGCCGGTGTCGCGGTCCCAGCAGTACGTCTCGCCGGCGGCGACGATCTCACGCAGGAAGTGCCAGATGGCCGGCCAGTCGTCGGGGGTGGCTTCGCGGATGAGCATGGTGTCCAGCATGGACCGGAGCGCCCCGGTTTGACCAGGGGTTTCCGGCCTGCGGGCGGTCGGTGCGGCCCGGCGGCGGGCTGGCAGTATTTCGGCGGCCGCTGGCGGTAAGGCCGCTGGCCGGGGCGCCGGCCCGCCGTCATCCTGGATGCATGACCACCGCCGAGAACCCCGCCGCCGTCGTCCCGGACACCAAGGACTGGACCTGGGTCCTGGAGCGCCCCTGCCCGGACTGCGGCCTGGACGCCCGGTCCGTGGCCCGGGAGGAGGTCGCCGGGATGATCCGGGCCAATGCGGACGCCTGGCTGGCCGTGCTGGCCGGCGAGGAGGACGCGCTGCGCCGCCGCCGCAGTCCGGAGATCTGGTCGGACCTGGAGTACGCCTGCCACGTCCGGGACGTCTTCCGGCTGTTCCACGTCCGTCTGAACCTCATGCTCGACCACGAGAACCCGATCTTCCCGAACTGGGACCAGGACGAGACGGCCGTCGCCGACCGCTACGGGGAGCAGCGTCCGCAGGACGTGGCCGACGGGCTGGCAGCTGCCGCGCAGACGCTGGCGGCCGCCTTCGAGGAGGTCGCGGACGGGCAGTGGCAGCGTATGGGGGGCCGCAGCGACGGCGCGCGTTTCACGGTGGAGTCGTTCTCCCGCTACCTGATCCATGACCCGGTCCACCACCTGTACGACGTCACGGGCGAGCGGGCCCGGGCCGCCGGGCGGCGGGTGGTGTAGGGGAGTTCAGCCGGTGGGCAGGCCTCCGGCCGGGGCCTGGGCCCGTGCCGGGGTCACCAGTCGGAGGCCTCGCGCAGCATGGTCCGGCGGAGCCGGCCGGCCACGCTGGCGGTGTCGGTGCCGATGACGTCGGCGATCTCGGGCGCGGCGAGACCGACGACGTAGTGCAGGATCGCCAGGTCGTCGTCGACGGGGTGGCGGACCGGTTCCGGCGGCCGGGACAGCCGGGTGTGATCGGTGACGATGCCGCGCAGGATCTGCCAGGCGTGCGCGGTCGGGTTGGAGCTGCCCAGCAACTCGCGCCAGCGGATCGCGATTTCGGCGAACGCCTGTTGGACCGCGCCGGCCGCCTCGGCCTGTTCCGGCAGCCAGACCCGGGCGTAGCTGAGGTACCGAGGCCGGTGCAGCTCACAGAAAGCCGTGAACTCCAACGGCATGTCGGGTGGTTCGCCGGGCCCCGGAGGGGGTTCGGCGGTGCTGTCATGACGAATTGTCATCTCGACTTCTCGGCAAGGGAGATGGATTTCTGACGGTCGATCATCTGTGCTCACTCTACGGTAGGCGCTCGGTGCGCTGGGTTACCAATCGGCCGGAGCGCCCGGCGTGCGCCGTCGCCCGGCCGGTTCCGGTGGCGGCCGGCGGGGCGGGGCGGACGGAGGGTTGGCGAGGGAGCGGTCGTGGCGTGGTGCGCAGTAGCGCCACGGGTGCAGGTGCGAGCGCGTCGCACCTGGTCAGGAGGTGTAGGACGGCAATAGCTGCAAGGCAGTTGATGTGCCACCGTAGGCCGTATGGAGGCTCACGTCCACGACCACGGCGCGAAGCCGCGCCCGCACAACCATTCACACGACCACCCGCACGGTGGTGATGCCGATGATCATGCTGACGCCCATCAGGTGCAAGCTCGCCGCTCCGGCCGCGGCGATCACGGGCGAACCCGTGCGCACGGTTCCCCGCGCCACCGTCTCGGCCATCTGCTGCGTCCGCACTCGCACGACGCGGCGGACCGGGTGGACGCCGCCCTGGAGGCCTCCGCGGACGGTCTGCGCACGCTCTGGATCTCCCTCCTGGTGCTCGGCGCCACCGCGCTGGTCCAGGCCGCCGTGGTGCTGTTCTCCGGCTCGGTGGCGCTGCTCGGCGACACCGTGCACAACCTGGCGGACGCGCTGACGGCGGTCCCGCTGGCGGTGGCCTTCCTGCTCGGCCGCCGGGCGGCGAACCGCCGCTACACCTACGGCTACGGGCGGGCCGAGGATCTGGCGGGTGTCGCGATCGTGCTCGCGGTCGCCGCCTCGGCCGGGTTCGCCGGGCTGGCCGCGGTGGACCGCCTGCTGGACCCCCGGCCGGTGGGCCACCTCTGGGCGGTGGCCGGCGCGGCGGTGGCCGGCTGTGTCGGCAACGAGTGGGTGGCCCGCTACCGGATCAGGACCGGCCGGCGGATCGGCTCGGCGGCCCTGGTGGCGGACGGTGTGCACGCCCGTACCGACGGCCTGACCTCGCTGGCGGTGCTGGCCGGCGCGGTCGGCGCCGGACTCGGCCTGCCCTGGGCGGACCCGCTGGTCGGCCTGCTGATCACGGTGGCGATCCTGTGGGTGCTGCGGGGTTCGGTGCGCGAGGTCGGCCGCAGGCTGATGGACGGGGTGGATCCGGCTCTGGTGGACGCCGCAGAGGGCGCGTTGCGCGAGGTGGAGGGCGTGCGCGGGGTGGGCGCGCTCCGAATGCGCTGGATCGGGCACACGCTGCGGGCCGAGGCGGACGTGGTGGTGGACGGCACGCTCTCGGTGGTGGCGGCGCACCGGGTGGCCGAGGCGGCGGAGCAGGCGCTGGTCCGGGCGGTCCCGCGCCTGCTGGCCGCCACCGTGCACATCGACCACGCTCCGGCGGCCTGAGGCCGAATCGCGAAGCGCGGCCGTGGGTGTGATCGCTCGTCAGTTCTGGCGTCCGGTCTCCGCCGGGGTGATCCGGTCGTCCGCCGCGGTGCGCCGCTCGACCTGGGCGGGGAACGATTCGAGGGCTCGCCGGCGGGCCAGTTGCGCCGCTGCGGCGGCCGCGGCGCCGGCGGCGCTCGCGAGTCTCGCGGTGTCGGCCTCGTCCCCGCCGTGCACGGTGAGTCTCGCGAGGTCGGCCCCGGTGCCCCGCCGGTCGCGGCCGACGGCGCTGCGCGCGGCGTGTTCCTCGGCCGCCTGTCTCGCGGCCAGATAGGCCTGGACGGCGGCCATCCCGTACACCGGCTGGATCAGCTGGTGGCCCTTGAAGAAGGGTCTGGCCGGGGCGAACCCGGCGGCGACCACGAGGTCGCGAATCTCGGCTATCTCCGCCTCGCTGCGGGCGGTGAAGCGGACCTCCCAGCCTTTCTTGTACGTATGGCCCTGTTCGCCGCTCCGGCGGGCCGGGTCCGGCCGGCGGACGTATCCGGGCAGGCGGCCGAGGCGGAGTTGGGCCGCGCGGAGGCCGGCGGTCTCGTCACGTGACATGAAGTAAGGGTAGGCAATCCGGAGGGCGGGAGTGACTCCCGGAGGGGCTTCGGCGTATGCCCTTGGTCACCCACGGTCAAACGCCCTGGTCGGCGATCGGCTTCGATCGGTGATGACAACCATAAGGCCGACCATTGCTCCGAATGGGTGAGGGTATGGGGACTTTAGTGCGGGCTGATCCCGGTTTCGCGACGGTTGGGTAACAGTGCGTCAGGCGCCTGATGGCCGGTCGGTGCTGTTGGGGATGGTGTCGGCATGAGCTACCGGATTCCCTCGCCGCCGCCTTCCCTGGAGGAGCTGGCGAAGCGTCAGCAGAATGTTGTCACCGCCAGCCAGTTGCGCGCCCGCGGCGTGCCGGCCCGGGTCGTCAGTGAGCACTGCCGCCGTGGTGGCCCGTGGCGGCGGCTGCTGCCCCGCGTCTACCTGTTGCAGGACGAAGGGCCGACGCCGGAGCAGCGGATGTGGGCCGCCCTGCTGTACGCCGCGCAGAACGGCCGGGAGGAGGGCCGCCGCGAGGGCGCGGTGATCACCGGTACGGCCGCGCTCGCGCTGTACGGCTTCGCGGCCGCGCCGCGGCTGACCGCCGTCACCGGGGTGGACGTCCTGGTGCCCCGGCAGCGCCGGCTGAAGGACGCCGGTGAGGTGCGGATCCGGCGCACCGAGCGGGAGTTGGTGGCCCGGTCCGTACAGGGCCTGGCGTGTGCGCCGGTCGCCCGGGCGGTCGCCGACGCGCTGTGCGCGTGGACGGCGGACGGGGCCGCGCCGGGCGTCGCGGCCGGCCCGCGGCTGGTCCGCGAGGTCCTGCGCGAGGCCGTGCACCGGCCGGACGTCCGCTGCACGGCGGGGGAGTTGGTCGCCGAGCTGACCGAGTCCGGGCTGATCGCCGACCCGGCCGTGCGGGCCGCACTGGACGAACTGCTGGCCGCCGAGCGGGATGTGGCGCTGGACCGGGTCGGCGAGGTGGTGGACGCGTGGCTGCTGCCCGCCCCGCTGGCCGGCCCCGAACTGCGGATGCGCGGCGGCACCTACATCGCCGTTCCGGACCTCTACTGGCCGCAGGCGGGCGTGGCGGTGGAGGTCGACTCGGAGCTGCGCTGTGTCAGCGAGGGGGAGACCGCCTGGGTGCGCGGCGGCCAGCAGCGGATGGAGTACCTCGGGGTCCGGGTGGTCCACCTCTCCGGCGCGCGGCTGGCCGCCGACCCGGACGCGGTCGGCGCGGAGCTGCGCGAGGCGTTGTTGCGGGGTGGTACCGACGTGGTGGAGCTGATGGTCACCGAGTTCTGAACCGCGTGCCGAACCGCGTGCCGAGCGGTCTGCGGAGCAGGGGCTCAGCTCCGCACCACCGGGGAGCCGACCAGCTCGACCCCGGCGGCCCGCAGCTCCTCCAGCGCGGCGGAGACGGTCGCCGGCATGACGCCCGCCGTCAGGTCCAGCAGGACGCGGGTGGTGAAGCCCGCCCTGGCCGCGTCCAGCGCGGTGGCCTTGACGCAGTGGTCGGTGGCGAGGCCGACCACGTCCACCTCGGTGACCTGCCGCTCGCGCAGCCACTCCACCGGTCCGCGGTTGTTCTCGTCGATCCCCTCGAACCCGCTGTACGCCGCCGCGTAGGCGCCCTTGTCGAAGACCGCCTCGATGGCGCCCGAGGTGACGGAGGGCGCGAAGTTGGGGTGGAAGCCCACACCCTCGGTGCCCGCCACGCAGTGCACCGGCCAGCTGTTGATGTAGTCCGGCCGGTCGGAGAAGTGGTCGCCCGGGTCGATGTGGTTGTCGCGGGTGGCGAGGATGTGCTGGTACCCGGGGGAGGACTCGGCGATCAGGTCGGTGATCGCGGCGGCCACCTCGGCCCCGCCGGAGACGGCCAGGCTGCCGCCCTCGCAGAAGTCGTTCTGCACGTCGACGACGATCAGTGCCCGGTGCATGGCTCGCATCCTCGGTTGTGGGGGGTCTGCGCCCCGGCGGTGGGAGCCCTCGGGAGGTCCTCGGGAGCTCCGCGGGAACTCTACGGCTGACTCTAGGGAGTGGCGCGCGGAGGCGGAAGGCCCGGGCCCGCCGCCTCCGCGCGAGACCTGCGTTCGAACGTTCAGACGATCAGTTCGGTGGGCAGCACCGGATCGCCCTTGGACAGCTGGGTGGCCGACAGCGGCAGCGCCGCCCGGGCCCGGACGTGCCGCTCGCGGGCCGCGCTCAGGGGTTCCCGGCCGACCACCTCGCCCGCCCGGACCAGCGGCACCTGCATCAGGTGCGGCTCCAGCCCGGCCGGGACGGGCCCGGTGCCGACCACCTCGGCCTCGGCGACGCCCTCCCCGTCGGGCCGGCGCGCCGCCCACTTGCGGCCGCCGATGCTGGTCTTGCCGCCGGCCGCGCGCTTGGCCACCGGGGCCAGCGGCCCGTCCGCCGACGTGGCCCGGGCGACCAGCTTGTAGACCATCGCGCAGGTCGGGTGGCCGCTGCCGGTGACCAGGCTGGTGCCGACGCCGTAGCCGTCCACGGGTGCGGCGGCCAGCGCGGCGATCGCGTACTCGTCCAGGTCCGAGGTGACGATGATCTTCGTCCGCTCGGCGCCGAGCTCGTCCAGCTGGCGGCGGACCCGGTGGGCCAGCAGGGTGAGGTCGCCGGAGTCGATCCGGACCGCGCCCAGCTCCGGTCCGGCCACCTCGACGGCGGTGCGCACCGCCTCGCGCAGGTCGAAGGTGTCGACCAGCAGGGTGGTGCCCTTGCCCATGGAGGCGATCTGCGCCCGGAACGCGTCGCGCTCGCTGTCGTGCACCAGGGTGAAGGCGTGTGCGGCGGTGCCGGTGGTCGGGATGCCGTAGGTGAAGCCGGCCTCCAGGTCGGAGGTGGCGCCGAAGCCGGCCACGTAGGCGGCCCGGGCGGCCGCGACGGCGGCGTGCTCGTGGGCGCGCCGGGCACCCATCTCGATGCAGGGGCGCCCGCCGGCGGCGGCGGTCATCCGGGAGGCGGCGGCGGCGATCGCCGAGTCGTGGTTGAGGATGGAGAGGATCACCGTCTCCAGGATCACCGCCTCGGCGAAGGTGCCCTCGACGGTGAGCAGCGGCGATCCGGGGAAGTAGACCTCGCCCTCCGGGTAGCCGTGGATGTCACCGGTGAACCGGTAGTCGGCCAGGTAGCGCAGGGTGTCCTCGTCGGCCACGCCCTGGCCGGCCAGCCAGTCGAGCTGTGCGGCGGTGAAACGGAAGTCCTCGACGGCGTCCAGCACCCGGCCGGTGCCGGCCATCACGCCGTAGCGCCGGCCGTTCGGGAGCCGGCGGGTGAACACCTCGAAGACGGAGCGGCGGTGCGCGGCCCCGCTGCGCAGGGCTGCCTGCAGCATGGTGAGCTCATAACGATCGGTGAACAGCGCGGTCGAGCCGGCCGCGCGCACGGAAGTGGCGTCCATGTGGATGATGCTACTACCACTTAGCGTCAGAGTGACGATTTCTCGATCGCGGTACCTGGGGCGGAATCGCCCGCGGGTCCCCCGGATGGCAGCATGGGGGCTGGAAGGGCATGTGGGAGAGAGCACAGCGAGGGAGGACCCAGCGGTGAGTGTCGCGCCCGCGGAGATCGAGCGCCCGGAGGTCGAAGGCCTGCCGGTGGTGGAGCCGGACACGCCCTGGGTGACCATCGTGCACAACGATCCGGTCAACCTGATGAGCTACGTCCAGCACGTCTTCCAGGCCTACTTCGGCTACCCGAAGGACAAGGCGAGGAAGCTGATGATGGAGGTGCACAGCAAGGGCCGGGCAGTGGTCTCCAGCGGCTCCCGCGAGGAGATGGAGCGCGACGTCCAGGCGATGCACGGGTACGGCCTCTGGGCCACCCTGCAGCACGACTGACCCGCCGGCGCGGGCTCCGCACACCACCGAATCGACGAGACGGGCTGACCGATACAGATGGCTGGGTTGTTCGAGAGTGCCGGCGGCGGGAGCGCGGCGATCGCGCTGGACGAGCTGGAGGCCTCCATCCTGCGCTCCCTGGAGGTGCAGATGCTGGAGCTGATCGGCCCCGGCCCGGCGGCGGAGGGCGGCGGCGACCCGCTGGCCGCGCTGTTCGCCGAGGGGCCCACCGAGGCGCCCGCCGATCCGGCGCTGGCCAGGCTCTTCCCGGACGCGTACGGCGATCCGGAGCGGCCCGAGGAGGCCGAGGACAAGGTGGCCTCCGCCGAGTTCCGCCGCTACACCGAGCTGGACCTGCGCGCCCGCAAGCGCGAGGACGCGCTGCACGTGGTCCGGGCCCTGGACGGGCTGGGCGGCGAGGGCGGGGTGCTCAAGCTGGCCGCCGCCGACGGTCTGCGCTGGCTGGGCGCGCTCAACGACCTGCGGCTGACGCTGGGCGTGCGGCTGGAGGTCACCGAGGAGGACGAGCAGGGGCTGTACGACCTGCCGGACACCGACGAGCGCAAGCCGCTGGTGATGGCCTACCTCTGGCTGGGCGCACTCCAGGAGTCGCTGCTGGAGGCGATCGCGGACTGATTCTCCCGCCGCCGGGCCGCCCCGACCATCTGTCCACATGATGGACCGATGGTCGGGGCATTTCTGTCTAAAACGGGCGAAAACCTACCAGGTCATGCTCAAATGTCGCTCAGATGAACACCGCTATTCGGAGCCTGCGTGGTACGACTTCCTCCTCCCCACGAGACCCACCCAGGACGGTGAACCATGGCCGAACAGCTCTACGACGAAGTCGTCGACGCCAAGCCGGACGAGGAGGGTTACCAGCGGGGGCTGGGCAGTCGCCAGATCCAGATGATCGCCATCGGTGGCGCCATCGGCACCGGCCTCTTCCTCGGTGCGGGCACGGCGATCTCCAGGTCGGGGCCGAGCCTGATCCTGTCCTACGCCGTCGCCGGCGTGGTGATCTTCGTGATCATGCGGGCCCTCGGCGAACTGCTCACCTACCGCCCGGTGTCGGGCAGCTTCGCGGAGTACGCGCGGGAGTTCCTCGGCCCCTTCGCGGGTTATGTGACCGGCTGGACGTACTGGCTCTTCTGGGTGGTCACGGGCATGGCGGAAACCACCGCCGCCGCCGTCTACATACGGTTCTGGGCGCCCGACATCCCGCAGTGGATCAGCGCGTTGACCTTCCTGGTCATCCTGTACGCGGCCAACCTGATCTCGGTGAAGCTGTTCGGCGAGATCGAGTTCTGGTTCTCCATGGTCAAGGTGACGGCCATCATCGGCATGATCCTGATCGGCATCGGCGTGCTCACCCTGGGCTTCAGCAAAGCCGGTGACACCGCGTCGATCACCCACCTCTGGGACAACGGCGGCTTCTTCCCCAAGGGCATCGGCGCCACCGTGATGACGTTGCAGATCGTGATGTTCGCCTACCTCGGCGTCGAACTCGTGGGCGTCACCGCCGGGGAGAGCGAGAACCCGCAGAAGACCCTGCCGCGGGCCATCAACACCCTGCCCTGGCGCATCGTGCTGTTCTACATCGGCGCCCTGACGATCATCCTCGCGCTGGTGCCGTGGACCGAATTCCAGCCCGGCGTCAGCCCGTTCGTCGCCGCTTTCGGCAAGATAGGCATCCCGGCCGCGGCCGGCATCATCAACTTCGTGGTGCTCACCGCCGCGCTCTCCTCCTGCAACTCCGGCATGTATTCCACCGGCCGCATGCTGCGCGACCTCGCCCTGCGCGGCCAGGCCCCCGGCCGGCTCACCGGCCTCAACGCGCGCCGCACCCCCGCCGTCGCGATCACCGTCTCCTCGCTGCTGATGGGCGTCGGCGTGGTGCTCAACTACCTGGTGCCGGCCAAGGCGTTCGAGTACATCACCTCGGTCGCCACCGTCTGCGGGCTCTGGACCTGGGCGATGATCCTGATCTGCCAGATCCGCTACCGCCGGGCCTGGCGGAACGGTCACCTGCCACCGCCCAGCTTCAAGGCGCCCGGCGGTGTCTGGAGCAGCTGGGCCGCTCTCGCCTTCCTCGCCCTGGTCGTCGTGCTGATCGCCTTCGACCCGATCAGCCGGATCTCGCTCTACGTCTTCCCGGTCTGGGCCGTGCTCCTGGTCGTCGGCTACCAGGTGCTCAAGCGCACCCGCCCGCAAGCCGTCCACGGCACCGCCCATGACCACCTGCACGTCGGCGACAGCGGCTGAGCCGGGCCGTGGACGCCCCGGCGGACACCGGCCGGGGCGTGGCTATCCTGGCCGCATGCTGACCATCACCCGAGAACTGCGCGACGCGATCGTCGCCCACGCCCGCGCCGACCATCCGGACGAGGCCTGCGGCGTGGTCGCCGGACCGGCCGGCAGCGGACGGCCGGAGCGGTTCATCCCGATGCTCAACGCCGCCCGGTCGCCCACCTTCTACGAGTTCGACTCGGGTGACCTGCTCAAGCTCTACCGCGAGATGGACGACCGGGACGAGGAGCCCGCGATCGTCTACCACTCGCACACGGCCACCGAGGCCTACCCGTCGCGCACCGACGTGAGCTACGCCTCCGAGCCGTTCGCCCACTACGTCCTGGTCTCCACCGCCGAGGGCAACGGCGCGGACGACCCGTACCAGTTCCGCTCGTTCCGCATCGTGGACGGCGCGATCACAGAGGAAGACGTCCAGGTAGTCGAGGCCTACCCGGCCTGACCAGCACCCACCTGGGCGGGGCCCGCCGACTGTCCGCGAAGCGGTCGGCGGGCCGTGCTGTCTCAGCAGCAGAAACGGAAACATCCGGATCCCGAGACGGGCATGTCGGAGCGGGCCCGGGAATCTATACGATGAGTCCATGCGTTCCGTCGATGTGAGCAACCAGGCCCCGGGCATCCGCCTTGTGGCGCGCCTGCACGTCGACCTGTGCCGGCTCGCCAGTGCGATCTGTCCCGGCACGCCGGCGCGCTCGCGCTGAGCCGCCCGTCCAGGCCCGCCGTCGGCCCCAGGCCCCGGGCCCACCCCGCCCTGCCGCGTCCGCTGCGGCCCACCACCCCACCACTCGCACAGGAGCGCACCCATGGCCATCGAGGTCCGCATCCCGACCATCCTCCGCACCTACACCGACGGCGCCAAGGCCGTCGAGGGCACCGGTAGCAACCTCGGGGAACTCTTCCACGACCTCGACGCCCGCCACCCGGGCATCGCCGCCCGCCTGCTGGACGGCGGCGAGCTGCGCCGCTTCGTCAACGTCTACCTCAACGACGAGGACGTCCGCTTCCTGGAGGGCATCTCCACCGCCCTCGCCGACGGTGACAGCGTCACCATCCTGCCCGCCGTGGCCGGCGGCGCCCGCTGATCTCCCGCTCTCCCGCCCGATCGCCCACCGGGCGGCGCGGGCGGGAGAGCCGCCGCACCCGACCCTCACCGCCGTTGCCGGAGGCCCCCTTGCGTTACGACAGCCCGCTCGAAGCCGTCGGCAACACCCCGCTGGTCCGCCTGCCCCGACTCTCCGCCGCGCTCCCCGGCAACGCCGACGGCCTGGTGAGCCTCTGGGCCAAGCTGGAGGACCGCAACCCCACCGGGTCCATCAAGGACCGCCCGGCGCTGCACATGATCGAGCGCGCCGAGGCCGCCGGCCGGCTCACCCCCGGCTGCACCATCCTGGAGCCCACCAGCGGCAACACCGGCATCTCGCTCGCCATGGCCGCCAAGCTCAAGGGCTACCGGATGGTCTGTGTGATGCCCGAGAACACCAGTGAGGAACGGCGCGAGCTGCTCCGCATGTGGGGCGCCGAGATCATCGCCTCCCCGGCCGCCGGCGGCTCCAACACCGCGGTGCGGATCGCCAAGGAGATCGCCGCCGAGCACCCCGACTGGGTGATGCTCTACCAGTACGGCAACCCGGACAACGCCGGTGCCCACTACGCCACCACCGGGCCCGAGATCCTCGCCGACCTGCCCACCGTCACCCACTTCGTGGCCGGCCTCGGCACCACCGGCACCCTGATGGGCGTCGGCCGGTTCCTGCGCGAGAAGGTCCCCGGCGTGCAGATCGTCGCCGCCGAGCCCCGCTACGACGACCTGGTCTACGGTCTGCGCAACCTCGACGAGGGCTTCGTCCCCGAGCTGTACGACGCCGAGGTGCTCACCACCCGCTTCTCGGTCGGCTCCGCCGACGCCGTCCGCCGCACCCGCGAGCTCCTCCAGCAGGAGGGCATCTTCGCCGGCGTCTCCACCGGCGCCATCCTGCACGCCGCCATCGGCGCCGGCCGCAAGGCCGCCGCGGCCGGCCGCCGCGCCGACATCGTCTTCGTGGTCGCCGACGGTGGCTGGAAGTACCTCTCCACCGGCATCTACACCGCCGAGACCACCGAGGACGCGGTCGAGGCCCTTCAGGGCCAGCTCTGGGCGTAGGGCCCTTCCCGCCGGACGGGCCGGACGGCCCGACCGCTAGACCCCGGCCGCGTGCCGGGCCCGGGCCCAGGTCTGCCCGTCCACCGCACCGGCCCGGCGGCGGAAGGCCGAGAGCGGCACCTCGCGCAGCTCGTCGGTCTCCAGCCAGCTGCTCCGGCCCTGCCGGTCGGCCACCGTGCCGGGCGGCAGCGGCAGCACCCCGGGGCGGTCGGCGTGGTGCTTGCTGGTGATCTTCGCGACGGTCGCGACCCGGCCGTTCACCCGCAGCACCAGACAGGGGCGGTCCTTCGACCCCGGGCCGTCCTCGAACGGGACCTCGGCCCACCAGATCTCCTGCGGCGCCGGTCCGGGACGGCCCTTCGCCGGCCGTGGCGCGGCCGGTGCGGGCGCCTGCCGGGCCCGCCGGACCAGCGCCGGCACGACGAAGGCCAGGGCCGCGACCGCCGCCACCGCCAGGACCACCCAGATGCCAGTCATGCGGCCGACCGTACCGGGCACGCGGCTCCCCGCACCACTGTGACCGTCGCCGCGGCCGGGTATTTGTCCGGACTCTGCTTCCGGTTCGTCACGGAATGACCACAGAGTCCGATCTTGGGCGAGGATGCCCCCAGCCCCCGGAAAGGCTGCTCACGAACGTTTCCCGACGCAAACGGAGTGACCCCGTGAGGCACAGCACCGACCTGTGGACCTACACCGAGATCGCCCGCCACATCAAGGTCCAGCCGGAGACCGTCCGCAACTACCGCAGGCACGGCCTGCTGCCCGCCCCCGACGTCGTCGACGGCAGCGGCCACCCCCGCTGGTACCCCGCCACGATCAGGACCTGGGCCCGCAGGCGCCCCGGCCACCGCTGAACCGGAGACGCCGCCCCCGGCCCAGGCGTTCTGGTGATTCCAGCCACAGCGCGGCACGGAGACGGGGGCAAAGTGCCGCTCCCCCCTTACTCTCGACACGCGAACGCAGTGCTACCGGCCGGTTCACCGGCCCGTACTGCCATTGACCAGCAGCAGCCAGGACGTGTCGGGGCGGAGGGGCTCGGATGAAACTGACCGTGGTGGGGTGCTCGGGGAGCTTCCCGTCCGCCGACTCGCCGTGCTCCAGCTACCTCGTCGAGGCCGACGGCTACCGGGTGGTGCTCGACCTCGGCAACGGCGCGCTCGGCGCCCTGCAGAAGTACGCCGACCTCTACGAGGTGGACGCTGTCCTGCTCAGCCACCTCCACGCCGACCACTGCATCGACCTCTGCGCCTACTGGGTCGCGCGCAACTACCGTGCCGGGGGCTGTCCCGACCCGATGCCGGTCTACGGCCCGGCCGGGACCGCCGAACGGCTCGCCCGCGCCTACGACATGCCGGAGGACCCCGGCATGAAGGAGGTCTTCGACTTCCGCACCCTCACTCCCGGCGGCTTCGACCTCGGCCCGCTGCGGATCGGGGTCGCGCAGGTCAACCACCCGGTCGACGCCTTCGCCTTCCGGCTCGAACACAACGGCCGGGCCCTCGTCTACTCCGGCGACACCGGGGAGAGCGCCGAACTCGTCGAGCTCGCCCGCGACAGCGACCTCTTCCTCTGCGAGGCCGCCTACCTCGACGGCCGGGACACCTACCGCGCCGTCCACCTCAACGGCCGTGAGGCCGGTGAACACGCCACCGCCGCCCGCGCCCGGCGCCTCGTGCTCACCCACATCCCGCCGTGGACCGACGCCGAGCACAACCTGCGGGACGCCGCCGAGGCCTTCGCCGGCCCGGTCGAGGTCGCCCGGGCCGGCGCGGTGTACGAGATCTGAGTCCGCACCCGGAGACCGTCCGGCCTCCGGGCGGGTTCACTCCACCGGGGTCAGCCAGTGCCGGTACCGGGGATCGGCGCCCGAGACCGCCGCCTCGTAGGCCGCCCGCAGCCGGGCCGTCAGCGGGCCGGGCGCGGCCGGCAGCTCCCGGTCGTCCAGCGACCGCACCGGGACCACCCCGGCCGCCGTCCCGCAGACGAACACCTCGTCCGCCGCGTACAGATCCGAGCGCAGCAGCCGTTCCACCCGCACCTCCACCCCCAGGCCCCGGGCCAGCGCCAGCACCGTGTCCTGGGTGATCCCCTCCAGCGCTCCCGCGCTGGTCGGTGGGGTACGCAGCACCCCGTCGCGCACCGCGAACACGTTCTCCCCGGTGCACTCGCTCACCGAGCCGTCCGGGCCGAGCAGCAGCGCCTCGTCGTACCCCGCGTCGGTCGCCTCCCGGCGGGCCAGCACCGAGTTCAGATACGGGCCGGTCGCCTTCGCGGCGGGCGGCACCGTGTTCGGGTCGTTCCGCCGCCAGCTGCTCGTCTTCACCCTGATCCCCGCCTCCGCTTCGGGGAGTTGGGACTGCCACTCCCAGCTCGCGATCGACGTCGAGACGGGGGAGGAGCGCATGTCCATCCCCATCGAGCCGTAGCCGAGGAAGGCGAAGTGCCGCAGATAGCAGGACCGGTGGCCGTTGGCGCGCACCAGTTCGATCGTTGCCTTGGTCAAGTCGTCCACGGTGTAGGGGAGTTCCATGCGCAGCATGCGGGCGCTGCGCTCCAGCCGGCGCAGATGCTCGGGCAGCCGGAACACCGCCGGGCCGTCCGCCGTCGCGAACACCCTGGTGCCCTCCAGTACCCCTGTGCCGTAGTGCAGTCCGTGCGTCAGGACGTGCACCCGCGCCTCCTGCCAGGGCACCAGTGCGCCGTCCAACCAGATCGTCGAAGCTTCGGGAAGAGCCATGGGGCCATCCTGGCCACCGCCGGACCGCGGGTCAGCCGCCCCGGCGCTGCCGGAACCGGCCATGACCGGGAGCGGAAGGGGCGGCCGTCTCGCTCCTCGGAAACCCCGGACCCACCCGCCGCCCCCTCACTACGCTGCGCTGATGGAGAGCCCCGACGGCCGCCCCGACAGTGACGCCACCCTGCTCTACGCCCGCCTGCTCGCCGAGCCGGGACGCCCGGCCGTCGCCCTCGGCCTGGGCTGGGACGAGAGCCGCCTCGCCGCCGCGACCGGCGAGCTTCTCACGCTCGGCCTGCTCCAGCCGACGGCCGGCGGTCGGGGCGCGGGCCAGGAGGCAGGTCGGGGCGCGGGTCGGGGGCCGGGCCAGGGCGCCGACGGCGTCGGCGATCACGCTGCCGGTCATGCGGCGGTCTCCGTCGACACGGCCGTCCGCCAACTGCTCCTCGACGCCGACCAGCAGGTCGGCGCCCTGGTCACGGCCCTGCGCCGGGCCCGCGACTCCGTCGACCGCCTGCACACCGGCTACCTGCCGGTCCAGCACCGCCACCACGCCGGTACCGCCCTCGAGCTCGTCCGCGGGGCCGACCGGATCGCCGCCCTGCTGGAGGACGCGGCCCGCGGTGCCCGCACCGAGGCGCTCTCCCTGCGCCCGGGCCAGGACCTGTCGGGTCCGGCCCTGGCCGGCAAGCTGGCCCGCGAACGGCTCGCCCTCGCCCACGGCACCGCCCTGCGCACCATCTACCCGGCCGCCGCGCTGCGCCGGCCCGCCGTGCTCGCGCACGTCCGGGAGCTGACCGGCGCCGGGGCCAGGATCAGGGCCGCCCACTCGCTGCCGCTCTGGCTGATCGTGGTGGACGCCCGGCTGGCGATCCTGCCCGCGCCGGGCGCCGGTCCGGACGGCGACGCCCCGGTGGCGGAGGCGGCCGTGGTGGTCCGCGAACCGGCCCTGGTCGCACTGGTGGCGGAGCTGTTCGAGTACTTCTGGTCGGCCGCCTGGACGCCGCCGGAACTCCTCTCCGACGCGACGGAGATGACCGACCGTCATCTGGAGGTGCTGCGGCTGCTCGCGGCCGGCCGTACCGATGCGGCGATCGCCCGCAAGCTGGAGGTGTCCGAGCGTACGGTGCGCCGGCTGGTCGCCGAACTGACCGCCGGCCTGGGAGCGGAGAGCCGCTTCCAGGCCGGTGTGCACGCGGCCCGCCTCGGCCGGATCTGAGGCGGGATCTGAGCCCGGATCCGAGGCGGGCCGCGGTGCGGGTGCGTTCGGCTCAGCGCCGTCCGGGCACGGGCAGGCCGAGGTGGTCGCGCAGCGTCGTCCCGGTGTACTCGGTGCGGAACACCCCGCGCTCCTGGAGCAGCGGCACCACCTGGTCGACGAAGTCGTCCAGGCCGCCGGGGGTGAGGTGGGGGACGAGGATGAAGCCGTCCGCCGCGTCGTTCTGCACATAGCCGTTGAGCTGCTCGGCGACCGTCTCGGCCGAGCCGATGAAGGACTGCCGCCCGGTCAGCTCGATCACCAGTTCGCGGCTGGTCAGTTTCTTCTCGGCGGCCACCGCACGCCATCGGGCGGCGAGTTCCAGTGGGTTCCCGGCCCTGACCCGGCCCTGGACGAGGGTGCTGTCCGGGTCGGGGTCCACGGCGGGCAGCGGACCGTCCGGGTCGTGGTCGGACAGGTCGATGCCCCAGACCTGCTCCAGGAAGGCGATCGCCGTCTGCGGTCCGACCTGGGCGCGGCGGATCTCGGCGGCGCGCTCGGCGGCCTCGGCGTCGGTGTCGCCCAGGACGTAGGTGACCCCGGGCATGATCTTCAGCTCGTCGGGCTTGCGCCCGTACCCGGCCAGCCGCCGCTTGACGTCGGCGTGGAAGGCCTGGCCGTCGGCGAGGGTGGAGTGCCGGCTGAAGATGACGTCGGCGGCCGAGGCGGCGAACTCCCGCCCCTCGTCGGAGTCCCCGGCCTGGATCACCACCGGATGGCCCTGCGGCGGGCGGGGGAGCGACAGCCGGCCCTCGACCTCGAACTGCGGGCCGCGGTGCCGCACCGCTTCCTCCTCGCCGTCCCAGAACTCCCGGACCAGCTGGACGAATTCGGCGGCGCGGGAGTAGCGGTCGGCGCGGTCGAGGTAGCCGCCGCGGCGGAAGTTCTCACCGGTGAAGGCGTCCGAGGAGGTGACCACGTTCCAGGCCGCCCGGCCGCCGGAGAGGTGGTCGAGCGAGGCGAACCGCCGGGCCAGCTCGTACGGCTCGTTGAAGGTGGCGTTGACGGTGGCGGCCAGCCCGAGGTGGGTGGTGACGGCGGCCAGCGCGTTGAGCACGGTGATCGACTCGGGGCGCCCGACCACGTCCAGGTCGTGGATGCGGCCCTTCAGCTCGCGCAGCCGCAGGCCCTCGGCGAGGAAGAAGAAGTCGAACCGGCCGCGCTCGGCGGTTTCGGCGAGATGGCGGAAGGAGGAGAACTCGATCTGGCTCCGGGAGGCCGGATCGGTCCACACCGTGGTGTTGTTGACGCCCGGGAAGTGCGCGGCGAGGTGGATCTGCTTGAGCGGTCGGTCCGTCATCGGGTCACCTCGGCGGGGGCGGCGGCAGCGGGGGCGGCGGTGCTGGAGAGGGCGTAGCGGCTGGCAGGGCGGATCAGGCCGAGGTGGTCGCGCAGGGTGCGGCCGGTGTAGCGGGTGCGGAACAGCCCGCGCTCGCGCAGGGCCGGGACCACGTCGTCGGCGAGGGCGGCCAGGTCACGGGCCGGTTCGGCGGGCACCAGATGGAAGCCGTCCACGCCGCCTCCGCTCCCGGCTATCTCTGCGACCAGCGCGCGGGCCGCGGGCGCGTCGGGGAGCGCGGCGTCGATCCGGGCGAGGATCCGCAGGCTCTCGCCCGCGTGCAGCCGCAGTTCGGTGGCGGCGGTCAGCCGGGCGGCCGGGCCGGGGGCGTCCAGCAGGACCACGTCCGCGTACCGGGCCGCGGTGCGGACCCGGGCGCGGGCGCCGGCCGGGGCGTCCGGCGCGAGGTCCGCCGCGGCGACCGGGACCACGATGACCGGGCGGCCCTGCGGCGGGCGCGGGGTGATGGACGGCCCGCGAACGGAGAAGTGCGGGCCCTCGAAGTCGATGTAGTGCAGCTTGTCGCGGTCGATGAAGCGGCCGGTGGCGACATCGCGGATCTCCGCGTCGTCCTCCCAGCTGTCCCAGAGCCGGGAGGCGACCTCGGCGGCGTCGGCGGCCTCGGCCCAGAGCACGTCGGCCGGGGCGACGGCGCGCCGGCCGAAGGCCCTGGCCTCCGCCTCCGTGTCGGAGACCCCGACCAGCCAGCCGGCCCGGCCCTCGCTCACCCAGTCCAGCGTGTTGACGGAGACCGAGGTGTGGAACGGCTCGGTGTGGGTGGTGGTGACGGTGGGGACGAGGCCGAGGCCGCCGGTGACCGGTGCCAGCCGGGAGAAGGTGGCGAGGGCGTCGAGGCGGCGCGGCTCGGGGGTGTACGAGTCGTCGAGGGTGGCGAAGTCCAGGGTGGCCCGTTCGGCGAGGCGGGCGAGGGCCGCGAAGTGCCCGGCATCGACGTGGCCGGGGCTGTCGAGGGCAGCGGAAAGGTGCAACTGGCGGGGCATGTGAGGCCTTGACTTTCCTCGTGCGGGTGCGTGCGGGCACGGGTCGGACCTGCGCGGGCACGCGGGGGTACGTGGCGGTGGCCCGGACAGAGCGGGCGGACACGAGAGGCGGGAAGCAACGGGGCCGGGCCGGGCGGGGTCGTCAGCCGGGCGGCGGCGGGGGAACGGTCAGGTCAGGCGCAACACGCCGCGGACCACACCCGACCGAAGTCGATGTGGCTGCGGGTGACCAGAATGCGCGGGGCGTTCACCGCTTCAGTTGACCAGCGATCTTGCCGGTTCGTCAACCACCGTCTCGCCGGGCGGGCCAGGATCCGGGACGGCCGGAGACGGGACGACCCCGCCCCGCCGCTCGGGGGAGCGAGCGGCGGGGCGGGGTCGTGAGTGGTGCGGGGTGATCCTCGGCGTCAGGCCTTGGTCACGTCCTCGATCTCGTCGTCATCCTCGCGACCGGGGGTCTTGATGTCGAACTTGATGATCGCGAAGCGGAAGAGGAAGTAGTACAGCGCGGCGAAGACCAGGCCGATCGGGATGATCAGCCACGGGTCGGTCGCGAGGTTCCAGTTGAGCAGGTAGTCGATCAGGCCGGCCGAGAAGCCGAAGCCGTCGTGGACGCCGACGGCCCAGGTCACGGCCATCGACAGACCGGTGAGCAGGGCGTGGATGACGTACAGCACCGGCGCGATGAACATGAAGGAGAACTCGATCGGCTCGGTCACACCGGTGACGAAGCTGGTCAGGGCGACCGAGATCATCATGCCGACGACGGCCTTGCGGCGCTCGGGGCGGGCGCAGTGGGCGATGGCCATCGCGGCGGCCGGCAGGCCGAACATCATGATCGGGAAGAAGCCGGACATGAACTGGCCGGCGCTCGGGTCACCGTGGAAGAAGCGCGGGATGTCGCCGGTCCAGACCTGGCCGGAGGCGTCGGTGAAGCTGCCGACCTGCTGCTGGAAGAAGGTGTTCAGGAACTGGTGCATGCCGACCGGGATCAGCATGCGGTTGGCGACGCCGTAGATCCCGGCGCCGCCGGCGCCGAGGCCGGTGAGCCAGTCGCTGGCGTTGGTCAGGCCGGTGCCGATCGGGCCCCAGGCGAGACCCATCACGACACCCAGCAGGGTGCCGACGAAGGCCATCAGGATCGGGACCAGGCGGCGGCCGTTGAAGAAGCCCAGCCAGTCCACGAGCTTGGTGCGGTGGTACTTCTGCCAGATCATGGCGCTGAGCAGACCGACCACGATGCCGCCGAAGACGCCGGGGTTCTGCGGCTTTCCGTCGGGCAGCGCCGCGGTGACCGTCCCGTCCATCGGGAAGGCGGTGAGCACGTTGTGGTAGACGAGGTAACCGACCAGGGCGGCCAGCGCCGTGGAACCGTCCGCCTTCTTGGCGAAGCCGATCGCCACGCCGACGCAGAACAGCAGCGGGAGGTTGCCGAACACGGCGTCACCGGCGGTGGCGAAGACCTTGGCGACCTTGCCCCAGCCGAGGCCGTCCGCGCCGAAGACATCGGGCTGGCCGAGGCGCAGCAGGATGCCCGCTGCCGGCAGCACGGCCACCGGGAGCTGGAGGCTGCGGCCGATCTTCTGCAGACCCTGAAGCAGGTTCTGGCCGAACTTCTTGGTGGGACTTGGCGTGGCCGGAGCCGCGGCGGGCGCCGGTGCCTGCGCAGACTGACTCATGGGGGTGGGTTCCTAACGACAGGGGCGGGTCGGTCGGGGGTAGGTGCACAGGGGGCCGAACCGCGAACTGGTCTACACCACACGTGGTGTAGACCAGTTTTGTAGCACGGGTGGAGAAGGGGGGGAACCCCTGAAAGCGGTGCTGGTGAGAAGCGCTATGAAATCGAAACCTACTTGCGGATCAACGATCATGATTACCCGCCGTGATTGGGATTTTGGCTATTTGCGCAACAAAAAGGCCCGGGCGCTCGGCGGGTGGTGCGCGGAGGCCCGGACGGGGCCGGACAGTGGACGAATGGTCGGCCGGGCCGGGCGGTGCCGGCGGACCTCGGTCCGGGTCGGGGTCCGACTCGGTGGGGCGGGCCGGACGGCGGGGCCGGGCGCGGGGTGAGGTGGCGGCCGCGGTCGGCGGCGGGCCGGCCGGGACCGTCGCCGGTCAGCGGCGGCGATCGTCGGCGTGATCGCGGGACGCCGCCCGCCCCCGTCCGGGTGCCCGGTATTTCCTGACACATTGAGATCGGTCTCGGCGCAGGTGTCCCGCCTTCTCGGTGAAACCGGCGGTAGCGCCCGGGGGCGGCGGCGGTGGCCGATTGCCGAACGCGGTATCGCCGGCGGTGGTGATCTCTCCCCCCACCCGGGCCCGCTCCCGCCGCCGTGGGCGCTCCGGCGGCCCCGGGGCAGGCCGCCCACGGCCGGTCCGGCTCCGGGCCCCGGGCGTCCGGCGGGCCCCGGATCACCCTGGGAGGGATATCTCCGTCCTTTTCGTGGCCATCGGAACCGGCTCTTTTCGGATATGCCGAAGGCCCCCGGGCCGATGCTCCGGAGGCCTTTTTCGGATGGCGCGTGGTGACGCTCGGTTTATGCCTTGGTCACGTCCTCGATCTCGCTGTCGTCCTCGCGTCCGGGGGTTTTCAGGTCGAATTTCAGGATGATGAACCGGAACAGCGCGTAGTACACGGCGGCGAAGCAGAGCCCGATCGGGATGATCAGCCAGGGCTTGGTGGCCAGGCTCCAGTTGATCACGTAGTCGATCAGGCCGGCCGAGAAGCTGAAGCCGTCGTGCACCCCGAGGCCCCAGGTCACCGCCATCGACGCACCCGTCAGTACGGCGTGCACGCCGTACAGCGCCGGGGCGATGTAGGCGAAGGAGTACTCGATCGGTTCGGTGACGCCGGTGACGAAGGAGGTGAGCGCCACCGAGGTCATCAGGCCGTAGATCTCCTTGCGGCGGTGCGGCTTGGCGCAGTGGGCGATGGCCATCGCGGCGGCGGGCAGCGCGAACATCATGATCGGGAAGAAGCCGGAGGTGAACTGGCCCGCGGTGGGGTCGCCCGCCAGGAAGCGCGGGATGTCGCCGTGGACGATGCTGCCGTCGGGCTTGGTGAAGTCACCGAACTGGAACCAGACGAAGGTGTTCAGCAACTGGTGCATGCCGATCAGCAGCAGCGCGCGGTTGGCCAGGCCGAAGATGCCGGCGCCGCCCGCGCCCAGATCGGAGAGGTCCTGGCTGAGGTCGGTCAGGCCGCGGCCGATCGGCGGCCAGACCCAGAGGGCGACGCACGCGGTGGCCAGGCCGACCAGGGCGGTGATCATCGGCACCAGGCGGCGGCCGTTGAAGAAGCCCAGCCAGTCCACCAGCCTGGTGCGGTGGAAGCGGACCCAGAGCCAGGCCGTCATCAGGCCGATCAGGATGCCGCCCAGCACCCCCGGGTTCTGGTACGTCGCCGCCGCCGCCCGCGCCGAGGTGTAGTCCACGCACTGGTCGCTGACCAGTACCGTCGGCGGCTTGCAGTGCTCCGGGAAGGCGTGCAGCACCTTGTAGTAGACGAGGAAGCCGACCACGGCGGCCAGCGCCGTCGAGCCGTCCGCCTTCTTCGCCATGCCGATCGCGACGCCGATGCAGAAGAGCAGCGGCAGCCCCAGCGAGGAGTCCAGCAGGGCGCCGCCCGCCGCCGCGAAGACCTTGGCCACGTCGTCCCAGCCGAGGCCGTCCTTGCCGAAGACGTCGTCCTGGCCGAGCCGGTTGAGGATGCCCGCCGCCGGCAGGACCGCCACCGGCAGCTGGAGCGAGCGGCCCATCTTCTGGAGTCCGCCGTAGAAGGTGTGCCACCACGTGGTCTGCGGGGCTGTGGCGCCTGCCGAACTCATCCCTGGCCCTCCGAGAGCAGTTGCCGATCGCTGGCCCCGTGGGGGACCCTCGGACGGGGCTCAGGAACGCCCGGGGCGCTTCCTGCGTTCATCGGAGTACCCATATATTGGTGTAGACCACTTTTGGGTTGCAGGCCGCGCGCGCCGGGGCGCAAGCCCCACTGGTCGTCATCCTCGGACGAAGATCCAGACCGTGCGCGTCGGAATGGGCCAAAAGTGGACTAACGTGGCAGATCGGTCCTGCTCGGGTGATGCTTGTCGCGCTGCCGCGCGGCGCGACGACGGCTGAATCCGCATCAGCACCGACAGCGATCCTCCCCGGTCTTCGGCCGGGGTACCCCCGCACAGCGCAGGACGGCACCCGGCAGAGCAGCCGACGGGCCGAGACAGAGGGAGAAATCAGATGGCCAGCAAGGCTGAGAAGATCGTCGCCGGTCTGGGCGGCATCGACAACATCGAAGAGGTCGAGGGCTGCATCACCCGCCTGCGCACCGAGGTCAAGGACGCCTCCCTCGTCGACGAGGCAGCCCTGAAGGCCGCCGGCGCCCACGGCGTCGTCAAGATGGGCACCGCCATCCAGGTCGTCATCGGCACCGACGCGGACCCGATCGCGGCCGACATCGAGGACATGATGTGAGCTGAGCCCACCGGGCTCGCCCTCCCCGGCCCGCCGACCCCAGGTCGGCGGGCCGAGGCATCCCCGGGGCACCCGTGCGAAGCGACTACGCTCGATGCCTATGTCACGCATCGACGGCCGCACCCCCGACCAGCTCCGCCCCATCACCATCGAACGGGGCTGGAGCAAGCACGCCGAAGGCTCCGTCCTCATCTCCTACGGCGACACCAAGGTGCTGTGCACCGCCAGCGTCACCGAAGGCGTCCCCCGCTGGCGCAAGGGCAGCGGTGAGGGCTGGGTCACCGCCGAGTACTCCATGCTCCCGCGCGCCACCAACACCCGCGGCGACCGCGAGGCCGTCAAGGGCCGCATCGGCGGGCGCACCCACGAGATCAGCCGCCTCATCGGCCGCTCCCTGCGCGCCGTCATCGACCACCGCGCCCTCGCCGAGAACACCATCGTCCTCGACTGCGACGTCCTCCAGGCCGACGGCGGCACCCGCACCGCCGCCATCACCGGCGCCTACGTCGCCCTCGTCGACGCCGTCTCCTGGGCCCGCGAGAAGAAGATCCTCCGCGCCAAGGGCCAGCCCATCACCGGCGGCGTCAGCGCCGTCAGCGTCGGCATCATCGACGGTGTCCCGATGCTCGACCTCCAGTACGAGGAGGACGTCCGCGCCGAGACCGACATGAACATCGTCTGCACCTCCGACGGCCGCTTCGTCGAGGTCCAGGGCACCGCCGAAGGAGCCCCCTTCGACCGCGCCCTGCTCGACCAGCTCCTCGACCTGGGCACCCTCGGCTGCGCCGAACTCGACGAGATCCAGCGCAAGGTGCTGGAGGGCTGAGCCGCTCCCCGGCCGCCCAACGGGCCCCGGTGCCTGGCCGGTTGTACGGCGTCGCTGCTGTACAGGCCGGGCCCGGAGCCCGTACGGTTCCCGCAGCACCCCCGTTGCGGGAACCGCGCACCCCTCGGCGCGCGTCCCCTCCCTTCGGAACCCGCGCACCCAGGAGGACCGGATGCCCCCGAGCATCGCCCGCCCCGCCACCCTCGCCGTGGCCGGCCTGATCGCCATCCTCCCGCTCAGCGCGGTCAGTTGCTCCGCCGCCCAGAAGGCCCTCGACTGCGGCAACACCGCGGTCCGGATCACCGGCGACCTCGCCGACGTGACCAGCGCCTACGACAACGCAAGCAATGACGCGGCCGCCGCCGGGCAGGCCCTGCAGAAGCTGAAGAACGACCTCGACCAACTGGGCAGGAACTCCAAGGACACCGATGTCGCCAAGGCCATCAGCGACCTCCAGACCCAGGTCGACAAGGTCCAGAAGGCCGTCAACGACAAGGAGGTCCCGGACCTCAAGCCGCTGGGCGACGCGGCCGGGAACCTCACGCAGGTCTGCGGCAGCTGACCGGCGGTGACGGTTGGCTAGGGTGGGGGCATGTCCACCCGACTGATCCTCGCCACCCGTAACCAGCACAAAGTAGCCGAACTTCGCGCCATTCTCGGCGCCGCCGGCCTGGACGTCGAACTGGTCGGCGCCGACGCCTACCCCGAGATCCCGGACGTTCGCGAGACCGGTGTCACCTTCGCGGAGAACGCCCTGCTGAAGGCGCACGCCCTGGCGCGGGCCACCGGGCTGCCCGCGGTCGCCGACGACTCGGGCCTCTGCGTGGACGTCCTCAACGGTGCCCCCGGCATCTTCTCGGCCCGCTGGGCCGGCAAGCACGGCGACGACCGCGCCAACCTCGACCTGCTGCTCGCCCAGCTCTCCGACATCGACGCCCCGCACCGCGGCGCCCACTTCTTCTGCGCGGCCGCCCTCGCGCTCCCCGACGGCACCGAGCGGGTCGTCGAGGGCCGCCTCCTCGGCACCCTCCGGACCGCCCCCGCGGGTGACGGCGGCTTCGGCTACGACCCGATCCTGCAGCCGCTCGGTGAGGCCCGCACCTGCGCGGAGCTGACGGCGGACGAGAAGAACGCCATCAGCCACCGCGGTCAGGCCTTCCGTGCCCTCGCCCCGGTGGTGAAGGACCTCCTCGGCTGACGAGGCCTCGGAGAACGACGAAGGCCCACCCGGAGATCGCCTCCGGGTGGGCCTTCGATGTGAAGGCTGGTGCGGCCTGAGGGACTCGAACCCTCACGGGATTTCTCCCATGGGCACCTAAAACCCAGGCGTCTGCCAATTCCGCCAAGGCCGCTTACACCATTGCCTCTCATGCTACTGGGACCATGCGTGCGGTCGCACCACCCTTTCCCCGGCGTGGTCGGCGGCGGGTCTCCGGCGGCCCCCCGGCCGGGTCCGCGCCGGGCCCTCGGCGGGCCCTTGACCTGACCCCCGGTGAGTGCGTGGTTGACCGGCGATGTTTGGGATTTGATTACCAATTGGTACAGACCTATTGACCTATGTGGTTCAGACCACATAGCTTCAGCGCCAATCTGCAATCCCCCACGTGCGTGCTCCCCCACAGGCATGCGCCGGCACTCTCTCCCGGAGGACCGAGTGTTGATCAGAACCACGGCGGAGCAGCGTCCCACCGCTGTTCGCCGCCGCAAGAACCCGGCCGCCCGGGCAGGCGTGGCCTCGCTGGCGGCAGCCGGTCTGGCCGGTCTGCTGCTGGCGACGCTCGGCGCGGCGCCCTCGCAGGCGTCCGCCACCGTCGACAACGCCGCCTGTCGTCCCGACGGCATGTACCAGACGCCCGGCGTGGACGTTCCGTACTGCAACGTCTACGACACCGCCGGCCGCGAGAAGATGGGCGCGGACCACCAGCGCCGCATCATCGGGTACTTCACCGGCTGGCGTACCGGCAAGGACGGTACGCAGCCCTACCTGGTGAGCGATGTCCCCTGGGACAAGGTCACCCACCTGAACTACGCGTTCGGGCACGTCGGCGGCGACAACAAGCTGTCCGTCGGCACCGACAACGACAAGAACGAGGCCACCGGGATCTCCTTCCCGGGCGTGCCCGGCGCCGAGCTGGACCCGTCGCTGCCCTACAAGGGCCACTTCAACCTGCTGACGAAGTGCAAGAAGCAGTACCCGAACGTCAAGACCATGATCTCGGTGGGCGGTTGGACCGAGACCGGCGGGTACTTCGGTGACGACGGCAAGCGCGTCAACAGCGGCGGCTTCTACTCGATGACCGTCAACCCGGACGGCAGCGTCAACCAGGCGGGCATCGACACCTTCGCCAGCTCGGCGGTCGACTTCATCAAGAAGTACGGCTTCAACGGCGTCGACATCGACTACGAGTACCCGACCTCGATGAAGGACGCCGGCAACCCGCTGGACTGGCAGCTCGCCAACAGCAAGCGCGGTTCGCTGGCCAAGGGCTACGCGGCGCTGATGAAGACGCTGCGGGAGAAGCTCGACCGGGCCGGCGCCACCGACGGCAAGCACTACCTGCTCTCGGTCGCGGCCCCGTCGTCCGGCTACCTGCTGCGCGGCATGGAGACCTTCCAGATCGCGCAGTACCTGGACTACGTCGACATCATGTCGTACGACCTGCACGGCTCCTGGAACAAGTACGTCGGCCCGAACGCCTCGCTGTTCGACGACGGCAAGGACGGCGAGCTGGCGGCGGCCAACGTGTACGGCACCGGCCAGTACGGCGGCATCGGCTATCTGAACGCCGACTGGTCGTACCACTACTTCCGCGGCGCGATGCCGGGCGGCCGGATCAACGTCGGTCTGCCGTACTACAGCCGCGGCTTCAAGAACGTCACCGGCGGCACCAACGGCCTCTGGGGCACCGCGTCCGCGACCACCTGCCCGGTGGGCTCGGGTCTGACCGCGTGCGGTGACGGCGCCGTCGGCATCGACAACATCTGGAACGACAAGGACGACGCGGGCAAGGAGTCCCCGGCGGGCTCGAACCCGATGTGGCACGCCAAGAACCTGGAGAAGGGCATCGTGCCCGACTACCTCTCCAAGTACGGGGTGAAGGACACCGCGCTCCAGGGCACCTACACCCGCAACTACAGCTCCACCCTGGTGGCGCCGTGGCTGTGGAACGACACCAAGAAGGTGTTCCTCTCCACCGAGGACGAGCAGTCGGTGGGCGCCAAGGCCGACTACATCGTCAACCAGGGCGCCGGCGGCGCGATGATCTGGGAGCTCGCGGGCGACTACAAGTGGGACGCGACCGCCAACGGCGGCAAGGGCCAGTACGTGCCGGGCTCGACGCTGACCTCGCTGATGTACGACAAGTTCAAGGCGGCCTCGCCGTACGGTGCGACCCGCTCGACGATCGCGCTGCCGCAGCAGACCCTGCCGATCGACGTGTCGTTCACCAACTTCGCGCTGGGTGACTCCAACTACCCGATCAACCCGAAGATCCACATCGTCAACAACTCGGCGCTGACCCTGCCGGGCGGCACCGAGTTCCAGTTCGACTACAGCAACTCGGCTCCGGGCAACGCCAAGGACCAGTCCGGCTTCGGGCTCCAGGTCATCAAGCAGGACAACCCGGGCCCGGGCAACGTGGGCGGCCTCAAGGGCACCTACAACCGGGTGTCGGTCAAGCTGCCGGGCTGGCAGTCGCTGGCGCCGGGCGCGTCGATCGACATGGACTTCGTCTACTACCTGCCGGTGACGACCCCGTCCAACTGGACGGTCAACGTCGGCGGCACGCTGTACGGCCTGAAGGGCGACCTGACCCGGGGCGCCGTGGACGGTGGCACCCCGTCGCCGACCCCGACCCCGACGGCCACCGCGACCGTGTCGCCGACCGCCTCGCCGACCGCCACCGCCACCGCGACCGCGACCGCCACGGCGACCGCGACCGCCACGGCGACCGCGACCGCCACGCCGACCCCGGGTGCCTGCACGGGCGCGCCGAGCTGGGACGCGGACACCTCCTACGCGAGCACCACCAAGGTGTCGTGGAAGGGCCACTACTACCAGAACAAGTGGTGGACCAAGGGCGACGACCCCAGCGCCAGCGGTGCCTGGGGGGTCTGGAGCGACCTCGGGACCTGCTGATCGGTCGATCCGATGAGCATGGCTCTCTGAGGTGAGAGACGGCGGTGGCGGTGCACCCGGTCGGGGGGTGCGCCGCCACCGCTGCCGTCTGCCCGGGGAGACGCCGGACCGGGCGTCAGGGGGCTTCGGGCGTCAGGCCGCGTCGACCTTGAGGTCGCGCAGCAGCTTGGCGACGTGCCCGGTGGCCTTCACGTTGTACAGGGCGTGCTCGACCTTGCCCTGCTCGTCGACGATCACGGTGGAGCGGATCACGCCGGTCACCGTCTTGCCGTACAGCTTCTTCTCGCCGAACGCGCCGTACGCCTCCAGCACCGCCTTCTCCGGGTCGGAGAGCAGGGTGACCTTGAGGTTCTCCGCCTCGCGGAACTTGCCGAGCTTCTCCGGCTTGTCCGGCGAGATGCCGATGACGTCGTACCCGGCGCCGGCGAAGACCTCCAGGTTGTCGGTGAAGTCGCAGGCCTGCTTGGTGCAGCCGGGGGTGAGCGCGGCCGGGTAGAAGTAGACGATCACCTTGCGGCCGAGGTGGTCGGCAAGGGACACCTGCGTGCCGTCGGCGTCGGGCAGGCTGAAGGCCGGCGCGGTGTCACCGGGCTGGAGACGCTCACTCACGGTTGGACTCTCCTGGTGCGTGGACGGGCGGTCGTACCACGGCAAACTTACCTCCGATGGTGGGTGGGGCCGCGCGGCCCTGCTCGGCAGCTGACAAACTGGTTCAGTCGTACAGGACAACATCAGTGAATTGGGGTGGCCCGAGTGGGCGAGGCGAGCACGAAGGACAAGTCGACGCGGACGACCGCCCAGATCGAGGCGGACATCTCCCGGACCCGCACCCAGCTGGCGGCGACCCTGGACGAGCTCGCCATGCGTGTCCACCCGAGCACCATCACCGCCCAGGCCAAGGCGAAGGCCGTGGCCGCCGTGGAGGAGAAGGCCGGCCGGGCGTACGTGGCGGCCAACGGCGCCGTCGAGAAGCTCAGGGCCCAGTTCGTGGACGAGAAGGGGCAGCCGCGCAAGGAGCGGATCGTCCCGGCCGCGCTGGTCGGCGTCGGCCTGGTGCTGCTGGTCGCCTCGGCCCGGAAGCGCCGCAAGGGCTGACCCGCGGAAGCGCGGGCCCGCGAGGGGCTTACGAGGGGCCGGGCGCGTGCGCGCCCGGCCTCCCGGATGCCGGGCCGGCGTCACACCGGTCGCCCCGGGGCGGTACCTTCGGGGTCGTGAGTACGAACGACGAACCGACCCGGCAGTCCGCTTCGCCCGAGCACGACTCCCCGCGCCACGACCGGCTCGGCGAGAAGCTGCCGATCAAGATGCTGCACGACCGCGTCCTGGTGAAGACCGAGGGCAGCGAGGGCGAGCGCCGCTCGACCGGCGGCATCCTCATCCCCGCCACCGCCGAGCTGTCCAAGCGCTGCACCTGGGCGGAGGCCGTCGCGGTCGGCCAGAGCGTGCGCTCGGTGGAGCCCGGCGACCGGGTCCTCTACGACCCCGAGGACAAGCTGGAGGTCGAGGTGCGCGGCGCCACCTATGTGCTGCTGCGCGAGCGCGACCTGCACGCGGTGGCCGCGATGCGGTTCGGCGACACCGAGGGCTCGACCGGGCTCTACCTCTGAGCCTCTGAGCTTTGAGCCTCTGAGCCTCTGGGCCCAGGGCGCTGGTCCGGGCGCTCCGAGTCGCCCGGACCCTCCGGCGGGGCTTCCGACCGGTGACGACCCGGCGTTGTCAGTGGGCGGCAGTAAAGTCCCGGCATGACCAGCCGCATGCCTCTGATCAGTGATGAGCAGCGTCGCGCCCGGGTGGGGCGGCGGCACCTGCTGGCGCCCGCGGAGCGGGCCGCGGCCGTCGAGGAGGTGGCCGGCGCGGTCGTCGGGCTGCACGCCTCCGACGCGGCGACGGTGTACCTGTCGGCCTGCGCGCGGCTGGCGGAGCCCTCGGCGGCGGAGGTGGAGCGGGCACTCTACGAGGACGTCACGCTGGTGAAGCTGCTGTCGATGCGGCGGACGATGTTCGCGGTGACGGAGGAGTTCGCGCCGTATGTGAGCGCGTCGAGCGCGCGGGCGATCGCCGCCCGGGAGCGGGCCACGCTGCTCAAGCACCTGCGGGAGTTCGCCGAGGGCTGGGACGAGCGGCGGCTGGCCGAGACGGAGCGCGCGGTGCTGGCGGCGCTGGAGCGGCGCGGCGAGGCGACGACCGGCGAACTCGGCGCGGACGTCCCGGCGTTGCGCGAGACGATGCTGATGTCGGCGGGCAAGCCGTACGAGGCGAAGCAGAGCGTGGGCAGCCGGCTGCTGCGGCTGCTGGCCTCGGACGGGCACGTGCGGCGGTGCCGTCCGCGCGGGTCCTGGCTGAGCAGCAGCTATCCGTGGGCGCCGGTGCCGCCGTGGCGGGACGTGCCGGTGCGGGAGGCGAAGGCCGAGGTGGTGCGGCGCTGGCTGGCGGCGTACGGGCCGGCCACGGTCGAGGACGTGAAGTGGTGGACGGGCTGGACGCTTGGGGACACCCGCAAGGCGCTGGCGGACGTCGCGGCGGAGGACGTCCGGCTGGCGGGCGGGGTGGCCGGGCTGGTGCTGCCGGGGGACGCGGAACGGGTGGTGGAGCCCGAGCCGTGGGCGGCGCTGCTGCCGGGCCTGGACCCGACCACGATGGGCTGGCGGGTGCGGGACTGGTACCTGCGGGCGGAGGACGTCCCGGCGCTGTTCGACCGGGCGGGCAACGCCGGCCCGACGGTCTGGTGGTGCGGCCGGGTGGTGGGCGGCTGGGCGCAGCGCCCCGACGGTGAGGTGGTGTGGCGGCTGTTCTCGGACCTCGGGGCGGAGGCGGAGGCGGCGATCGGGGCGGAGGCGGCGCGGCTGGCGGGCTGGCTCGGCGAGGTGCGGGTGACGCCGCGGTTCCGGACGCCGCTGGAGCGGGAGTTGGTGTCGGGGGTGTAGCGGTCGCTGCGGTGCGTCACCGTCCGGCGCGTCATGGCCCGGCCGGTGGGGTGGAGCCGGCGGCGGGTGCGGTGGCGGTCGCGCTGGGCGGGGCGGTCGGCCGGGGCGAGGTGGGCCGGCTGGTGGGGGTCGGCTGTGTCGGGGTGGGCGCGGCCGGGCTGGGCGCCTGCGGGGTCTGGTTTGTCGTCGGCTCGGGGACCGCGGTGGGCTGGGTGGTCGGGGCGGTGGGCGGCTCCGGGGTGCCGGGCGGCGCGGTCGTGGCGGTGGCGCTCGGGGAGGAGGAGGGCGAGACGGTGGCGGTGGCCGTCGGGCCGCTGCTCTGGCCGGTGCTCTGGCCGGTGCCGTGGCCCGGCTGGAGGTCGAAGTGCTGGACGGCGGTGCCGTCCAGGGCGTCGGACATGTAGGCGGTCCAGATCCGGGTGGGGAAGGCGCCGCCGTTGATCCGGGTGAGGCCCGCGGTGCCGGCCAGCGGCTCCTTGGCGTGGGTCTTCGGGTTCTCCCGGAACAGGCCGACGGTGGTGGCGAGTTCGGGGGTGAAGCCGGCGAACCAGGCGGAGAGGTTGGAGTCGGTGGTGCCGGTCTTGCCGGCGGCGGGGCGGCCGAGGTCGAGGGCGGCGGCACCGGTGCCGCGCGGGCCGACGACGTCGCGCAGCACGTCGGTGACGGCGTCGGCGGTGCCCCGGTCGAGCGCGGTGGTGGGGACGTGCTCGGGCATCTTGGGGACGTCGATGGAGCCGGAGTCGGCGTTGAGGCGTTCGAGTTTGACCACGGACCACGGGGCGTACGCCGCACCGTGGTTGGCGAAGGCGGCGTAGGCGCCGGCCAGGTCGAGGGCGCTGGGGGTGGCGGTGCCGAGGGTCATCGAGGTGTTGGCCGGGTCCATGCCGGGGACGTTGTCGGGGATGCCGAGCCGGACGGCGGTCTCCCGGACGTGTGCGAGTCCGGCGTCCACCCCCTCCTGCGCGTACACCGAGTTGACGGACTTCGTCATGGCGTAGCGCAGGGTGATGTTGCCGTAGTCGATGTCGTCCTCGTTGGGCGGGGCGTAGGGAGTGGGGCCACCGGTGACCGGGCGTTCGCTGGTGCCGTCGTAGCGGGTCTCGGTGGTGATCGGGCGGCCGTCGCCGCTGCTGCGGCCGGAGTCGAGCCCGGCGGCGAGGTCGATGGGCTTGAAGGTGGAGCCGATCTGGTTGTCCTGGCGCAGGGCGTCGTTGTAGGGCTGCTTGGCGTAGTCCGGGCCGCCGTAGACGGCGACGACGCGGCCGTTGCCGGGTTCGACGGAGGCGCCGGCGACGCGGACGTCGGTGTCGGTACCGGGCCGGGCCCTGGGGTCCAGTTCGTCGGTGAGTTCCTGTTGGACGGCGTGGACGAAGGCGTCCTGCTTGTTCTTGTCGAAGGTGGTGGTGATGCGCCAGCCGCCGGCCTTGAGGGTGGCGGTGTCGACGATCCCGGCGGAGGTCAGGTAGTCGTCGGCGACGCCGACGAGGTAGCCGGCCTGGCCGCTGAGGCCGGTGGCGGGCTGCGGGTCGATCGGGTCGGGGAAGGCGGTGGCGGCGCGGTCGGCCGGGCTGAGGAAGCCGAGTTGGACCATGCCGTCGAGGGTGTAGTTCCAGCGGGCGACGGCCTTGTCGCGGTTGGCCGGGGTGGCGGTCTTCACGTCGTAGGCGCTGGGGGCCTGGAGCAGGGCGGCGAGGTAGGCGCCCTGGGCGAGGGTGAGGTGGGAGACGTCGGTGCCGTAGTAGGCGTGGGCGGCGCTCTGGATGCCGTAGGCGTTGCGGCCGAAGTAGCTGCTGTTGAGGTACCCGGCGAGGATCTCGTTCTTGTCGCGCTGCTGGTCGACCTTGAGGGCGATGAACAGTTCGCGGCCCTTGCGGGAGATGGTCTGGTCCTGCGTCAGGTAGTAGTTCTTGACGTACTGCTGGGTGATGGTGGAGCCGCCCTGCATGCCCTTGCCGAGGAGGGTGTTCCAGCCGGCCCGGAGCATGCCCTTCAGGTCGATGCCGCGGTTCTGGTAGAAGGTGCGGTCCTCGGCCGAGACGACGGCGTGCTGGATGTCGGGCGGGATCCGGTCGATCGTCACGTCGGTCCGGTTGACGGCGCCGGTGCGGGCGATCTCGGTGGTGCCGTCGGAGTAGAGGTAGATGTTGTTCTGCGCGACGGCGTGGGCGTTGGGGTCGGGCACCGGGACGAGGACGTAGAGCACCGCGAAGGCGCCGACGGCGAGCAGCAGGACGGTGGTGAGGGCGCCGAGGGTGACCCGCCAGGTGGGCAGGAGCCGGCGCCAGAACGGGAGGGCGCGTCGGGCCTGGCGGCGAGCGGCACGTTTGGCCCGGCGGCGGGTGCGGCGATCTGCCCTCATGGTCATGCCGCGATTATGTGCTATTTGATCCGGAATCAGGCCCTTCTCTTTTGGCCCAACGGCCGTGGCGGCCGGGTTTGGTTCCGTTCGTCCGGAGTCGGTGGCGGGCGGGGCCGGGGCCTGCTCCGGGCCGGGGTGGGGGAAGGGCGGAAAACCCGGTGCGCGGGGTGATCGTCGGCGGTACGGTGAAAGGTGCAAACCACATAGCGCACCCACTTCGTGCAGCTCCGCCCGCCCTGCCCGGCACCCCCGGGTGGTGCCGGTCGGAGCCGGTCCGGCGTGCGCTGACGCCTACGGGCCGATGCTTGCCCGTATTTGTCGACAAGGAGACAATATGCCGAATGTCGAACCCCCTGAGACGCGGCTCGGGCCCCCTCCCGATCCGGCCGGTCCGGTCGGCCTCTACCTGGCCGTCGCCCGGGGAGCCTTCCGGCGCTACTCCACCTACCGGGCCGCCACCCTGGCCGGCGCCTTCACCAACACCGTCTTCGGCTTCATCCTCGCCTACACCTTCGTGGCCCTCTGGCAGGCCCGCCCCGGGCTCGGCGGCTACGACCAGAGCCAGGCCGTCACCTACATCTGGGTCAGCCAGGCGCTGCTGGTCACCGTCGCGGTCTGGGGCGGCGGGTTCCAGGACGACGTCCAGGACCGCTTCCGCAGCGGCGACATCGCCATCGACCTCTACCGCCCGGTGGACTTCCAGGGCTGGTGGCTGGCCACCGACCTCGGCCGGGCCGGCTTCCACCTGGTCACCCGCGGTGCGGTGCCCATGGTCGCGGGTGCGCTGGTCTTCCGCATCCGACTGCCCGAGCAGCCGCTGACCTGGGTGTTCTTCCTGTTCTCCGTGTTTCTCGCGGTGGTGGTCAGCTTCGGGCTGCGCTTCCTGGTCTCGCTCACCGGCTTCTGGCTGCACGACTCGGAGGGGGTCCGCTCGGTGATGCTGGTGGTGTCGATGTTCTTCTCCGGGATGCTGCTGCCGCTCTCGCTCTTCCCCGGCCGGCTCGGTGACCTCGCGCCCGTGCTGCCGTGGGCCGCGCTGGTACAGGTGCCGACCGACGTCTTCCTGGAGCGCTCGACCGGGGCGGGGCTGCTCGGCCCGCTCGGCTTCCAACTCGCCTGGGCCGCGGTGCTGCTCGCCGCCGGCCGGGCCGTCCAACTGCTCGCGACCCGCAAGGTGGTGGTCCAGGGTGGCTGACCTGACGACAGCGGCCGACCGGGCGGCGTCAGACCCGGCGGCAGCGGCCGACCGGGCCTCGTGGGCCGCCGGGACCTCGTGGACCGACCCGACGACCGGGACCCTGCTGGGCCGGACGCGCTGGGCGCTGAGCTGCTGGCGGCTCACCGCCGGGATGTGGATGCGCGCGATGATGTCGTACCGGGCCTCGTTCCTGCTGATGCTGGTCGCCAGCATCGCCGTCACCTCGCTGGACTTCGTCGTGGTCGTGCTGATGTTCCAGCACACCGACCGGCTCGGCGGCTGGACCCTGCCGGAGCTCGGCTTCCTCTACGGCACCTCCGGCTTCGCGCTCGGCACCGCCAACCTGCTGGTCGGCTCGATCGAGGGCCTCGGCCAGCGGATCAAGGCCGGGACGCTGGACACCGTGCTGATCCGGCCCGCACCCGCGCTCGCCCAGCTCTGCGCGGAGCGCTTCTCGCTGCGGCGGCTCGGCCGTCCGCTCCAGGCGCTGGCGGTGCTGGCCTGGGCCCTGCCCGCGCTGGACGTCTCCTGGACCTGGGACCGGGTGCTGCTCGTGCCCGTCCTGCTGGTCTGCGGCACGGCCATCTTCGGGGCGATCTTCGTCGGCGGCGCGACCTTCCAGTTCTGGTGGGGAGAGGCCAAGGAACTGCAGAACTCCTTCACCTACGGCGGCGCGACGCTGCTGCACTACCCGCCGACCGTCTTCGCCAAGGAAATGGTGGCGGGCGTGGTCTTCGGCGTCCCGCTGGCCTTCGTCAACTGGCTGCCCGCCCTGCGCATCCTCGACCGGCCCGACCCGCTCGGCCTGCCCGCCGCCTTCCAGTACGCCTCGCCGCTCGCGGCGGCGCTCAGCCTGGCCGCAGCCGGCCTGGCCTGGCGCGCGGGGCTGCGGGCGTACCGCGGTACCGGCAGCTGACGGCTGCTCGCTTCCCTCGTCCCCTCTGAACGGAGAACTCCCATGGCACTGATCGAACTCGAAGACGTCCGCCGCACCTTCACCGTCCGCGCCAAGGCCGGCCGGCTGAAGCGGGAGAAGCGCGAGGTGCGCGCGGTGGACGGGCTGAGCTTCGGCATCGAGGCCGGCGAGTGCGTCGGCTACATCGGCCCCAACGGCGCCGGCAAGTCCACCACCGTCAAGATGCTCACCGGCATCCTGGTACCCACCGGCGGGCGGCTGCGGGTCGCCGGAGTGGACCCGGCCCGGGAGCGGGTCACCCTCGCCCGGCGGATCGGCGTCGTCTTCGGCCAGCGCACCACGCTCTGGTGGGACCTGCCGCTGCGCGACTCCTACGAACTCGCCCGCCGCATCTACCGCATCCCCGACCAGCGATATCGCGCCAACCTGGAACGCTGCGTCGAACTGCTCGACCTCGGCGCGCTGCTGGACACCCCGGTACGGCAGCTCTCGCTCGGCCAGCGGATGCGCGGCGACCTCGCGGCGGCGCTGCTGCACGACCCGCAGGTGCTCTACCTGGACGAGCCCACCATCGGGCTGGACGTGGTCAGCAAGGGCAAGGTGCGCGAGTTCCTGCGCGAGGTCAACCGGGAGCAGGGGACCACCGTGCTGCTCACCACCCACGACCTGACCGACATCGAGCAGCTCTGCGACCGGGTGATGGTGATCGACCACGGCCGGGTCGTCTACGACGGCGGGCTGGACGGTCTGCACGCGGCCGGTGAGAGCGAGCGGACCCTGGTCGTCGACCTCGCCGAGGCCCGTCCGGCGATCGAGGTGGCCGGTGCGCGGGTGGTGAAGGTGGAGGGCCCGCGCCAGTGGCTGGCCTTCCCGGCCCAGCAGAGTGCCGCCCCGATCGTGGCCGCGGTCGCGGACCGCTACCCGCTGGTCGACCTCTCGGTCCGCGAGCCCGCCATCGAGGACGTGATCGCCCGGATGTACGCCGAGGTCGCGATCGGCTGACCGGGCCCGCGCCGCGGGCGGAGCGCGCCCGGCCGGGCGGGGCCGGGCGCGTGGCCGCTCGTCGGTGTGCGTCGGTGTGCGTCGGCGGGTGGCGGCGGTTGAGGGCGCGTGAGGGCAGTTGGCGGCGCTCGAAGCGTTCGCCCGGCGTGCTCAGGTGGGGCACGCCGTCCGCTCGCGCCGGGCAACGGGCAGACTGGCGGGGTGAGTGACGAAGCCTTCAGCGGGACCGGCCCCGGGGTCCGGTTCACCGCGGCCGATGAGGAGAAGAGACGTGGCGTCCGCCGGATGAAGACCTTCGCGACCGGCCTGCTGGCCTTCGCGACCCTGGTCTTCGCCCTCGCCACCTGGGCGCAGGCGGCCGGCGCCGGCGCCTGGGCGGGCTATGTGGCGGCGGCCGCCGAGGCGGGGATGGTCGGCGCGCTCGCCGACTGGTTCGCCGTGACGGCGCTGTTCCGGCGCCCCTTCGGCCTGCCGATCCCGCACACCGCGATCATCCCGACCAAGAAGGACGCCTTCGGCCGGTCGCTCGGCGACTTCGTCGGCGACAACTTCCTCTCCGGGCACGTGGTGCGCGGCCGGCTCGCCGCGCTCGGCATCGCGCGCCGGCTGGGGGAGTGGCTGGCCGCCCCCGGCAGCGCCGAGCGGGTCACCAAGGAGGCGTCGGCGGCGCTGCGCGGGGTGCTCGCGGTGCTGCGGGACGACGACGTGCAGGCGGTCGTCGGCGAGGCGGTGACCAGACGGGCCGCCGCCACCTCGGTCGCCGAGCCGATGGGCCGGATGCTCGGCAAGGTCGTCGCCGACGGCGGCCACCACGGGGTCGTCGACCTGATCGCGGTACGGGCGCACGGCTGGCTGACCGAGAACCACGAGGAGGTCATCCAGCGGGTCACCCAGAAGACCCCGGGCTGGACGCCCCGGTTCATCGACCACCAGGTCGGCGAGCGGGTCTACAAGGAGCTGATGCGGTTCGTCACCGACATCCGGGACGACCAGGACCACCCCGCGCGCGGCGCCATCGACAACTTCCTCGCCGACTTCGCCACCGAGTTGCAGACCGACCCGGAGACCATCGCCCGGGTCGAGCGGGCCAAGGCCGATCTGCTGGCCCGCTCCGAGGTGCAGGACCTGATCGCCTCCACCTGGGCCGCCGTTCGCACCCTGGTGCTGAACGCCGCCGAGGACGAGGACAGCGAACTGCGCCGACGCATCCGCGAGGGCGTGCGCGACTTCGGCGCCCGTCTGGTCACCGACCGGAAGCTCCAGGCCAAGGTGGACGGCTGGCTCCAGGACGCCGCCCAGTACCTGGTGGAGACCTACCGCGCCGAGATCACCTCGCTGATCTCCGAGACGGTCGCGGGCTGGGACGCCGACGACGCCTCCCGCAAGATCGAGGCCAACGTCGGCCGCGACCTGCAGTTCATCCGGATCAACGGCACCGTGGTCGGCGCCCTGGCCGGTCTGCTCATCCACACCGTGGCCGTCGCCCTCGGGGGGTGACTTAGGCTTGCGCCCCGAACTGTCCGCGCGGACGGTGCGGATACTGCGGACACTGCTGATACGCGCGTAGAGGAAGAAGGGCACCACCGTGGTCCAGCCGGACGGAAGTCGGATCGGAACCCCCAGCGGAAGCGACGGCGCGAACGCCGCCGGAAACCGGGGCATCGAGGCGTTCATCGCCGGGATGCCGAAAGCGGAACTGCACGTCCACCACGTCGGATCGGCCTCGCCGCGGGTGGTCGCCGAACTGGCCGCCCGCTACCGCGGCCACGCGAAGGTGCCGACCGACCCCGCGGCCCTCGCCGAGTACTTCAGCTTCACCGACTTCGCGCACTTCATCGAGGTCTACCTGAGCGTCGTCGACCTGATCCGCGACGCCGAGGACGTCCGCGCGCTGACCTACGGCGTCGCCGAGGACATGGCCCGGCAGAACATCCGGTACGCCGAGCTGACCGTCACCCCCTACTCCTCGGTCAGCCGGGGCATCCCGGACGTCGCCTTCATGGAGGCCATCGAGGACGCCCGGGTGCGGGCCGAGAAGGACCTCGGCGTCGTGCTCCGCTGGTGCTTCGACATCCCCGGTGAGGCCGGTCTGGCCGCCGCCGAGGAGACCGCCCGCCTCGCCGTGGACCTCGCCCCCGAGGGCCTGGTCAGCTTCGGCCTCGGCGGCCCGGAGATCGGCGTGCCGCGCCCGCAGTTCAAGCCGTACTTCGACCGGGCGCGGGCGGCCGGCCTGCGCAGCGTCCCGCACGCGGGCGAGACCACCGGCCCGGAGACGGTCTGGGACGCGCTGCGGGTGCTCGGCGCCGAGCGCATCGGCCACGGCACGCAGGCCGTGCGGGACCGGGCGCTGCTGGACCACCTCGGCGAGCACCGGATTCCGCTGGAGGTCTGCCCGACCTCCAACATCGCCACCCGGGCGGTGGAGCGGATCGAGGAGCACCCGATCAGGCAGATGGTCGACGCGGGGCTGCTGGTCACCGTCAACAGCGACGACCCGCCGATGTTCGGGACCGACCTCAACACCGAGTACGCGGTGGCGGCCCGACTGCTGGACCTGGACGAGGCCGGGGTCTCGGCACTGGCGCGCAACGCCGTCGAGGCGTCCTTCCTGGACGCGGCCGGGAAGGCCAGGATCGTCGGCGAGATCGATGCCCACCTGGCCGGGTGGCAGCGGGGCTGACCTGCCCGTTCCGGCCTCGCCGGGTTTCTCCGGGTGGTCTTCCGTTCCTCTGCCGTGCGGCCTTCCACCCTCTACCGCGTGATCCTCCACCGCCCCGCCGGCTGTTGCCCGCGGGGCGGTTCGCTGTCGGCCGCACCCCCTGGTGTCATGGTGGCGCCACTCCGGCGATGGTGGTGCCAAAAAGGTCTGGCCGTGGCGCCACGGGTGTGCCACGATGGCGTCATGGACCTCTCCCCGTACGTCGACAACCTCCGGCACGAGCTCGCGGTGGCGGCGGGCGCGGGTGGCGACGACGCCCGCGCCCTCGCCGAGCGGCTCACCCTGCCCCTGGAGTCGGCCGTCCGGCTCACTCTGCTCAACGCGCTCTCCGCGGCCGTGACCGAGATCACCCGTGACCTCGCCCCCGGCTCGGTCGACGTGCGGCTGCGTGGGCTCGATCCCGAGTTCGTGGTGACGGTGCCCCCGTCGCCGGAGCCGTACGAGAGTCCCAGGGGGGTGGTGTCATCCATGGTGCCACCCGTGCCACCGGCGGCCCCGTTGGCGCCGGACTTGGACGACAGCAACACCGCCCGGATCAACTTCCGCCTCCCCGGTCACCTCAAGAGCAGGGCGGAGGAGGCCGCCGGGCAGGAGGGGCTCTCGGTCAACGCCTGGCTCGTCCGGGCCGTCGCCGCCGCCCTGGAGCCGGGGGAGCCCGCCGCCCGCACCCCCGGCCGTACCCGCCCGGGAGTCGGGCAGGGCTACACGGGCTGGGTCCACTAGCCCGGGATCCGCCGCGCCCCGCCAGCAAGCGAGTCACTTCTCTTCCACGTCACCCCCGCTCCCACCAGCGGGAACACACACCAGAGCCAAGAGGACGGGACAGCCATGCCTACTTTCGACACCCCCGACGCGATCTCCGCCATCCTCGAATTCGACATCGGGTCGGTCCGGATCATCGCGAGCAAGCGCATCGACACGGTCGTCGAGGTGCGGCCGGCGGACGGCACCGTGGAGGCGGACATCCGGGCCGCACAGCAGACCAAGGTCACCTACGCGAGCGGCAGGCTGTCGGTGAAGGGGCCGAAGAAGCGCTCGCTGTTCGGCCGGACGGGCTCGATCGATGTCACCGTCGAGCTGCCGGCCGGCTCCGAGGTGCACGGCAACTCGCCGATGGCGGACTTCATCTGCGAAGGCCTGCTCGGTGACTGCCGGCTGAAGACGTCCCTCGGCAACATCCAGGTCGAGCAGGCCGCCACCGTCGAGCTGAAGGTCGACCACGGCGACATCCGGCTGGAGCAGGCGAGCGGGGACGCCGAGATCGCCGGGTCGGGCCGGGTCCGGATCGGCGAGGTCGGCGGCGCGGTGACGGTGAAGAACGGCAACGGGGAGACGGAGATCGGCGAGGTGCGCGGCGACCTGCGGGCCAACGCCTCCAACGGACGGATCGACGTCGGGGTCGCGCATGCGGACGTGGACGCCAAGACGGCCCACGGCGGCATCCGGATCGCCGAGGTGACGCGCGGCCGGGTGGTCCTGCAGACCAGCGTGGGGGACTTGGAGGTCGGCATCCGCGAGGCGACGGCAGCCTGGATCGACGTGCACTCCCAGATCGGCGGCGTGCGCAACTCCCTCGGTCCGGTGGAGGGGCCGGGTGAGGCACGGGAGACCGTCGAGGTGCGGGCGCGGACGCAGGTCGGCGACATCGTGATCCGGCGTTCCTGAGCATCCGTCACAGAGAAGGCAGCGAGACCGTCATGACCTCAGCGCCCAGCCCGCCCACGTCGACCGCGGCGATCTCCGCCGTCGGTCTGAGCAAGTCCTACGGCGACAGAGCGGTGCTCACCGGCATCGATCTGCACATCCCCGAGGGCACGGTGTTCGCCCTGCTCGGGCCGAACGGCGCGGGCAAGACCACCACCGTGCAGATCCTCTCGACCCTCATCCCGGCCGACGGGGGGACGGCCCGGGTGGCGGGCCACGACCTGGTCCGGGAGAGCGACGCCGTCCGGAGCGCGATCGGCGTCACCGGCCAGTTCTCGGCCGTGGACAACCTGCTCACCGCCGAGGAGAACCTGCTGCTGATGGCGGACCTCAACCACCTCGGCCGTCGGGAGGGGCGGAGGCGGGCGGTGGAGCTGCTGCGGAGGTTCGACCTGACGGAGGCGGCGGCCAAGCCGGTCGTCACGTTCTCGGGCGGGATGCGGCGCAAACTGGACCTGGCGATGACGCTGGTCGGCGATCCGCGGATCATCTTCCTCGACGAGCCGACGACGGGGCTGGACCCGCGCAGCCGGCGGACGATGTGGGAGATCATCCGGGGGCTGGTGGCCGACCACGGCGTCACGATCTTCCTGACCACGCAGTACCTGGAGGAGGCCGACCAACTGGCCGACCGGATCGCGGTGCTGGACGGCGGCCGGATCGTCGCCGAGGGGACGGCGGACGAGCTGAAGCGGCTGATCCCGGGCGGCCACATCCGGCTCCGGTTCGCGGACGCGAAGGAACTCGCCGCGGCGGCCCGCCTGTTCGACTACGCCACGGCGGACGACGAGGCGCTCACCCTGGACATCCCCGGCGACAACTCCGTCCTCACCGTGAAGGCCGTGTTCGACGCGCTCGACAACGCGTCCGTCCGCGCGGAGTCGCTCACCGTGCACGTCCCCGACCTGGACGACGTGTTCCTCACCCTGACCGGGGAAGGCGCCGCCCGATGAGCACCATGAGCTATGCCGTCAGCGACTCGCTGACGATGCTGCGACGCAACCTGAAGCACGCGGTGCGGTATCCGTCCATGACGTTCGCGGTCGTGATGATGCCCGTGATGATGCTGCTGCTGTTCAACTACGCGTACGGCGGGGCCCTCGGCGCGGGGATCGGCGGCGGCAAGTACATCGACTACGTGACGCCCGGCATCGTCCTGATGGCGGCGACCTCGGGCGCTCTCGTCACCGCGGTCGGCGTCTGTGTGGACATGACCGAGGGGATCGTCAACCGCTTCCGGACGATGGCGATATCCCGTTCGGCGTTCCTCACCGGGCATGTCGTCGGCAGCCTGATCCAGACGGTGATCGGCCTCGTGCTCGTCATCGGCGCGGCCTTCGCGATGGGGTTCCGTCCCGACGCCACCCCGGTGGAGTGGCTCGCGGCCATTGGGCTGCTGGTCTTCGTGACCCTCGCCCTGACCTGGCTGGCGGCCGGCATCGGTCTGGTCGCCAAGACCCCCGAGAGCGCCAGCAACATCCCGATGCCGCTCCAGTTCCTGCCCTTCATCGGCAGCGCCATCGTCCCGCCCGACTCCATGCCGACCGCCCTGCGCTGGTTCGCCGAGTACCAGCCCTTCACCCCGATCATCGAGACCCTCCGGGGCCTCCTGATGGGCACCCCCATCGGCACCAGCGCCCTCAGCGCCCTCGCCTGGTGCCTCGCCCTGACCCTCACCGGCTACCTCTGGGCCCGCACGGTCTTCCACCGCACCGCGCGGCGGTAGACGCCTCGCGGGTGCTCGTCGCGGATCGGGCGCTCGGCACCGAGGTGCAGCCCCGGCAATGGCCTTTTCTCAGCGAGGGTTGAGGGGCGCATCGGCTGCCTCGCGTCCACCTACCGGTCCTCTCGTCTGCTGCGGTGGAGCGAACGCCGGAAGTGATTCGAGTACGAACGGCATGCATGGGGCACTTCCCGTGCGGCTGGGCGGTCGCCCGGTCGCACCGATCTGACGGGAGTCACCCATGCGACGTGCGGTAACTGTGTTCGGAGCCCTGGCCGCGGCGGGGATGATGGCGCTCGCCGTGCCCACCTCGGCCTCGGCGGCCCACGGCACCTTCGTCTTCGGCGGCGGGCAGGTGGTCGAGAACCCGAGCGGGTGTGTCAATGCCGATATCTGGCCGCTCATCCTCCACAACCGCACGAACGAGTACGCCGTGGTCTACAGCGGCCCGAACTGTACGGGTGACGTCCTGACGGTCGTTCCCCCGGGCGGCCGGACGACCCAGGAGTTCGGCTCAAGCGTGTACGTCGCCTGACCGTACGCGGTTCCAGCCGAGGCCGGCCCGGCATCGCGGGCCGGCCTCACTGTGTGTGGCCGCAGGTGCCATGGGAGCATCGGCGAGGCCGACCGGGGCCGGGGCGGGCCGGGTGGCGGTCACTCCCTGGCGTTAACTTTCGTGTGGGGATCACTCGTTCGACGGATGGGTGGCTTGGTCATGCCGATCCGGCCGTGGTCGGGTGTCGGCATGACCACCACCGCAATTCGGCGGCTCGTCGCCTCCGCCGCTGTCGCCGTCGTCATCACCACCACCCTGGGGGCCGCCCCTGCGACACGGCCGGCCTCGGCCGACTCGCTCGGCCTCCTTCAGCTCTCCGTCACCCGTGACGAGGACGGCTCCCTCGTGGAGAACTTCGTCCTCACCTGCGACCCGAACGGCGGCACCCACCCCGATCCGGACGCCGCCTGCGCAGCCCTGACCGCAGCCGACGGAGACTTCGACCGCCTTGTCGGCGATCCGGACCGCTTCTGTCCCGACTACTACGACCCGGTCACCGCCGACGCCGAGGGCGAGTGGAACGGCCAACGGGTCGCCTGGCAGAAGACCTTCACCAACCAGTGCTTCCTGGAGCGCGCCACGACCCCGGTCTTCTGAGGCCGAGGACGCCCCGCATCAGCAGCCCGGCCCTCCGTCGAAGGACGGAGGGCCGGGCTTTCTGGAGCGTCGGGGCTACGGAGGCGGCCGGGAGGGGGAGACCGAGGTGGCCATGAGTGGGGGCGTGCCGACAGGTCTGTCAGTGACCGGTACTACGGTCGCGCCTATGGAAGCGGAACTCGCCAAGCACGTCGACCCCCTGCCCGGACGGGTCGGCCATGTCGCCGGTATCGAATCGCTCACCCTCGACGGGCATCGCTACTACTTCGGATTCGACTACGGCAGCGACATGGTCGTCTCGCCGCTGATCGACGACCCTGACGCGATGGCGGCATTCGCGAGTGAGCACCTGCGGCAGACCACGGGTCGGCACGACAGGGCTTACTGGGCGGACCTCGTCGCCTCGGCGGTCGAGAGCTCCGCGTTGGTCTCGGAGGAGGCGCAGCGGGAGTGGACCACGGAGGGGTTGCGCGTTGACCTGCCGGCCCCTGGGGGTCACCTGCTCTATCTCCTGGGCGCCGCCACCGAGTGGGACGACTGGTTCGCCGAGTCGCCGCCGGCACAACAGGCCTACCAGCGACTGGGGTTCGAGGAGGAGGATTCGGACTTCGTCGACCACTGCCTGGAGGCCGTCCGGGACCATGGGGTGGCTGCCCGGCCTGACGAGTGGACAGTCATCCGCTTCCACCTCACGGCCGCGGTGCAGCATCTCCCGGGCAACTGGAGGCTGCTGTTCGACCCGCTTGCGGAAGGCGTCGCCAGTTACGAGTGATGTGACGCGTCGCTTCGGAGGGGGTATCGCGTGCCGACGGACTCCAGCCGGTGCTCGGTCGCTCCGGTGTCCGGCACGGTGCTGACCGCGGCGAGGTTCACGGCGCGACCGGCTGGAGCGTCGTCGTCCACGACCGCGACGAAGGCGGCTACCACGAGCACGCCATGGGCTTCGCCGAGTGGCTCCACCGGCACCTGCTCGGCGAGGAGGTCATCCACCCGGGCGGAACGTACGTCACTCCCGGACCGGTCAAGCCCCAGCACCTTCCGATGAGCCCGAACGACCGCCCCGTCCCCTGGTACGGGCCTGAGCGCGGCGTGTGAGCCGCCGTCTCTCCCGGTGACGGCGGGTACCCGGACCTGCCGGCGCCGCATGGGCGGCGCACCGTTCTTGACGCCCGGGTCAACGGTTCGGGCCCTTTCTGGGATCTAACAGCCAGGAGGTGCTCATGAGAGAACCGAAGAAGGCGCAGGACGAAGACTTCCAGGTGTTCGTGGTCGCCGTCTGGCCGCGCCTGCTGCGTACGGCCTTTCTACTGACCGGCCAGCAGCAGGCGGGCGAGGACCTCGTCCAGTCGACCCTCGAACGTGCCTACGCGGCATGGGGAAAGGTCCGAAAGGCCAACACTCCGGAGGCGTATGTGCGCCGGATCCTGGTCAACGAGCACGCACGCCGGCTGCGGCGCCGGGTGCCCGAGCAACTGGTCACCGAGCTGCCGGAGCGGGCCGCGCAGGACGGCTTCGGCGGGCTCGACGAACGCGGCGTGCTGCTGAAGGCACTGGCCGAACTTCCGCCGCGCCAGCGGCAGGCCGTCGTGCTGCGGTACTGGGAGGACCTGAGCGAGAGCCAGGCGGCGGCGGCCATGGACTGCTCCGTGGGCACGGTGAAGAGTCACGCGTCGAAGGGCATCGCGAAGCTGCGGGCCTCCTCGGCACTGACCGGTATGACACAGATCAAGGAGACGGTATGAGCGAGAACAGCCACGCGGGCTCGGCCGGGGACGCGCGGATCGGTGCCGGGCTGACGGAGCTGACAGCGGCGGTGCGGATCGTGCCCGCCCCCCTCGCCGAGATCATCACGGGCGGGCGGCGACTGCGCAGGCGCCGGAACCTGCTGACCGGAGCCGCGGCCCTGACGGTGACCGCGGTGGCGGCGGCCGTGCTGGTGGCCCTGCCGGGCCTCCGGCCGGGCGGTGACGGTTCGGTGGCGCCCGCTGCCGCACCCGTCCTCGGCGGCGCCCTGCCCGGGAGTGCCCCCGCGAGTCCTTCGGCAAGCCCCGGCGCCGCCCGGGACCCGTTCCAGCCGGTCCGCACCCTGGTGGCGGAAGGCACCACCGACGGCAAGCAGTGGCAGGCGTGGGCGGCGCTGTGGCCGCTGTCGACCAGGGAGCAGTCCTTCCAGCAGGCCCAGCTGATCTGGCAGGAACAGCACGCCGCGGGCTCCGACCTGAGCGAACCGACCCCCGATTACGTTGCCCGGTACTGGCAGCCGACCACTGACATCGTCGACCTCTACCTCGTCGTCGACGGCGCCCGCCTGCCCGACGACCGCCTCTCCGACACTCCTGTCCCCGGGACCGCGGAGCCGCTGACCACCGGCCCTGACGGCAGTCTGACGGGCTGGCTGCTCGGCGGCGGCAGCGACAAGAGCGGAAAGCCCAAGGTCCTCCCGGTCATGATGGGCGCGGTCCGGTCCGATGCCGCCAAGGTGGTCGTGAACTGGTCGAACGGGACCACCTCCGAGCCCCGGCTCGCCCCCGTCGGGGACTCCCCGCTCCGCTGGATCGCGGTGGCCCAGCCGGCCGGTCTGCACGCGACGTCCTTCAAGGTCTTCGCCGCGGACGGCCGGCTCCTGGGCACCAACAAGAGCTGGCTGAACGGGTAGCCGGGCCCGGCGGCGGTACGAGTCCGACGTCCTCGCACCACAGGGCCCGCCGTCCCTTCCGGAGGCCGGCCGCGCCGTACTCCGGGGAGCGCGGCGCGGCCGGTCCGTCCCGCGTCAGCGCAGGGTGTCAGGTGCCGTCAGGGCTGGCGGGAACGTGCCCGTGGGCGGGGCGTCCTTGCCGCAGGCGGCCTTGATCACGAGATTCTGGAACGCCCGGCCCGGCCCCTCCGGGTCGCCCTCACCGTACGGGGTGTGCGAGAGGGCGAACTGCTTGCCGCCGTCCAGCGATCCGAGCAGCACCGTCCCGTACCCCGGGAGCCCGCCGAGGTGCCCCCAGGCCGGCCCGCACGGGAGGTCGAAGCGGATCAGGCCGAGGCCGTAGTCGGCGCCGATGGCGGGGGCCGGCACGGTGGTGGTCATCTCGGCGAGCTGGGCCGGAGGCAGCAGGCGGCCGCCGAGCAGGGCGGCGTGGAAGCGGGTGAGGTCGTTCGTGGAGGAGATGCCGTTGCCCGCCGCGTCGCCGAAGGTCGGGTTGATCCGGGTCATGTCCACCGGACCCTCCGGGAGTTTGGCGTAGCCGTGCGCGTGCGGCCCGGGGATGCCGGTGCCGGAGGTCGGCATGACGGTGTCGTCGAGGTGCAACGGGCGGATGATGCGCTGCTCGACCTCCTTCTGCCAGGTCCGGCCGGTGGTCTTCCCGATCAGCATTCCGAGCAGGACGTAGTTGGTGTTGGAGTAGTGCCAGCCCTGGCCCGGCGCGAAGTACGGCGGGTGCTCGAAGCCCGCCGCCACCAGCTGCCGCGGGCGGTAGTCGGTCCAGCGGCCCTGCGCCAGGTAGGTCCGCAGGCTCGCGTCGTCGTGGTAGAGGAACCGAGGGTCCTCCAGGTAGTCGAACAGGCCGCTGGTGTGGTTGAGCAGTTGGCGCACGGTGATGCCCGCGCCGTTCGGCACCACACCGGGCAGGTGGCGTTCGACCGGATCGTCGAGGCCCACCCGGCCGTCGGCGACCAGCTGGAGTACGACGGTCGAGACGAACGTCTTGGTGACGCTGCCGATCCGGAACCGGCCGTCGGCGCGGGCCGGTTCGCCGGTGGTCAGGTCGGCGCTGCCCGCCGCGCCCCGCCAGAGCGGGCGGCCGTGGTCGCGGACCTCGACCAGGGCGGACGTCGAGCCGCCCTGCTCGACCAGGGCCTCCAGTTCGGGGCGCAGGTCGACGGACGGGCGGCGCTCGTCCGCCGCCGGGGTGGACGGGCCCGGGGCGGACGGGCCCGGGGCACTGGTACCGGCGGCCATGGCGGCCGTCGGTACCAGCGGGACGACGGTGGCGCCGGCGATGGCGACGGCGGCGAGCCGCAGCCCCAGGCGGCGGCGCGAGGTGGTGGTGGTCATGGTGATTCCCTCCCCTGGAGCCCGGCTGCCGGGCCCCTGGGACCACGTTCGCATCCACGCTTCGCCGATCGCGTCACCCTCGGGGCGGGGCCGGCTGTACACCCCGCGACGGGTGTCGGCCGGCCGTCCGGCGGGGGTGGACGCCACCGGTGGTATGACTCAAATCACTTGACCTGCAAAGGATTTGATGATCAGTCTGGAGTTCTCAGCGGAGCCGGGAGGAGGAGAGGATCGACGCGAGGTGGGCGACCACCATGCCCCAGGTGATCGCGGCGATCGCCGCCACCGCGACCCGGGTCGGGTCCGTGCTGCCGACCGCCGCGTCCGCCACCGCGACCGCCAGCAGCACCAGCGACGCCTCGATGCCGTTGGTCACCCGGTGGATCTTGAGGACGGAGGCCAGCCGTCGCGCCGTCGCGATGCCCTGCGAGCGCGGCTGGGTCGACTCGTCGTCGGCCGGTGCCAGACCGCTGCGGGCGCGTGCCACATCGACCAGGTCCGTCGAGGCCTTCAGCAGCACCACGCCCAGCGCCGCCGCCAGACCGACCGAGACCCACAGCTCCGACCCGCCCCGTGCCGCCCGGACACCCGCCCCGATCATCAGGGCGGCGTCGGCCAGATAGGCGCCCAGCCGGTCGACGTAGACACCCGCCGTACTGAACTGCTTCTTCCAGCGGGCCACCTCGCCGTCGACACAGTCGAACAGCAGGAAGAGCTGGAACAGCACCGCCGCCAGCACCGCTCCCGGCAGCCCGGGGATCAGCAGCGCGGCCCCGGCGCCGACACCGCAGACGACCATGGTCCAGGTCAGCGAGTTCGGCGAGACGGAGGTGCGCACCAGCTGCCTGGTCGTCCGCAGCGAGACCCGGCGCATGTACAGCCGCCCCGCCCAGTGCTCCCCGTTGCGGCTCCCCAGCTTGGCCTGCGGCTGGCAGACCTCCCGCAACTCCGCCAGCGCCGGAGCAGCCACCATGATGATTTCCTCCACCTGTCCGGCCTGCCCTGGGCCCGATCCGGCCCGTCCCGACCTCGGCCCGACCTCGGCCCGGCCCCGATCCGGCCGCCGACGACCGACGACCTCGAAACGATCTTCACAGGCTGGGGCGTGTCTGACAATTCGCGGCGGATCAGTGTGCGGCGGTGGGGTGCGTGCACCGCAAGGCGGAGGAGGGAGCCACTGCGGTGGGGGTACCTCCCGGCCGAAGGCTGGGGGAGCGTCGCACGCCCGGCGGGAATTGCCAGACACGCCCCTGGACCGCGACGGCGACCGGGCGCGAAGCGGGCCAGGACCGGGCGGGGTGGTCCGGCCCGCTTCGCGCCCGTGGGGTGCGGCCGTCCGGCGGCGTGGGCCGTCAGACCAGGGCCACCCCCGGGACCGGGGCGCCGCGGTGCAGCCAGGCGCGTTCGGCGGCGGACCAGGTGGTCGTGGTCAGCAGGTAGATCGCGGCGGCCAGCGGCACCAGCGAGGCGAACAGCACCGTGCCGAAGGACAGGTACGGCAGGAAGGCCGCCCCCGGTTGCGGGGTGGGCTGCGCCGCCGCGGCCCGCCGGGCCCGCCGGAAACCGACGTACGCCACCGCCGCCAGACCCGCGTACAGCACGCCGAAGACCGCCAGTTGCGCCGGGCCCGTCGCGCCGTGCACGTGCAGGCCGAGCGGGACGCCGAAGAGGGTGTGGCCGAGCAGGTCGTTCGGGGTGGTGAAGAGGCGGTACATCACCGAGAAGAACGGGAGCTGCACCAGCATCGGCAGGCACCCGGCGAACGGCGAGGCCTTCTCCTTCCTGTACAGCTCGGCCAGCGCGGCCTGGAGCTTCTCCGGCTTGCCCTTGTGCTTGCGGTTCAGCTCGGCGACCTGCGGGGCGAGCCGTGCCCTGGCCTTCTCGCCGCGCGCCGCCGCCCGGGCGAGCGGATGCAGGGCCAGGCGGACGCAGACGGTGAACAGGACGATCGCCAGCGCCGTCGGCAGCAGACCGGCGAGTGCGGAGACGACATCGTGGGCCAGGCCGACGGCCGGGTCGAAAAGCGCGAAAACAGACATGACGGGGTGAGCCCTCCGGGGTCTCAAAGCATGAGTGCATGAGTGATCGGCGGAGGACGGCCGCGCAACGGCGGTGGGAAGACGAGGGGTTACGCGGCCGCCGGGGCCGCCCCCGGTGCCCTGGGGCGTCGCCTGCCCCGGGCGTCCGGATCGCGCTGCGGAAGGAAGGCGGTCCGGAACGCGCGTCGGCGCAGCGTCCCGTCCCGTACGGCGGCCGGCGCCCGCGCGCCCAGCAGCCGGGCGGCGGCCAGCGTGCCCGCGGCTGCCCCGGCCAGCAGCACCACGGCCGCGGCGGCGGCCACCGAGGTCAGCGTGCCGCCTTCGGTGAGCAGCTCGCCGGTCAGCACCCGGAGCAGCCCGAGGAGCACCGCGACCACGGACATGGGTGCTCCTCCTCGTTTCTCCGGCGCCGGTGTGCCTCGACCGGTGTGCTCCGACCGGCGGGTGTCAGACGTTGACGACGATCGTACGGCCTGCCGGGTTCCCGGGCACAGGGCCCGGAGCGGGAGGGCGTGCGAGGGCGTGCGAGGCCGTCGCGCGCGCCGTAGCCAGGGGCGCTACACGGGGCTACCGTGGACAGATGAAGGTGATTACCCAGCGGGAGTTCCGGAACAACTCCGCCGCGGTGATGGACGCCGTCGAGGCGGGGGAGACCTTCCACATCACCAGGAACGGGGTCGAGGTCGCCGAGTTGCGGCCGGTGCAGGGGCGGCGACGGCTGACGGCGGAGGAGCTGGTGGCGCGGCACGTGAAGCTGCCGCGGGTCGACTACCAGCAGATGCGCAAGGAGGCCGAGGAGTACTTCGGGCCCGAGGAACTGGTCGGGGACGAGGGCGACGACCCCTTCGAGCGGCCGCGTGGCTGAGCGGCGCAGGGCGCCCCGGCGGCGGCCGGCCGGGGTGCTGGACACCTGCGTCTACATCGACCTGGCGCTGCTCAACCCGGCGGAGCTGCCGGCCGTCCCCGAACTGACCGCGATCACCTTCGCCGAACTGCAGCAGGGCGTCTCGATGGCGCGGGACGCGGTCAGCCGGGCGGCACGGCTGGAGGTGCTGGGGGCGGCGATGGCCGACTTCGACCCGCTGCCGTTCGACGCGGCCGCCGCCGCCCGCTACGGGACCCTCGTCACCCTGACCATCGCCGCCGGGCGGCAGCCGCGCCCGCGCCGGATCGATCTGATGATCGCCGCGGTGGCCTCGGCCCATGGGCTGCCGCTGTACACCCGCAACGTGGCGGACTTCCGGGGGCTCGGCTCGGCGGTCGAGATCATCGGCGTTTAGGCGGGGTGGCTGCCAGGGTGCTGGAGATCGGCGGCTACAGCACCACCCCGGGTGCTCCGGCGCAGTCGTGGTGGAAGAACGGCGGCGACAATCAGCGCTGGGTGGCGCGGGCCGCCTGACCCGTTTTGTTGGTGCAGGCTTTCTGCCTACCAAGGTTCTTCTCGGCGGGCAGAACGTTTCCGCTCGTGGCTGGTCCGTTCAGTGGGGCGGTCCAACCGGTCGGTCCGGCCGGTCAGTCCAGCCGGACGGTCGTCCCCGTGGCGGCCGCGGCGCGGGCCGCCTCCAGCACGGCGAGGGTGGCGACGGCGTCGTGCGGGTCGACCGGGGGCGGGGTACCGGGGGAGGCCAGGGCGGCGGCGATGCCCGCGTAGAAGGCCGGGTAGTCGCCCGGGTCGGTGGGGATCGAGGCGGCCGACTCGTCGGTGCCGAGGGTGCCGTAGTGGGCAGGCTGGTCGGTGCCCCAGGGATGGGTGCCGTCCGGCCGGCGGCCGGCGCGGAGCTCGGCCTCTTGCGGGTCCATACCGGACTTGACGTACCCGGCGGCGTCGCCGAGCACCCGCAGACGGGGGCCGACGAGCGGCGTGATGGCGCTGGTCCACAGGTGGGAGCGGGTGCCGGAGGCGTGGGTGAGGGCGAGGAAGGCGTCGTCGTCGACCACCGCGCCGTCCCGGCGGACGTCGATCTCGGCGTACACCGTCTCGACCGGCCCGAACAGGGTGAGCGCCTGGTCGACCAGGTGGCTGCCCAGGTCGTACAGGGTGCCGCCGACCTCGGCCGGGTCGGCCAGCTCCCGCCAGCCGGGCTTGGGCTTGGGCCGGAACCGCTCGAAGCGCGACTCGAAGCGGTGCACCCGGCCGAGCGCGCCCTCGCGGACCAGCCGCTGGGCGGTGAGGAAGTCGCCGTCCCAGCGCCGGTTCTGGAAGACGGAGAGCAGGGTGCCCTGCGACTCGGCCAGTCGGCACAGCTCCAGCGCGTCGGTGGCGGTGGCGGCCAGCGGCTTGTCGACCACGGTGGCCAGCCCGGCGTGCAGCGCGGCCCGGGCCAGCGAGGCGTGGGTGCGGTTCGGGGAGGCGATGACGACCAGGTCGAGCGCGTCCGGATCGGCGAGCAGCTGCTCGGGGGTGTCGACGGTCCGGGCGTCGGGGTGCTCCCGGTGCAGTCGGGCACGGCGGTCGGGGTTGGCGGTGACCACCGCGTCCAGCCGAAGCCCGGGAGTGCTGGCGATCAGCGGGGCGTGGAAGGCGGAGCCGGCCAGGCCGTAACCGATCAGGCCGACGCGGAACGGGCCGGAGGGACCGGACAGGCTGGACGGACGCAGCGGGGGGCGCGACGTGGGGCTCATGCGCTCCACTCAATCACGGGGCGCCCGGTTGGCCCCGGTTTCGGGGCGTTCCCGGCGACGCCTTCGGCGGGGCCGGTGCTCAGCGGGCCCGGGCGTCCCGGCCGCGGCGCTGGCGGTGGATGACGGCGATGGTGGCGCCGGTGAGCAGGACGGCGGAGCCGACCGAGGCGAGGATGCCGAGGGAACGGTCGGCACCGGTCCGGGCGAGGTTCGCGGAGGCGGCGGCCGGGGTGCCGGCCGAGGCGGCCACGGGGGCGGATCGCGCGGCGACCGTGCCGCCGACGGCGAGGGCGACGGCGAGGCCGGTGGCGGCGATCGGGCGGACGACGGCGGGGAGGAGACGGCGCACGGGCATGGCCGGAGGACTCCTTGGCGGGAGCGGGGTGAGGGTGGTGCCGCTCACGCTAGCCGGGCGGGGCCGAGGCGCTGAGGGGCGATCAGTGGGATTAGGGGTGGCTTAAGGCTTCTTTGAGGTGCGGGGCCGCCGGGGTGAGAGCGCCCGGGGCGGGCCGGTCAGGGTGGACGGCCGGCGGTGGACGCGTATTCCGGTGGGCGGGACCGGCTGCCGTCGAGCAGGTGTGCGGATTAGGCTGTGCCCCGTTGGGGCAGCCAGCAATACCCCCGGCGGTCCGGTGTCCCGAGGAGGGTCCGGCCGGTGGGAGGCGCAGCGGTGACGGCGGTGCGCCGCGGTTTTCGTACGACCAACGCAAGACGTTGCAAGACTTCGGGAGACACGCACGTGGCAGACCGCAAGCCCATCGAGTCCTGGCTGACCGACATGGACGGGGTCCTCATCCACGAGGGCACGCCGATCCCCGGCGCGGAGGAGTTCCTGCGTCGGCTGCGGGAGTCCGGCAAGCCGTTCCTGGTGCTGACCAACAACTCCATCTACACCCCGCGCGACCTCAGCGCCCGCCTGGCCGGCATGGGTCTGGAGGTGCCGGAGGAGTGCATCTGGACCTCGGCCCTGGCCACCGCGAAGTTCCTCAAGGGCCAGCGCCCGGGCGGCACCGCATACGTGATCGGCGAGGCGGGGCTCACCACCGCGCTGTACCAGGCCGGCTACGTGCTGACCGACAACAACCCGGACTACGTCGTCCTCGGCGAGACCCGCACCTACAGCTTCGAGGCGCTCACCAAGGCGATCCGCCTGATCAACCAGGGGGCTCGTTTCATCTGCACCAACCCGGACGAGACCGGTCCGTCCACCGAGGGCGTGCTGCCGGCCACCGGTTCGGTCGCGGCGCTGATCACCAAGGCGACGGGCGTCGAGCCGTACTTCGTCGGCAAGCCCAACCCGCTGATGATGCGCGAGGCGCTGAACACCGCCGGCGCCCACTCGGAGACCGCCGTGATGATCGGCGACCGGATGGACACCGACATCGTGGCGGGCATGGAGGCCGGTATGGAGACCATCCTGGTGCTCACCGGCCTCACCGCGGCCGCCGACGTGGAGCGCTTCCCGTACCGGCCGACCCGGGTGGTCAACTCGATCGCGGACCTGGTCGAGCTGGTCTAGCGGTTGCATTGCTGTACCGCTGTACCGCTGCACCGCTGCACCGGGCCCTGCCCTGGCCGACGGCCGGGGTGGGGCCCGTCTCGCGTGCCCGGTGGGGTTCACCGAGGAGGGCGGACGAGTGCGGCGGGGTCACGTGGGGATCGCGGCTGCTGCGGGTGCGGTGGCCCGGACGGATGTGGCTCCGGCGGAGTGGAGTGTCAGTCGGGCTGTGTAGCGTTCGGGGTGGAAGAGGGCGTGCGGCGCAAGGGCCGCGGCGCGTCCGAGGTCGGGGCGGTGCCGCGGTGAGCGGCCGTCCGGTGGGAGGTTGATGTCGTGACGGACACGGTCGAGGCAGGCGTGGTCGAGGCGGACGCGGTCGAGGCGGGATCGGGGGCCGGGCTGGAGCTGCCCGAGTCCTGGCGCGAGGTGCTGGGCGCCGAGGCGGAGAAGCCGTACTTCGCCGAGCTGGCGGCCTTCGTGGCGGCCGAGCGCGCGCAGCACCAGGTCTTCCCGCCGAGCGGGCAGGAGTTCTCCGCGCTGGAGGCCACGCCGTACGAGAAGGTCCGGGTGCTCGTCCTCGGCCAGGACCCGTACCACGACGACGGCCAGGCCCACGGCATGAGCTTCTCCGTGCTGCCCGGCACCAAGACGCCGCCGTCGCTGCGCAACATCTTCAAGGAGCTGGACGCCGACCTCGGCATCCCGGCCCCGGACAACGGCTACCTGATGCACTGGGCCGAGCAGGGCGTGCTGCTGCTCAACGCGGTGCTCACGGTGCGCGCGCACGAGGCCAACTCGCACAAGGCCAAGGGCTGGGAGAAGTTCACCGACGCGGTGATCAAGGCGGTGAGCGCGCGCGAGGAGCCGGTGGTCTTCGTGCTCTGGGGCAACTACGCCAAGAAGAAGCTGCCGCTGATCGACACCGAGAAGCACGTCGTGGTCCAGGGCGCGCACCCGTCGCCGCTCTCCGCCAAGCTGTTCTTCGGCAGCCGCCCGTTCTCACAGATCAACGAGGCGCTGTCGGGCTTCGGCGTCGACCCGCTCGACTGGCGGATCCCGAACCTGAAGCAGGGCTGACGCCGCTGGTCAGCTGACTCCTCGTCCGCCCGCCGCCGTCACCGGCAGTTCACCGGCCACGGCTGTCGGCCGGTGCCCGGTGTGCGAAGCTGGGGGCCGACCAGGTCGCCGGACCAGGTCTGGGGAGGGGCGGTACGTGCGCCGGGTAGGGCGAGGAGCGGGGTTCCGGTTGGCCGCGGGGGCGGCGCTGCTGGGGCTGATGGCGGGCACCGCGGGTTGCACCGACGGGAGTTCGGGCGTGGCGGGCAGGGCCGGTGGCGCGAGCGGGGGAACGAACGGCGGTACGCAGGGGGCGCCCGTGCCGGCGGCCACGGGCGCCGATACGGGCGGGGCCGGTGCCGGGCTCGCCCAGCTCCCCGGCCAGACCTTCTACGTCTCCGACCAGACCTCCGCCGCCCAACAGCTCGTCGCCCTGCGCGGCCAGGGCCGGACGGCGGAGGCCGACGCCCTGCTGAAGATCGCCGCCCAGCCCTCGTCCCAGTGGCTCGGCGACGAGGCGGCCGGCGGCATCGCCGAGAACGTGAGCCGGCGGGCCGCCGCGGCGGACCGCACCCCGGTCTTCGTCGCGTACAACATCCCGCACCGCGACTGCGGCCTCTACTCGGCCGGCGGCGCGGCCGACGCCGCGGCCTACCGGGCCTGGATCACCGGACTGGCGGAGGCGCTGGGCGACCGCAAGGCGTGGGTCGTGCTGGAGCCGGACGCCATCGCGCACACCCTGGACACCTGCGGCGGCGGGGCCAGGAGCGAGGTCTCGGCCGAGCGGTACGGACTGCTGGCCTTCGCCGTCCAGGAGCTGAAGAAGCGCCCGCAGGTCCGGGTCTATCTGGACGCGGGCAACCCCGGCTGGGCGCAGGACCCTTCGGCGATGGCCGAGGCGCTGCGCAAGTCCGGTATCGGCGTGGCGGACGGTTTCGCCGTCAACGTCTCCAACTTCTACGACACCGGCCGGAACGTGGCGTACGGCGGCGGACTCTCCGCGGCGCTCGGCGGCAAGCCCTTCGTCATCGACACCAGCCGCAACGGCAACGGCCCGCTGAGCGGCGAGGCCTGGTGCAACCCGCCCGGCCGCGCGCTCGGCGAGCCGCCCACGAACAACACCGGCAGGCCGGGCGTCGACGCCTATCTCTGGATCAAGAACCCCGGGGAGTCGGACGGCGAGTGCGGGCGCGGCGAGCCCCGGGCGGGCGAGTTCTGGCTGCCGTACGCGCTGGGGCTGGCGCGGGCGTCGGCCTGAGGCCGGGCAGTCGGGGGCTGTTGGGGTCGTGGTTCGTCGGGGCCGACCGGTGGTTCAGGCCGTCACCTGGATCCAGCGCGCGACCGACGGCGTCCCGGCGCCGTCCGTCACGAACAGCATGTACCAGCCGGGCGGCAGCAGGTTGGGGTTGGCGGGCAGGGTGAGCGAGACGTCGGCGGCCGATCGCCCGGTGATGTCCAGTGCCACCGAGCGCTGCTCGACATCGGTCGCGTGGGTGACCGAACTCGGCCGGATCAGCTTGGCGGTGGCGACGCCGTTCGGTGCCGCGGTGTTCACCGTGACGGTGCCGCCGAGCTTCGCGGTGGCCGGGGCGGCGGTCAGCTGCGGGCGCTCGCCGTGGAACAGGTACGGCGGGGTGTAGATCTCGATGCGCTGCTCGAAGGTCCCCGGCACGGTGTCGGCCTTGTCCGCGAAGAGCGGGTCGGAACCGAGGACGACCACCCGGCCGTCGGGCAGCAGCAGCGCCTCCGAGTGGTAGTTCCGTCCGACCGTGGGCTCGGCGGCGGTGGTGAACCGGTTGGTGTCCGGGTGGTAGACCTGCGCCTTGAGCAGGTCGCTGTGGTGCTTGCCCCGGTAGTCGCTGGAACCGCCGGTGGTGAACACGGTGTCGTCCGGCAGGATCACGCTGTTCAGGTAGCGGGTGCCGCCCGCCGGCAGGTCCGGGCCCGGGGTGAAGGCCGGCTTCGCGGCGGTGAGGTCGGCGATGTCCGTGCGGGCGGTGGAGAGCGGTGACTCGCCGACGCCCCCGCCGCCGAGCACCATCACCTTCTGCGCCTGCGCGGGCGGCAGCAGCACCGAGGAGGAGGTCTCGGTGAGGCTGGGATCCCGCAGCCCTGGGACCGGCTGGAAGCTGTTGTCCTTCAGGTCCCACAGCCCGGGCACGCGGCCCTTGTCCGCCGGGCCGTAGCCCGCGTTGGAACCGGAGTAGAAGAGCTTGCCGGAGGCGGTGAGGAAGATCGACGGGTACGTCGGAAAGTAGCGGTCCGGTGCCTTGGACCAGGTCTTGGCGGCCGGGTCGTAGATCTCGTTGTCGTTGCCGCTGAGGATCTGCCCGGTGTCGTCCAGCCCCGAGACGGTCACCACCCGGCCGTCGCCCAGCCCGGTGAGCGTCGGGTACCACCGCGCGTACGCCATGTCGGTGACCTGCTCGTACATCTCGGTGTCCGGGTTGAACTCGAAGGCGGAGCGGATGCCCTGGAAGTCCTGCTTCTCCAGCGTCATGCGGTCGCTCATGCCGTAGAGGTTCCGCGCCTCGGCACCGCTCAGGCCCTTGATGGTGTACTGGGCGGGGGAGTTGTCGACGTACGCCGCGCCCTGCGCCACCGCCTCCACGAACACGTGCTGTTCGCCGGCCTTGACGACGGTCCGGTCACCGGCGCCGGTCTTCACCGCCGCGGGGACGGTCACCTCGGCGGTGGACACGTACTCGCGCCCGTTCGGGCCCGTGAACACGGTGCCCTTGGGGAACGTCCGGGCGGCGTCCGGGTTCTCGTTGCGCACCCGCATGGTGCCGGCCGCCTTCTTCACCGTGCCGTCCAGTGCCTCGTAGCGCAGCGTGCCGCCGGCCACCAGAAGCCGGCCGTCGGGCAGCGCGGTGTGGCCGCCGCAGAACATGTCGGCCGGGGTCGGGACCGACTTGTAGGTGTTCTTGACCGGGTCCCAGAGCAGGCTCTTGAAGGTGCCCGCATCGAAGTTGCGCTGGTTGTTGCCGGAACCGGCGATGATCAGGATCTTGCCGGTGCGCAGCAGGGAGGCATGGATGGCGTTGATCCGGAACTCGGCGGGCAGGATGACGGTCTGCCAGTGGCCGTACTCCGCCTTGTAGCCGGGCTGGCTGATCACGTACTGGTGGTACTGCTCGTTGGCGAAGCCGAGCACGGCCGGCGCGTTCATCCCGGCCACGGTCAGGGCTACCGTGCTGCCGAGGGCGAAGCGCTTGGTGCGGCCGGTGTTGCGGATCTTCACGGTGGTTCGTCCTCTCGTGGTGCGTCCCCTCGTGGTGCGGGCTCAGTGGGTGGTGGTCCGTGCGGTGGGCGCGGTGTCGCTGGTGCGGCCGGTGCTGGCGGTGTCGGTGGTGCTGGTGCGGCAGGTGGGGCCGGTCGCGGGGGTGGTGCTGGTGCTTGTGCCGGCGCTGGTGACCGAGAGGGTGGACGTCGGCCGGGCCCGGCGTCGGCGGATCGCGTCGGCGGCCAGGACGAGCATCGGCAGCAGGCTGAGGAACAGCGCGATGCAGGCCCAGGTGCGCATCGCGATGTGGTCGTGGCCGGTGAAGAAGGAGGCGGTGACCGCGCCGCCGAACACCAGGACCCAGAACAGGTGGATGCGAAAGGTGGCCACCCGGTCGCGGCTGGTCGAGCCGCCCTTCGGAGTCACCACGAAACGGCTGCGGAGGCGAAACACCGCTTGGAGAAACGATGCTGCATAGATCGGCCCGCTCACCGCCGACATCACCATGCCCGCCACCCCGGACGACCCGGCCGGCTCGTGCGGGCTCACGTTGTGCTTGCGGTTCCAGGTGTAGAGCAGCACCTGGAGGGCGGCCGCGTCGCTGTACAGCATCATCCAGATCTCGGACGACACATGGATGCCCGAGGCCCCGAAGCCCAGGTAGAGCACGCTGGACACGCCGCCGAGCAGCCAGGTCAGCGCCGCCATCGGGTAGAAGCAGACCATCAGCGTGTAGTTGAGCAGCCGACCGGGCGACAGCCCCCAGACGGCGCGCCAGTACTGGGTGAGGAGTGTCTCGTAGGTGCCCCGGCTCCAGCGGAGCTGCTGGGAGAAGAAGTCCGTCCAGGAGGACGGCCCCTCGCCGACCGCCAGCACGTCCGGGGTGTAGACGGACTTCCAGCGCTCGCCGGTGGCCGGGTTGCGGCGGCGGTGGAACTCCAGGCCGGTCGCCATGTCCTCGGTGATCGAGTCGTACAGACCGCCGATCGACTGCAGGGCGCTGATCCGGATGGCGTTGTTGGTGCCGACGAACATCGGTGCGCCGTAACGGTTCCCCGCGCGCTGGATCAGCGCGTGGAAGAGGAACTGCTGGCTCTCCGAGAACTTGGTGACCGCCGAACCCGAGCTGCGGTAGTTGCCGTACACCTGCGGGCCGACGACGAAGGCCACGTCCGGGTCGCGGAAGTAACCGAGCATCCGCTCGCAGAACTCGGGCAGCGGGACGTGGTCGGTGTCGACCGCGACCCAGAAGTCGTAGCCGCCGCCGTAGGCCTGGAGCCAGCTGTTGTAGTTGCCGTGCTTGGTCTTGGCGCGAAACCTGCCCTTGCGCTGGTTCCAGCCCGCCACCCCGTGCCGGCTGAAGTGCCGTACGCCCAGCTCCGCGCAGAGTGCGCGCATGGCAGGATCGTTTCCCTCGTCGAGCAGCCAGACGTCGTACGGGCCGTTGTGCCGGACGGCGAGCGCGGCGGTGAGCGTGGTGCGCACCATCTCCGGCGGTTCCTTGCCCGGCACACAGGTGGTGATGAACGCGACCCGGCTGCCGGCCTCGGGCGTGACCGGCACCGGGTCGCGGGCGGCCAGGGTGGCGTGGGTGTTGGAGACGACGTTGACCAGCCGGAACATTTCGACGACCGCGATGATTCCGATCATCACCTTGTCGCCGATCAGTAACCAGGAGTGGGTCTCGCCCGGCCGGACCGGCCAGTGCCCGGGCAGCAGCAGCCAGACGAGCAGCACGGCCTCGACCACCGGGGCGGCCAGCAGGAGCAGCGCCGCCCGGATCCGGTGCGGCTCGCGCCTCAACAGGCTGCGGTACTGGACGCGGTAGGGGGGGTGTGGGGCGGCCTCGGTGACGGTGCGGGGGTGGGCGTAGACGGAGGCGTAGTCGTAGGCGTGCGTGCCAGGGTGGGTGTCGGGGTGGTCTTCCGGAGCGACGGGCGGGCCGGCGAGGCGGCTGAAGTGCGCGTAGTCGTACGGGGCTTCGGGGACGGGTATGGAGATCAGCTCGTCGTCGACGGCGGCCGCGCCAATGGTGGAAGCGGCCGAGGACTCGGGGCCCGACTGCCGTGAGAACAGCTTGATCATGTGTGGCTCCCCCCGTGGCCGGTCGTGCGGACCGGCCCGTTCGTGCGTGTTCCGACCGGGGGTGGGCGATCCGTAGTCCCGTTGCTGCGACCGTACTTGGGCCGCGCTCGCGACTGACCGCTCCCCCCGGAGCCTTGCTTTCGAAGCAGAACACCGCCCGGACAGTCGTGGTGCGTCCAGGCGGTGTCCGGGCCGTCAATCGCTAAAACGTGTACGACCGATTTTGACATGTGACTGCTTGGCTGCTTCGAATGCGGGATAACCGATCCGCCCCGGACTCCCCTCCGGGTGTGCGGGATCCCCGACGCGCCCAACTCTCCCGGAGCCCCGGCCTGATCGCAACCGATCTGAGAAATGATCATTGCGCAAGAGTGAAGATATGACGGTTCTTGGCCATTCGATCATTGGGGGGTGCTATTGAGATGGATTTGTGCACAGGTCGCTTCACGGCTTTGTCGCTTTGGATAGTTCGAAAAACATACGACGGCCGGACCACTGCACGGGGTGGTCCGGCCGTCGGGTCTTCGAGTGCTCCCGGGGTGGTGTGTCCGGTTGCTGTGGGGCTGGGTGTCGTGGGGCTGGGTGTGGCGGGACTGGTTGCCGTTCGGCCGGTTTCTCAGCCGACGGCCGGCAGGAGGGTGGGGCCGGTGGCCGCCTGAACTTCGCCGAACCCCACCCCCGGGGCCGTCTCCACGAGGCGCAGCCCGGCGGGCGTGACATCGATGACTGCCAGCTCGGTGACGATGCGGTCGACAACTCCACGCCCGGTGGCGGGAAGTGAGAGCTCCTCGACGATCTTCGGCGATCCGTCCTTCGCGGTGTGCTCCATGACGACGATCAGCCGCCGGGCGCCGTGCACCAGGTCCATGGCACCCCCCATGCCCTTGACCATCTTGCCCGGGATCATCCAGTTGGCCAGATCGCCGGTGGCCGAGACCTGCATCGCGCCGAGCACCGAGACATCGATCCGGCCGGCTCGGATCATGCCGAAGGAGAAGGCCGAGTCGAAGTACGAGGCGCCGGTGGTGACCGTCACCGTTTCCTTTCCGGCGTTGATCAGATCAGGATGCTCGGTCCCCTCCACCGGGTACGGGCCGACGCCGAGGATTCCGTTCTCCGAGTGCAGCACCACATGGACGTCCGGCGGAAGGTGACTGGGGATCAGGGTCGGCAGACCGATTCCCAGATTGACGTACTGCCCGTCCCGCAGCTCCCGCGCGGCCCGTGCGGCGAGCGCGTTCCGCAGGTCGACCGCGGCGGACATGTGGGTGGGCAGGTGGGGAGGTGTGGGTGCGGACGCGGCGGCGGGTACCGCGGCGGACAGTTCGGTCGACATCGCGGTCAGGCCTCCTGAAGTGCGGTGCGGACGGTCCGGCGCTCGATGCGGCGGTCCTCGGGATCGGCGGCGACCACCCGGTCGACGTACACCCCGGGCAGGTGGACGGCGTCCGGGCCCAGTTCGCCCGGCTCGACGATCCGGTCCGCCTCGACCAGGGTGATCCGGCCGGCCGCCGCGCAGAGCGGGTTGAAGTTGCGGGCGGCGGCGTGGAAGACGCAGTTGCCGTGGCGGTCCGCCACCTCGGCGCGGACCAGGGCGAAGTCGGCCGTGATGGCCTCCTCCAGCAGGTACCGTCGGCCGCCGAACTCCCGGACCTCCTTGGGCGGCGAGGCCAGCGCCACCGAACCGTCCGGCGCGTACCGCCAGGGCAGCCCGCCCTCCTCGACCTGGGTGCCGACCCCCGCCGGGGTGAAGAAGGCCGGGATACCGGCACCCCCGGCCCGCAACCGCTCGGCCAGGGTGCCCTGCGGCGTCAGCTCCACCTCCAGCTCGCCGGAGAGGTACTGCCGGGCGAACTCCTTGTTCTCGCCGACATAGGAGGACGTCATCCGTGCGATCCGCCCGGCCCGCAGCAGCAGGCCGAGCCCCCAGTCGTCCACCCCACAGTTGTTGGAGACCACCCGCAGGCCGGTGGTGCCGGCGGCCGCCAGGGCGCCGATCAGGGTGCTGGGGATGCCGCAGAGGCCGAACCCGCCGACGGCCAGCACGGCTCCGTCGGGGATGTCCCCGACCGCGTCGGCGGGGGAGTCCAGGACCTTGTCCAAGTGGTCACCTCATGAGGGGGAGGGGCGGAGAGGGGTGGGGGCGAGGGAGGCGGGCGAGCCTGTGCAGGCGGAGGGCGACGGAATGCCCGCGTGCGTCCCGTTCGAGCCCCACCACCGTCACCGGGCGCGGGCCGCCCCTGCCATGGCGGTGGCCGCCACCCATGTGCGCGGATGCATGGTGGACATCCACACTCGGTGGCCGACGGCAGGGCTCTGGTTCAGCGGTATGGCGGTCCGAACCACATCCTGGGCTCCTGATGCGTCGTCCGGGCACATGTCGCGGCTCTCATGGCACACCTACGGTTCCGGCATCCACCCCCGCAGCACCCTCAGGAGTCGGTCACCATGCGCAGCTCGACAGCCCTCACCAGGACCGCCTCCGGCACCCTCGCGGGCGCGGCCGTGACCGCCGGCCCCGGGCGCAAGCTCGTCGCCGCCGCGGCGTGTGTCCTCCTCGCGGCCGGCTGCGCCAAGGCCGGCACCGCCGGTACCACCGCGGCGGACGGTGGAGGCGGCGCGAAGAGCCCGGTCAAGGTGGGCCTGGTGTACTCCAAGACCGGGCCGCTGGCCGCGTACGGCAAGCAGTACCTGGAGGGCTTCAAAGCGGGGCTGGACTACGCGACCAAGGGCACCGGCGCGGTCGACGGACACAAGATCGAGTTCGAGGAGCAGGACGACGCCGGGGACCCGGCCAAGGCGGTGTCGGCCGCAAAGGACCTGATCGGCAAGGGCCACAAGATCCTTGCCGGCTCCACCGCCTCGGGCGTGGCCCTTCAGGTCGGCCCGATCGCCGCCCAGAACAAGGTGCTCTTCATCAGCGGTCCGGCCGCCGCCGACAAGGTCACCGGGTTGAACAAGTACACCTTCCGTTCCGGCCGCCAGTCCTACCAGGACATCAAGACCGCGGCCTCGTTCATCGGCGACGCCAAGGGCAAGAAGGTCGCCGTGCTCGCTCAGGACAACGCGTTCGGGCAGGCCAACGTGGCCGCCGTCAAGGCCGTGCTCGGTACCCAGGGCGCCACGGTCGACTCGGTGCTCGCCCCGCCGAGCGCGACCGACCTGACCCCGTTCGCCACCCAGGCCAAGACCGCCAAGCCCGACCTGCTGTTCGTCGCCTGGGCCGGTGACACCTCCTCGGCCCTCTGGACGGCGCTGAACCAGCAGGACGTGTTCGCCGACACCAAGGTCGTCACCGGTCTCGACCTCGCCGCCTCCTACCCGCTCTTCGGCCCGGCCAGCGAGAAGATCTCCTTTCTGAACCACTACTTCGGTGGAGCCGCCGGTACCCCGGTGGAGAAGGCCATGGACGATGCCGTGACCGCCGGCGGTGGCAAGTCGGACATCTTCACCCCCGACGGCTTTACCGCCGCCCAGATGATCGTGCACGCGGTCGAGGCCAACCACGGATCCACCGACGACACTTCTGCTCTGGTGAAGGCGCTGGAGGGCTGGAGCTTCGACGGGGTGAAGGGCCCGACCACGGTGCGCGCAGAGGACCACGCCCTCCTCCAGCCGATGTTTCAGGTCCGGTTGACGGGCAGCGGGGCGGCTGCCAAGCCCTCCGTGGAGAAGACGCTGACCGCGGACGAGGCGGCGCCCCCGGTCACTCCGATGGCGGGCTGATCGACATGCCCGGTCCTGCTTCGTCCACCATGGCCCCACCGGTCCTGCGACTGAACGGCCTCGGCTGGTCCGTCCGAGGGGTGCCGATCGTCGAGGACGTCTCGTTCTCGGTCGGGGAAGGCGAGTTCGTCGCCTTCATCGGACCCAATGGTGCTGGAAAGACCTCCCTCTTCAACCTGATCTCCGGCATCTACCCGGCGAGCCACGGCAGTCTCGAACTCGACGGCGCCGACATCACCGCCGAAGCCGTCCACGCCAGGGCGCGCCGCGGGCTCGGCCGTACCTTTCAGACCTCCTCTCTCTGGCCGGGGATGACGGTGGCCGACCACGTCCGCCTGGCCGCCCAGGCCGCAGCCGGACCGCGTGCCTCCTACCGGCTCTGGCGTCGGGCCGACCGCTACCCGACCCAGGTGGCCGACACCCTGGAGCGCACCGAACTCACCCATCGGGCAGACACCTTGGCGAGTGCGCTTTCGCACGGCGAGAAGCGGAAGCTCGAACTCGCCGTCCTGCTGGTGTCCGACCCCCGGCTCATCCTGCTGGACGAACCGATGGCCGGCGTCAGCGCCGAGGAGGTACCGGCGCTCACCGAACTGATCCGCTCCGTGCACCGCGATCTCGGCCGCACCGTACTGATGGTGGAGCATCACATGGACGTCCTGCTCGACCTGGCCGACCGCCTTGCCGTGATGCACCACGGCACGCTGCTCGCACTGGACACTCCCGAGGCAGTGATGGCCGACGCCACCGTGCAACAGGCCTACCTGGGGGAGGCGCTGTGACCGACTCTCCGCTCCGTGCCTCCTCCTCCTCGGGTTCCTCCGCTGTCTCCTCCTGCCCTGTATCTGCGGACTCTGCTTCCCGGGCTCTCCTCTCCGTCCGTGGCCTGCGGGTCGTCATCGATGGGCTGCACATCCTTCACGGGGTCGACGTCGACGTGGCGCCGACCGGGGTCACCGCCCTTCTGGGTCGCAACGGCGCCGGCAAGACCACCACGGTCAAGGCCGTCATGGGCCTCGTGCCGCGCACCGGCAGTGTTCTCTTCTCCGGGACTGAACTCTCCTCTCTGCCAACACATCTCGTGGCCCGTCAGGGCATCGGGTACGCCCCTGAGGACCGGGGGATCTTCGCCGGTCTGACGGTCGCCGAGAACCTTCGCCTCGCCGAGCGCGACCGGAACGGCGAACCGGCCTACCGGCTCGTCCATGAGCTGTTCCCCGAACTCAAGCAGCGGTCCGGCCAGTTGGCCGGGACGCTCTCCGGCGGTCAGCAGCAGATGGTGGCCATCGGCCGAACGCTGCTCAACCGCAACCGGCTGATCATCGCCGACGAGCCCACCAAGGGCCTGGCGCCGAAGATCGTTGCCGAGGTTGCCGATGTCCTGGCGCGAGCGGCCGAGGCCGTGCCCGTCCTCCTGGTCGAGCAGAACCTCGCGCTCGTCCGCCGTCTGGCCGGCACCTGCGCCGTCCTGGCCGACGGGCGAACCGCCCACCAGGGCGACACTGCCGAACTGTTGGCCGACGAAGAGGCCGCCCGCCGCCTGCTGGGCGTCGGCAGCCACCGCCCGGGCGCCAGACCCCTCTCGGCCGCCTCGCGGCCCGGCCCTGCGGCGGCCGGGCAGGCCCCGGCCGCTCCTGTTGTCACCACGGAGGTGAACCCCTGATGGACACCGTCGTCCTCCTTACCTGCACTGGACTTGGTCTGGGTGCGCTGTACTTCCTGGTGGCCTCCGGTCTCTCACTGATCTTCGGGCTGATGGACGTGCTCAACTTCGCGCACGGCGCTCTGCTCTCCATCGGCGCCTATGCCACCTGGTGGGCCGGGACAGAGGCCGGCTTCGCCTTCTGGCTCGCCGTGCCGTTCGGCACGCTGGTCGGTACGGCCGCCGCCGTCCTGCTGGAACTCTTTCTGATCCGGCCGCTCTACAGCCGCCCACGCGACCAGATCCTTGCCACCGTCGGTGTCGGGCTGGCCGTCCCCGCTCTCCTGATGGGCATCTGGGGCGCTGACGCCCGCCCCTTCCCGCAACCGGCCCTGCTCTCCGGCACCTGGCACGTGCTCGGTGCGACCGTCCCGGTCAACCGCTTCGTCCTCGTGGCCGCGGCCGCGTTGCTGCTGCTCGCTCTTCGGTTGTTCCTCGCCCGGACCCGCTACGGGCTGATCGTCCGGGCCGGCGTCGAGGACCGGGCGATGGTCACCGCGCTCGGCATCGACGTCCGGAAGGCGTTCACCCTCGTCTTCGCCATCGGTGGGGCGGCCGCCGCCCTCGGCGGCGCGCTCGGCGGCCTCTACTTCGGTTCGGTCAACCCCGGCCAGGGAACCAGCCTGCTCATCTTCGCCTTCGTCGTCGTCGTGATGGGCGGCATGGGCTCCGTCACCGGAGCCGCCGTCGCCTCGGTATGTGTCGGTCTCGTCCAGCAGTTCGCCAACTACTACACCGCTGCGGGACTGGGCGACCTGTCGGTCGTCGTCCTGCTGGCCGTACTGCTTCTCGTACGACCCCGCGGACTCACCGGGAGGCTCGCGTGAGCGCCAACACCCCGATCACGAGCACCGGTGGCGCCGCGGCCGACCGCACCGCCGCCACTCCGGCAGGGGGGACTGTCACCAGCCCTGCCGAGACACATTCTGGACGAGTGAGCGAGGGTCGCGCTATCCCTCGAACAGGTGAATCAGTCACTGAGCGCTCGACACCGGTGCACCGAGCGCTACGCTGGTGGCCGATCGCTCTGCTGATCGTGCTCCTTGTCGCCCCCTATAGTGCGCTTCCCGTTCCGGGACTGCTCGACGGCCCGCTCGGCAGCCCCGGAAGTCTCCAACTCATCGCCCTGTGCCTGCTCTACGGGGCCCTCGCCACCGGCTACGACCTCCTGCTCGGCCGTACCGGGCTGCTCTCCTTCGGCCACGCGCTCTACTTCGCGACCGGCCTCTATGCCACCAACCTGGGCATGCTGGAGCTCCAACTGCCCTTCGCCGCGGCCGCCCTCTTCGGTGTCGCCTGTGCCGTCGCGCTGGCCCTGCTGCTCGGCTCGGTCAGCCTCCGCGTCACCGGCATCGGGTTCTCCATGGTCACACTGGCCTTCGCGCAGGCCGGTTCGATCCTCGTCCAGCGCAACCCCGGTGGCGTCACCGGTGGCGAGGAAGGGCGGTCCGCGCCGGCCGACCAACTGCCGTCCGCGTTCCTGGGCATCGAGAACACCGCCAACCTCTACTGGATCGCCGTCGCCTACCTGGTGCTGACCCTGGCCGCCGTCCACTGGGCCGTCAGCTCGCCTCTCGGCCGGGTCTGGGAGGGCATCAAGGAGAACGAGCGCCGGGTTGAGGTGCTCGGACTCCGGCCTTACGGGTACAAGTTGATCGCGTTCGTCCTCGCCGGCGCCCTGGCCGCCGTGGGCGGGGTGGTCTACCTCCTGCTGACCGGCGGCGCCACCCCGCAGGCCGCCACTTCCGACGCCACGCTCTCGCTCCTCGTCATGGTCGTCCTCGGCGGATCCGGCACGCGCTGGGGTCCCTTGCTGGGTGGCGTCATCTACACCTGGGCCGGTCACCGACTCGGGGACCTCGCCAACTCCGAGACGATCGCCGACCTGCCGGCGGTCCTGCGGGTCCCGCTCTCCCAGCCGCTCTTCCTCCTGGGCGGCCTCTTCGTCGCCGTGGTCTACCTGCTGCCCGGCGGCCTGGCTAGACTTCCTGCCCGCATTCGAGCCGCCCGTTCCGCCCGCTCGGCCCGGCCCTCTGCCGGTGCCCGCAGCGCCCGTCCCACAGGAGGTAGCCCCGCGTGAGCCAGTCACCGCTGCACCCCGAGGAGTTGACGGTGCCGGTCCCAGGAGGGGACCTGGCCGTCCTTCGCTGGCCCGCCACCGACCCGGGGGCCCCGACCATCGTGGCGGTGCACGGCATCACCGCCAACGGCCTCGCCTGGTTCGAGGTCGCCCGCCGGCTCGCCGGCCGGGCCACCCTGCTCGCGCCCGACCTGCGCGGACGCGGAGCCAGCCACACCGTGAGCGGACCGTACGGTCTGGCCCGGCACGCGGATGACGTGGCCGCGCTGATCACGGCGCTCGACCTGGGTCCCACCGTCGTGGTGGGGCACTCCATGGGTGCCTGGGTCACAGCCCTGACGGCGGTGCGGCATCCGGACCTCGTCAGCCGGGTGGTGCTGGTCGACGGCGCGGTGACCTTCCCCCTGCCGGAGGGCGTCCGGGAGGAGGACGTTCTGGCCGCGGTGCTCGGCCCGGCGCTGGCGCGGCTTTCGATGACCTTCCCGGACCGTCAGGCCTACCGCGCGTTCTGGCAGCAGCACCCGGCCTTCGGCGCCGACTGGTCGGACGAGATCGACGCCTACACCCAGCGCGATCTCATCGGAACCGCACCCGAGCTGCGTTCCTCCTGTGTGCTGGAGGCCGTTCAGGTCGACGGGGCCCAGGTCCTGCTCGACCAGGAGGCGGCCGCCGCCGTGCACCGGCTGCCGTGCACGGGTGAACTGCTCTGGGCGGAACGCGGCCTGCTCGACGAGTCGCAGGCCCTCTACGACGGCAAGCGGATAGCGATGGCCGGACTGGATCCGGCCCGTGTGGTGGCGGCCGAGCTCGTACCGGACACCAATCACTACTCGATCCTCTGGGGCCGAGCCGGGGCCGAGGCCGTGGTGCAGCGCCTCCTCGGGGCCGGCCCGGCCGGGTCTTCCATCGGGTAACAGACCTGGCCGGGTCGGCCGGTGGGGTGGGGGGCCCCCCCCCCCGGCCGGCCCCCCCCCCCCCCCCCCGGCGGGGGGGCGGGGCGGGGGGGGCGGGGGTGAGCCCGGCGGTACCCAGCAGGGATACCACGCCCCCGCGGGGCCCGGGGCGGGGGGCCCGCCCCCCCGGGGGCCCGCCCCGGCGGGCTTTTCCTTGGGTAACCCCCCGGGGGGGGGGGGGGGGGGGGGGCCCCGCCCCGCCGCCCGGCCCCCCACCCCAGCAGCACCCTCGTCGGCCGTTGTCCCTGCGGTCGTCCGGGTTTCAGCCGGCCGTACCCAGGAAGGTCTCCCACCCGCCGGTGGGCGCCTGCCCAACGTTCAGCGTGCGCAGCTTGCGGAGGGTCGACTGGTCCTGGGCCTCCAGCCAGTCGACCAGCTGCCGGAACGACACCAGCCGGACCTCCGGTTTGCCCGCGATCGTCTTGAGAGTCTCCTCGACGGCGTCCATGTAGATCCCGCCGTTCCACTGCTCGAAGTGGTTGCCGATGAAGAACGGCGCGCGGTTGCTGTTGTAGGTGCGGTCGAAGCCGGCCAGGTAGGCGTCCCTGGCCTGGCTGCGCCAGTCGTTGTACTTGCCCGGGTCGCCCTTGGTGCTGCCGGCCGACTGGTTCGCCAGGATGTTGTAGTCCATCGACAGCACCTGGAAGGTGTGCCCGGGGAACGGGATGCTCTGCAGCGGGAAGTCCCAGACCTTGCCGTCCTGCACCTTCTGCGGCCAGATCTGCAGGCCGCCGGAAGAACTGGCGTCGTACTTCCACCCCATCTTCGCCGCGGTCGGCAGCAGGGCCTTCTGCCCTTCGAGGCAAGGGGTTCGCCCGCCGATGAGCTCCTTCTTGTAGTCGAAGGGAAGCGGGTCGACGTCGGTGAAACCGGTGTTGGTCCGCCACTGGGTCACAAACGAGATCGCCTGGTCTATCTCGCTCTGCCAGTCCTCGGACGTCCACTTGTTGACCCCGTTGCCGTCCGAACGGGTCGAGCAGAAATGCCCGTTGAAGTGGGTGCCGATCTCGTGGCCGGCCAGCCAGGCCTGGCTGATGAGCTTGAGCGTGCTCTTGACCGCGCCGTCCGAGAGGTACGGGATGTCGGACGCGCCGACCGAGTGCTTCGGCGGGTGGTAGAGGTCGGCCTTGCCCTTCGGGAGGGCGTAGATCCCGGAGAGGAAGAACGTCATCGAGGCCTTGTGCTCCTCGGCCAGCTTGAGGAAGCGGGGGAACTGGCCGTCCTCCGTGCCACCGGCGCCGTCCCAGGAGAACACCACGAACTGCGGCGGTCGCTCACCGGGCTTGAGCTTCTCGGCCTTGGGCTGGTTCGGCTGGGGGCCGGTGTCGGCGTTGGAACCATCACCGATGGGCGTCCCCTTGGGCGGCACGCCCTTGGCGGGATCTCCGGTTCCCGTCCGCCCGTTGCCGCTACTGCTGCCGGAAACAGGGGAGGAGGTGGTGGAGCCAGGACTCGATCCGCCGCTGGAACACGCCGCGACCGCCCCGAGAGCCGCAGTCGCAGCGGTGGCACTGAGCACGGTCCTTCGAGAGATGCTGGTCATGGTCTCCCCTGGATGCCCTGGCCGGGTGCCGAGGGTGGCGGAGGGCCACACCGGTCAAATCGGGCAATTGATGAATATTCCGCCGTTAGCATGTCACGCGGACTCAGGGGTCACCAAGGTGCCGAGGTCCGTCGACAGCCAACACGCGCAGCGTGCCCACATAGGCTGCGAAGACCGGCCTTCTGTTTCCGTCCTGTGACGCTTTGCGCTCACTGGCCCGTGCCACCGCGGCGGATCACCGAGCCCTCAGCCCCCAGCCGTCAGCCCTCAGGCGGCGGCCCCCAGCCCCGTCAGCCCTCAGGCGGCGGCCAGCCGCCGGCTGCGGCGCACGACGCGCGCGATGGCGGTGCTGACGATGGTGGCGGCGGTGCAGGAGACCGCGAGGCTCAGCCAGGCGGTGTCGAACCAGTGGCTGTTGAGCCAGCCCAGCGTCACGATGTAGGCGGCCCAGACCAGTGCGGCCAGCGCGGACCAGCGGAGGAAGCGGCGCGGGTGGGCGGGGGAGTGGCCGATGGCCAGGTCGAGGACGGTCCGCCCGGCCGGTACGAACCGCGCGATCACCACCATCGCTGCCGCCGCCCCGGTGGTCCGGCCGTCCAGAGCCCGTTGGACCTTGGCGACGTTCGCCGCCAGCTGTGGGCGGTGCTCAAGCCGTCGACTCACCAGAGGGGCGCCGCGCCGGGCGAGGCTGAGCAGCAGGAGATCGCCGAGGAACGAGGCCAGTGCCACGCACAGCCCCAGCACCACCGGCGCGCCGTCTATCTGTGCCGTCTTGAGCACGGCCAGGATGACCAGCGTCCCGCTGGGGATGAAGGGCAGAAAGGCGTCGCCCAATACGGCGCAGAGCGCCAGGGCGCAGATCCACGAGGATCCGATCACCGCCGCGATGTCCAAGGTCCATACTCCCTCCAGGCTGCCCGAGGGAGCAGATGGCTGCAGGGGTCAACGCTAGCGCCTCGACTTTTCATGCCATGAAGCACCCCGGGCATGCCCTGCGTCACAAGGCGCGAGCCCCTGGAGCGGGGTGCCGCTCCAGGGGCTCACGGGGATCGATCGGCGCTGGTCCAGCCCGACGACCTTGCTGGTGGAGTGCGGATCCGGTTGGGTGATCCGCTCCTGATCACTAGCCTGCCGGACGTCGGCTGCCGATCGCGAGCCCTGCGGTTGGCGACTTCCCGCTCTGGCGTGAAGTCGCCACGCGTGTCCGCCCGCTGGCTCTGAGTCAGCCGAACGGTCGGTAGCCGCATCCTCACCCGACCGGGGCGGCGCCGGCACCAATGGCACCAGCACCAACGGGACCGGCACTCGGACGGGCCGCCCGGCCCCGGGAACAGCCGACTCGGCCGTGTGGTTGACCTCCGTCGGCAGAAGCGACCACCGGCGCATGGGCACGGTCGCTCCACGACAGCCCGGAGGGCGGACGGTATGACCACCGAGGACCAGCAGGAGCGCGGACCCGAACCGCAGACCCACGCGGCGATCCGAGGCACTGTCCGGGGGGCGGCGCCCGCGCCGCTCTCGATCCTCGACCTGGCCACCGTCGGCGTCGGCTACACGCCGGGCGAGGCGCTGGCCGCGACCACGACGCTGGCACGCAGCGCGGAGGAGTGGGGCTACCACCGCTTCTGGGTGGCCGAGCACCACGGCATGCCGGGCGTCGCCAGCTCCACGCCGGCCGTCCTGCTGGCCCACCTCGGGGCCCACACCACGACACTGCGGCTCGGCTCGGGCGGAGTCATGCTGCCGAACCACGCCCCGCTGGCGATCGCCGAGCAGTTCGGCCTGCTGGAGGCTCTGCACCCCGGCCGCATCGACCTCGGCCTCGGCCGGGCCCCCGGCACCGACCCCGCCACCGCGCGAGCACTGCGGCGGGGCCTCGCCGACGGCGCGGAGGACTTCCCCCAGCAACTCGCCGAGCTGACGCACTTCCTCGACGGCGACTTCCCGGCCGGCCACCCCTACGCCCGGTTGACGGCTGTCCCACAGGGGGACGGGCGGCCCCCGATCTGGCTGCTCGGCTCGTCGGGCTTCAGCGCCCAGCTGGCCGGCCGCCTCGGCCTGCCGTTCGCGTTCGCCCACCACTTCAGCAGCGTCAACACCATCCCGGCCCTCGATCTCTACCGCTCGGCGTTCCGCCCGTCGGCCGTGCTCAGCGAGCCGTACGCGCTGATCGGGGTGAGCGCGGTCGCGGCCGACGACGAGACGACCGCCCGACGGCTCGCGCGCTCGGCGGCGCTCGGGATGCTCCGGCTGCGCAGGGGGAACCCGGGCCCGATCCCCACCCCCGAGGAGGCCGAGTCCTACCCGTACAGCCCGGTGGAGGCGGACTTCGTCGACGACTGGCTGGGCAATGTCGTCCTGGGCTCACCGGGCGAGGTCGCCGACGGGCTGGAGGCGTTGCGCAAGCGGACCGGGGTGGACGAGCTGATGGTCACCTCGCACATCCACGGTCACGAGGCCCGGTACCGCTCGTACGGGCTGATCGCCCAGGCGTACGGACTGACCGGGCAGTCCGGCACCGCCTGAGCCGGGCCGAGGCCGGTCGCGGCGGACCGGCGCCCGGTCGGCGCCCGAATCCGCGCCCGTCCCGGCGCCGCCGCGCACACACTGTGCGAACACCGCGCGGACACCGTTCCGGCCGAGCCGCGGCAATCCGCCGCTATCGCCCGCCCGGCCCCGGGCGGCCCTCACGGAGTATGGCGGCGACGAGCTCGGCCTCGCCCGGCCTGGCGAAGTACCAGCCCTGGGCGGTGTCGCAGCCGGTCAACCGCAGCCGCTCGGCCTGCGCCGCGCTTTCGATGCCCTCGGCCGTGACGGTCAGGCCGAGGGTGTGGGCCAGCTGCACCATCGCGCCGACGATCTGCTCATCGGCGTCGCTCCGGCGGGTGCCGGCCCCGGGGAGCTCGGTGCGGCCCGCCGGGGCCGGGTCGCGGAACCCTTCGATGAACGTGCCGTCGAGCTTCAGCACGTGCACCGGCAGCCGTGAGAGGTACGCCAGGTTGGAGTAGCCGGTGCCGAAGTCGTCGATCGCGATCCGGACGCCCATGTCGGCGAGCGCCTGCAGGGCCTGCAGGGGGCGCCCGCCCGGGCCGAGCAGCGCGCTCTCGGTGATCTCCAGTTGCAGCAGCCGGGCCGGCAGACCGGTACGGTCGAGCGCCTGCGCCACGTCGGCGACCACGTCGGAGTCCCAGATCTGCCGGGCGGCGAGGTTGACGCTCACAAACGTCTCGGTGTCGGGGAACTCGGTGAGCCAGCGCTGCGCCTGGCGGCAGGACTCCTCCAGGACCCACTTGCCGAGCGGCACGATCGCACCGGACTCCTCGGCCAGCGGGATGAAGCGGTCCGGGGAGAGCGTCCCGTAGCGGGGGTGGCGCCAGCGGACGAGGGCCTCGGCGCCGCGCACCGCACCGTCGGAGAGGCCGACGAGGGGCTGGTACTCGATGGTGAACTCGCCGCGCTCCAGGGCCGGGCGCAGTGCGGTGGCGAGCAGCTGGCGGGTGAGCTGGTGGGCGCCGCGGTCCGGGTCGTAGAGGGTCCAGCGGGCCCGGCCGTCCGCCTTGGACCAGTACAGGGTGGCGTCGGCGTCCTTGACCAGGTCGGTGGGTGTGGTCTCGTGCACGGACCGTTCGACGACGCCGACGCTGGCGGTCACCACCAGCCGGTGCCCGGCCACGTCGAAGGGCTGTTCCAGCACTGCGAGGATCCGGCCGGCCAGGTCGGTCAGCTGGTCACTGCCCTTGCTGTCGGTGACCAGGACCGCGAACTCGTCGCCGCCCATCCGGGCCACCAGATGGGCGGCCTGTTCGGAGAATCCGTGCCGGAGCCGGGTGGCGACGGCGATCAGCAACTGGTCGCCGATGTGGTGACCGAGTGTTTCGTTGATCGCGGCGAAGCCGTCGAGGTCCAGGTAGCAGACCCCGACCCGGCGCCTGTCCGGCCCGGCGGGGCCCGCCCCGGTCGCCGGGGAGGCGGCTGCGGCCCCGCCCGGCCCGGCGGCCGGGCTGTCTCCCGGGCTGTCTCCCGGGCCGCCGGTCTGGCCCGCCGCCGGGCCGCTCGTGGTGAGGCAGGCGGCGTCGAGCCGTTCGAAGAAGGACGTCCGGTTGGGCAGCCGGGTCAGCGGGTCGTGCAGTGCCTGGTACTCCAGGCGGTCGCCGAGCCGGCGCTGCTCGGTGATGTCCTCGACCATCGCGAGCGTGTAGAGCGGGCTCCCCACCTCGTCCCTGATCAGGGAGATGGTCACCTTGCTCCAGACCGTGTGGCCCTCGCGGTGCTTGAGCTGTTTCTCCACCCGCAGCCGTTCGCGCTCACCCCGGACGAGTTCGGGGAAGAGGCGGTGCGGCATGCCCTCCGGGTCGATGATGTCGTGGATGTGGGTGCGGACCAGTTCGCCGACCCCGCGGCCGATCAGTGTGGCGAAGGCGGGGTTGACCTCGATGATCCGGTCGTCGGGGTCGATCAGTGCCATCCCGATGCCCGCGTCGCAGAAGGCGGCCCGGAAGCGGGACTCGCTGGCACGCAGCGCGGCCAGTAGCCGGTCGGTCCCCTCGGCCGGCTGGTCGGCTCCGGCGGCCGGCCGGTGCGAGCCGTTCGTCAGCGGGGCCGAGCAGGTGGGGCAGCGGACGACGGTGCTGTCGACCGCGGTGGCGATCCTGCCGACCGCTCCGAAGCCGGGTACGGCAGCGTGTCCGATGTCGGCACCGGTGCCGGGCCCGGTACCGGTTCCGGGCGTGGCCCTGTCACCGGTGACGGTGTTGACGGAGAAGCCGTGAGTGCCGTCCCGTGCGGCGCCGGAGGTGCCGACGGGGCCGTCGGCCGGGCGGAGGGCCGGCGACAGCAGACGGCGGTGGTGTTGCGGTTCTTCGTGCCGCACGCCTGGGTGGTGTGCGTCGGCCCCCTCGTTCTGGCCCGGCACGGCATGCTCCCGTCCGCTGCTGACGCTTGACGCTGGTCCGGCCGGACACCCGGGACTGCGGCGGCCGGCTCCCGCACTCTGTCGAGGTCCTCGGAGTCCGGTGCTGAGCGCTCGTTGGTGAGCGTTCGTGTGGAGACCCGCGTGAAGAACAGGGCGCTGCGGCCGATCATAAGACGCGGCGACAACGCGCGGTGACCGCCGCCAGGGTGATTCGTCCGCTTTGAGATCAAGTGTGGTGGTACGTGCGGACGCCCCCGGTGCACATCACATGATGTGCACCGGGGGCGCGTGCTCCGAGTGCACGCCGTCGGGCGCTCCTTGAGTACCCGGAGCGCGCCCACATGTTCATGCCGCGCACCGGCCCGCCGGGCCCGCATGACCCGCCGGAACGCCGGCCCCGGGATCGGAGCCGGCGGCCCCGGCAGAGGGGTCAGGCCAGCTTGGCCGTGAGGGTGATGGTGGTGCCGGTCAGGGCCTGGCTGACCGGGCAGTTCGCCTTGGCGTCCTCGGCGGCCTTCACAAAGCCGGCCTCGTCGAGGCCGGGCACCTGGCCGGTGACGGTCAGGTGGATGCCGGTGATACCGGTGCCGGGCTGGAAGGTGACATCGGCCTGGGTGTCCAGCTTGGTGGGCGGGGTGCCCGCGCCGGCCAGGCCGTGCGAGAGGGCCATCGAGAAGCACGCGGAGTGCGCGGCGGCGATGAGCTCCTCCGGGCTGGTCTTGCCGTTGGGCTCCTCGGACCGGGCCGGCCAGGAGACCGGGTACTCACCGATGCCGGAGGAGGCGAAGGTCACCTGACCCTTGCCCTCGAGCAGGTTGCCTTCCCACGCGGTGCGGGCGGTGCGAGTGGTTGCCACGATCGGTACCTCCAGGTATGAGGAACTGCTGATTCGTCACTTCCGGTCATGCCGCGCACCAGCCTACGGGGAGGTCGGGGGCCGACCACGCGCAGCGACTCGGGGCGCCGTGCCCGGAAGTACCCGGGCCCGCGCCGGCCGGTGCGCGGGCGCCGGTCGCCCATCGGTCCGTACGCTGTCCGGATCGTGGACGGATACGCCGAATGGTGCGGATCCGCGCCGGGCGCCCTGTTAGATTTGCCCGGGCCCGAGCCCGGCCGTCGGACGGTCGGGTGCCCACCACCAGACAGCCGCGGAGCCGCCCCGATGACGGATCACCCCACGACCCCCGATGCCGGACTTCCCGAGGGGATCGACGACGCCGTGCGGGCCGAGCTGACCAGCCTGCGCGAGAGCATCGACAACATCGACGCCGCGGTGGTCCACATGCTGGCCGAGCGCTTCAAGGCGACCCAGCGGGTCGGCCGGCTCAAGGCCGAGCACAGGCTGCCGCCGGCCGATCCGGCGCGGGAGCGCGACCAGATCCGGCGTCTGCGGGAGCTGGCCGCCGGGGCGCATCTCGATCCGGTGTTCGCGGAGAAGTTCCTCAACTTCATCATCGCCGAGGTGATCCGCCACCACGAGGCGATCGCCCGCGCCTGAGCCCGCGGACCCCAGCCCGTACCCGAGCCCGTGGGCCCGGGTCCGTGCCCCTGAGCCCGCCCCTGCGGCCGTGCCCGAGGCCGCGCGGGTGCCGCGACTCACCGGGCGATCCGCAGGTGATCGCGTCGTGCTCTCCTCGACATGTCCTCGGCCGCAATGTCGGGCGCAGCTAAAAGCCGGATTTCGTGAGGCTTCACGGTTGGCGTAGCGTGCAGGTTCCCCCAGCCGGAGAGGTGAGCAGCGACGATGGCGGTGAACCTGCCCGATACGCACAGCGACGCCGGGGCCGGCCAGCCCCCGGCTGTCGGCGGCGGCCACAACGGCCACGGTGGCTCCAGCGATGGCGGTGGCGGTGGCCGCGCCGAGGCACGCCGGGCACGGACGCGGAAGGCGCCGAGGCCGTCGAAGCCGCAGAAGGACGCCGGGGACCGGCGGGCAGGGCGTCGTCACCGACCGTGGTGGATCGAGATCCCCGCGATGGCGGCGGTCGGCCTGGTGGTCGCGCTGCTGATCAAGACCTGTCTGTTCCAGGTGTTCACCATCCCCTCCGGGTCGATGGAGAACACGCTGCGGATCGGCGACCGGGTCGGGGTGAACAAGCTCGCGCCGTTGACCGGCTGGGAGCCGGAGGCCGGCCAGCCGGTGGTCTTCAAGGACCCGGGTGACTGGCTGCCGCCGCAGCCGACCGGCGGGAACCCGGTGTCCAACGCCCTGGGCTCGGTGCTCGGCTTCGTCGGGCTGATCCCGCCGAAGGACGACAACTACCTGGTCAAGCGGGTCATCGCGACCGGCGGCCAGACCGTGCAGTGCTCGGGTACCACGCTGACCGTCAACGGGGCGAAGGTCGACGAGCCGTACCTCCACCCCGGGGACGACTCCTGTGCCGGGATGAACTTCGGGCCGGTCACGGTGCCCCAGGGGTACGTCTGGGTGGAGGGCGACCACCGCAGCGACTCGGCGGACTCGCGCTACCACCAGCGCGGCCCCGGTGGTGGGGCCGTGCCGGTGGACAACGTGGTCGGGCCGGTGTCGGCCGTCGTGTGGCCGCTCAGCCACCTCGACTGGTTCGGCTGGGTCGGTCGCTGACCTCGCGCTGGGAGGCCGCGCGTCCCCCGGAACCACGGGCGGTACCGGCCGCCTCCGCTCCGGCCGCGACAGCACCGGTCACCTCGGCCCCGGTCACCTCGGATCCGGCCGCCACGGCACCGGCCGGTTCGACCGCGGGCTTGCTCGCCTGGGCCGCGAAGGCGCCGGCCAGGACGAGCAGGCCGCCGGCCATCTGCGGCAGACCCAGGTGCTCGCCGAGCAGGATCCAGGCGAGGACGGTGGCGACGACGGCCTCCAGGTTGGCCACCACCCCGGCGACCGGGGGCGACAGGTGCCGGACGGCGACCACACCGGTCAGGTAGGCGAGCACGGTCGCGATCAGGATCATCCAGGCCGCCGGGACGAGCGCGGGCAGCGTGTGCCCGTTCATCACGACGTCACCGCCGAGCGGGCTCCAGTCGGCCTGCCAGGGGCGGGTGAAGGCGGTGAGCACCACCGCGCCGATCAGCAGCCCGTACGCGCTGACGGCGATCGGGTCCACCGGGCGGTCCCCCCGGCTGCCGGCGTCGGCCAGGACGAAGTAGCCGACCTGACAGCAGGCCGCCCCGAGCGCGAACAGGACGCCCAACGCGTCGAAGCTCAGACCGTTCCAGACCTCGACCACGCAGGCCAGCCCGGCCACGGCGACGCCGGCGCCGATGGCGGAGCCCCGGCTGATCGGCCTGCGCTGGACGAACTTGACGTAGCCGATGAGCAGCGGGGGGCCGAGGTACTCGATCAGCAGGGCGACGCCGACCGGGATCCGAGAGATCGCCGCGAAGTAGCAGGCCTGGACGCCGGCCACGGCGAGCAGGCCGAACCCGAGGAGCAGGCCGGGCCTGCGGAGCACGACGGCGCGGTGGCGGTAGGCCAGCGGGAGGAGGACCACGGCGGCGCCGGTGACCCGGAGCCAGACCACATGCAGCGGCGAGAGGCCGACCTCGATCAGAGGCTTGGCGGCGGTGCCGGAGCCGCCGAAGGCGACGGCGGAGACCAGCGCGAGGGCGAGGCCGAGGGTTCTGCCCGAGGAACGGTCGAGCCGGGGCGTTGAGCTGTGCACCGACGCATTGTGACAGTCATACCGGCGCTTGGGTAAGGCGCCATTTCGGTATTTGGTCCTGCCTGAACCTGTGCAGGGTGGCGGGTACACCTGGGATCGCCCGAAAACGCCCGTCGGCCGCGACCACCCCCAGGCGGTCGCGGCCGACGCGCCCCGACTACTGCCGCGCGCCCGCTCCGGAGAGCGCGCCCGCGCCCGTGCCGCCACCCGTACCCGTATCCGAGCCCGTGCCGGAGCCCGAGCCGCCCGTGCCGGAGCCCGTACCGGAGCCCGAGCCCGAGCCCGTACCGGAGCCCGAGCCGCCGCCCGTACCGCCCGAGGGCTCGGGCGCGGTGGTCGGACCGGTGGTCGGCGCCGGCGTCCGGGTGGGCTTGCCGCTCGGCCGGGGCGTCGTGGGCTGGGTGGGGGCGGTCGCCCCGCCGCCCGAGCCCGAACCACCGGAACCGCCCGAGCCACCCTGTCCACCGGACGAGCCCGAGGACCCGGAGGACCCGGAGCCGCCCGAGGACCCGGAGCCGCCCGAGGACCCGCCGCTCGACGCACCCGGCGGGGTGCCCGCGCCGGAACCGGTGCCCGAGCCGCCCGTCGCACCGCTGCCGCCCGAGGAGGCCGGGGCGGAAGCCGACCCGGACGGGGTCGAGGAGCTGTCCGGGCCACCGGAGGATCCGCTGTTCGACGAGGAGTCGTCCGCGCCCGACGGCGAGGCGAAGTTCGCGACCGGCTGCCCCTTCAGCGCCGCCTTCATGTAGCTGGTCCAGATCTGCGCGGGGTACTGGCCGCCCGCCGCGCCGTCGATCCCGCCGGTGCCGCTGAGGCTGACCTGGGCACCGGTGGTCGGGTCCTGGCCGAACAGCGCCACGGAGGTCACCAGCTCGGGGGTGTACCCGACGAACCAGACCGACTTCTGGTCGTCCGTCGTGCCGGTTTTGCCGGCGACCGGGCGGCCCAGCGCCTTGGCCCGCCAGCCGGTGCCGCCCGGGTCGCTCACCACGCCCTGCAGCATCGAGGTGACCTGGCGCGCGGTCTCCTGGCTGACCGCCTGGGTGGTCTTGTGGGCCGGGAGCGGGAGCTGCTCGCCCTCGCGGTCCACCGCCTGCACCAGCCACGGGGTGATCTGCTTGCCGTCGTTGTCCAGCGTGGCGTACACACCGGCGATGTCGAGCGGGCTCGGGGTGGCCGCGCCGAGCGGGATGGACGGCACCGGGTCGAGCCCGGGGGTGTTGCTCGGCAGGCCGAGCGCGATGGCGGTGTCCCGGACCTTCTGCAGCCCGGTGTCCTGGGCGAGCTGGGCGAACACCGAGTTCACCGACCAGTCGGTGGCCTGCTGAAGGGTGACCTGGCCATAGCTCTTGTCGCCCTCGTTCGGCGGCGCGTACGGGGTGCCCTTGCCGCCCCGGACCTTGCGGCCGCTGGTGCCGTCGTACACCGTGCGCGGTGTGATGGTCTGACCGGACTGGGTCTTGGCGCCGTTCTCCAGTGCCGCGGCCAGCGCGATCGCCTTGAAGGTGGAGCCGGCCTGGTAGTCACGCCGGGTGGCGTTGTCGATGTAGTGCTTGGTGTAGTCGACACCGCCGTACAGGGCGACCACGGCACCGGTCTTCGGGTCGACCGAGACGGCGCCGGCCTGGGCGGCCGCGTCCTTCTTCCGCTTGTCCGGGTTGAGGGTGTCGTGCAGCTGCGCCTGCACCGAGTCCTGGAGGGCCTGCTGGCGTGCCGGGTCGACGGTCAGCCTGATGCTGTAGCCGCCCTTGGCCAGCTCGGCCTCGGTGATGATCTGGTTCGAGGTCAGGTACTGGGTGGCGGCGTCGACCAGGTAGCCGGCCTGGCCGGACAGACCGGGATTGCCCTGCGGGTCCTTGACCTCGGGGAAGGCGGTGGCGGTCCGCTCCTCGGCGGAGAGCCAGCCCTCCTTCACCATGCCGTCCAGGACGTAGTTCCAGCGGTTGAGGGCGTTCTGCTTGCCCGCCGGGGTCGCGGTGGCCACGTCGTAGGCGCTGGGCGCGTTCAGGAGCGTGGCCAGGTAGGCGCCCTGGGCGGCGTTGAGGGCGGACGCGTCCACGCCGAAGTACGCCTGGGCGGCGGCCTGGATGCCGTAGGCGCCGCGCCCGTAGTAGGAGGTGTTGAGGTAGCCGGAGAGGATCTCGTCCTTGCTCTCGGTGGCGTCCACCTTGATCGCTATGAAGAGTTCCTTCACCTTGCGGGTGACGGACTGCTTCTGGCTCAGGTACGTGTTCTTCACGTACTGCTGGGTGATCGTGGAGCCGCCCTGGGTGCCCTCGCCCTTGGCGGTGTTGAAGGCGGCGCGGGCCAGACCGGGCACGTTGACGGCGCCCTCGTGGTAGAAGTTGCGGTCCTCGGCGGCCAGCGCGGCGTGCTGGGCGGCGGGGGAGACCTTGTCCAGGCCGACGTTCTGCCGGTTGGTCTGGCCGGTCCGGGCGATCACCGAGCCGTCCTGGTAGAGCCAGGTGTTGCTCTGGGCGGTCGCGGCGGCGTGCGCGTCCGGCACCTTCACCAGGGCGACGCCCAGGGCGAACAGGCCGACGCCGAGCAGCAGCGAGGCCGCGAGCCCGAGCAGGGTCATCCGCCAGGTCGGGATCAGCCGGCGCCAGCCGGTGCGCTTCGGACGCTTCGGCTTGCCGCTGCGGGCGGGGCGCTCCGATGAACGCTTCAGGCGCTTCACCGGGCGGAGTCTGACGGACGGCACACGGCGGCCGCTCTGGGCATTTCGGGACAAAGCGGCGGCCTTTCCTGTGGGTGGACCGAGCCAGCCTGCACAGACGGGTTCGTCGACGGTTAGGGACCTTTGTCCCGTTTCCGGTTTACAGCCCAGAACGCGTGGAAAGGGTCGGTTGGCTCCGCCAGAACAGGAAGCGAGACCGACATCACACGCAAATCGGGCACCATGGGCAAAAAAATCGGGGAGCCCCTCGCGTGTGCGAGAGGCTCCCCAATGTCTGTGCGCCGCCAGGGACTCGAACCCCGGACCCGCTGATTAAGAGTCAGCTGCTCTAACCAACTGAGCTAGCGGCGCCTGCTGACCTGGAAAACAATACACGGTTTCGAGGGGTGCGTCGTACCGCCGCGGTCCGGCCGGGGGTCCGCTGCCCGCCGAGGGTGCCCGTTTCCGCCCGGTTGGGGCGGAGTTTTCCGCCGGTTAGGGTGGAAACGTGCCCAGCCCAGACCCCGGCCGCCGGAAAGCTCGGCTCGCCGTCGCAGCCCTGCTGCTGCTCAGCGCGGTGGCGTACACGGCGTGGGTGCTGGAGGTGGTGCTGAGCACCGGCCTCGACCCGGTCCAGGCGTACATCAGCGAACTCGCCGCCGAGGACCAGCCGCTGGGCGGGCTGTTCCGGGCCACCGACCTGGTCGCCGGGCTCGCCGTCCTCGCCGCGGCCGTCACGGCCCTGGTCGCGGGCGCCCGGTCCGCGGCGCGCCGCACCGCGCGGGCCGACGGCGCCCGAGCCGGTACCGGGCCGGTCGGCGGCGTGGGGCCCTGGCTCCCCTGGGCGGTGACCGGCTGGGCGGCGCTGGCCCTGTTCGGCGTGGCCACGGCTGCCGACTCCCGCCTGCCACTGAGCTGCGCGCCCACCAGCGACGAGATGTGCGCGGCCCGGGAGACGGCCGGGCTGGTCCCGGCCACCCATACCGCGCACGCCGTGACCAGCAGCCTCGCCATGGTCGGGGCGCTCACCGGGCTGATCGCGCTCACCGTCGCGGCCCGGCGCTACGGCTGGTGGCCGCCGGTCCGCCGGTTCGGACCGTGGCTGCTGGCCGGCGAGCTGCTGGCCACCGGCTGGAGCCTGGCCGCGATCGCCGCCTTCGAGGCCGGTCACGGCACCTGGTCACTGGGCGCGGGCCAGCGGCTCCAGGTCCTCCTGGTCGCACTCTGGCTGGCGGTCCTGGCCCGGAGCGTCGCCCGCTTCGAGGGGCCGGCGGCCGTTCACGGCGGCACCGGACGGCACGCCGGGCAGTGCACCGGGCGGCACCCCGAACGGCACGTCGAGCACGACGCGGCGCGGGGCCAGGCCGGGGCCGAGGGGTGGGAGTCGCGATGACCATGGAAAGAGGGGGCGCGACGGCGACGTTCCTACGCATCGACGGCATACCCCTGCATGTGCGCATCGAGGGCGACGGGCCGGTCTGCCTGCTCACCGGCGGGCTCGGCAGCAGTTGGTTCGACTGGGACCTCGTCGTCTCCTTCCTCGCCCCGTACCGCACCGTGGTCCGGTTCGACCGGCCCGGGTACGGGTTGAGCGCGCCGGAGCCCGCGACCCGTCCGGCCCCCTCGGCGGCGGGCGAGGCCGAACGCATCCGGGGCGTGCTGGACGCGCTCGGGCTGCACGGGCCCTGCACGGTGGCGGGCCACTCGCTGGCGGGGTTCCACGTCGAGGCCTTCTCCCGGCTGCACCCGGAGCGGGTGGCCGGGCTGGTCCTGCTGGACGGCAGTGTCGAGTCGGACCCGCGCCCGCGCCCGGCTCCCGGACTGCGGGATCTGGCGGCCCGTACGATCGCGGGCGCGGCCACGGCGGTCGCGGTGCCCTACCTCTTCGGGCCGACCGCGCGCCGGCTGACCGCCAGAGCGTCCACGGTCCGCCGGGAGGACCTCGCCCCGGCGCCCCTGGTGCGGCACTGTTACCGGACCGGCCGGGCCCTGCGCGCGCTGCTCCGGGAGAACGCGCGCTACCTGGACATGGCCGCCGAGCTGGACGAACTGCGGTGCACCGCGCCGCTGCCGGACGACCTGCCGGTCACCGTGCTCGCCGCCGACGACGGGTGCCGGACCCGCCGTACCCAGGACTGGCTGGGCGGCCAGCGGGAACTCGCGGCGCTGCTCGGGGCCGACTTCCGGACCACCGCACCGGCCGGTCACCTGCTGATGTTCGACCGGCCGGACGCGGTGGCCTCGGCGATCCTGGACACCCGCTGAGACCGGGGCACGCCGCCCCGCACTCGGCGTCCGGTGCCCTGGCCCCGGAAACGCCTCAGGCCGTCCATCTGAGGTGAACGGCCTGAGACCTTGCCATGTGCGCCGCCAGGGACTCGAACCCCGGACCCGCTGATTAAGAGTCAGCTGCTCTAACCAACTGAGCTAGCGGCGCCTGCTGACCTGGAAGAGGTTACACGGAGCCGGGCCGATCCGCCGAATCGCGACCGCGCGACCACACTCCGTCGCGAGCGAGGTCAACCTCGTCGCCGTCGTGGTGGCGACCCGCAAGGGCCTGGCCGGCCTGGGCTCGCCCGGTCTGGCGGGCGTGGACTGCGTCAAGGTGGGCCGGGAGAAGTGGCTCGCCTTCGCCGCCCTCCGCGGAAGGACCGCGGCCGCCCGCGGGAGGGCCGCGGCCACAGCGACGGCATGGCAGGCGCTGGCGAGCAGCGCGGTGATCACGAGGCCGGTGGTGCGGACACGGGGGGAACGGCGCCGCCCCCGCTGTCCTGCCACCGGCCTTGACCTTCCGCGTTGCCCGCAGGCCACCCGTGTCGTGGAGTCCGCCCGGACCCGCTCCCTGTCAACCGGGACGAATCTAGCGGGGTGATCCGCCGGGCCGTGGCGTACGGCGCGCGGGCATGCCCGGAAACCCGCCGAGCTGTCACCCGGTTCGCGCACGGCGGCGTCAACTGGGGCTGACGGAGCGGCGAAACGGGCGAAACGGGCATGTCGGGAGCGCCCTCATCGCGCCGTGCCGTCGCCCGAGGTGCCGCACGCCAGGGAGGGCGGAGCCGCCGGGACGGACTGAGCCGCGCGGGCCTGCCCCTCGGACGGGCGGTCGTCGAGGTCCTGGCCCAGCAGGTGGTGCAGTGCCTGGTCGTGTCGGACCAGCCAGGCCAGATAGGCCGGATTCACCCGGGCCAGGTCCAGGTAGGCGGCGCGCAACTCCCCGTAGAGCGCGTCGAGCGCGCGCGGGCTGAGCGCGCGCGGCCGCCAGGCCAGCAGCAGCCGGACGGCCAACGGGTCGCCGTGCACCGGCCGGACGACCGTGCCGGGCCCGGGGGACGAGGTCGGCTGGCAGGGCCGGACGGCCTCGCCGGAGGCGACGAGTTCGGCGGCGGTGGCGTTGTCGCGGACCTGTACCACCCGCGGGTTGAGCCCGGCCTCGGTGAACACCCGGCGCATCGCCGCGTATTCGTGGTCGGCCGTCGGGTCCACCATCCAGGTGTCCTCGGCGAGGTCGGCCAGGTGGACGACGGGCAGTGTGGCGGCCGGATGGCCGGCGGCGAGTGCGACGAACTGCGGCTCACGGGCCATCAGTACCCGGTGTTCGGCATCGGGCGGCACCCGCAGCGGGAAGCCCTCGCTCTCGTGCACGAAGGCGACGTCCAACTGGTCGGCGGCGACCATCCGCAGCAGGGCGTTGGCGGAGATGTCGATGTGGATGGTGGTGTCCGTCTCCGGCAGCCGGTCGTGCACCCGGCGCAGCCAGGCCGCCACCGCCCGGCTGCCCACGCTGCCGATCCGCAGCCGCCGTTTGCGCTCGCTGCCCGCGGACTCCAGGGCCTCCTGCCGGGCGGCGGCGACCAGCGCGGTCATCTCGGCGATCACCGGTCTGGCCCGGGACAGCACCGAGTGGCCGAGCGCGGTGGGCCGGCTGCCGGTCTGCTCGCGGGTGAACAGGCTGCCGCCGACGGTCCGTTCGATGCGGTGCAACTGGGTGGTGAGGGAGGGCTGGGTCATGCCGAGCTGCAACGCGGCCTTGCGGAGGCTGCCGGTGTCGGCGATCGCGCACAGCACCCGGAGGTGTCTCACGTCGAGCTCCACATCGGGAGCATAACGGCGCCAACCTGACTCGCCAAGGACATGACATGCGTCAAGGTTGTGACGGTCCTGCGGTATTGGGCGCCGCTATCGCCGATTGACATCATCCGCCGGGAGGCGGGCCGGGTCGAAGCTCTGGGGCAGAGAGCCCATCCCCGCCGCCGCCGCGGCCGGCCCCCATCGGCCGACGGCGCTCCGGCATCCGTGAATCGGAGCCCCCACGTGAAGCGACCCGTTCTGTCGGCCGCCCTCGGCCTGGTCCTCGCGACCGGTCTCGCCGCAGTCCCCGCCACCGCGACGGCCGCCGTCGCCGCGCCCGTCCAGGGCTACACGGCCACCGCCCATGCCGGGACGGCCGCGCACCGGTCCGACAGCCTCGCCTTCTACCAGGCCGTGATGAAGTCGGCCCTGGCCAAGCAGGCGAAGACGCCCTACCTCAAGTCCGTCGTGGTCACCTACGACACCACCAATGCGCCGTCCTTCGCCGGTGAGATAGCCCAGGCCGCCCAGATCTGGAACGGCTCGGTCGGCAACGTCCAGCTCCAGGAGGGCGGCAACGCCGACTTCTCCTACTACGAGGGGGACGACCCGAGCAACGGCTCGTACGCCAGCACCGACGGCCACGGCCACGGGTACATCTTCCTCGACTACACCCAGAACCAGCAGTACAGCTCACTGCGCGTCACCGCGCACGAGACCGGCCACGTGCTCGGCCTGCCGGACGACTACTCCGGCCCGTGCAGCGAGCTGATGTCCGGCGGCGGTCCCGGCCCGTCCTGCACCAACCCCTACCCGGACGCCGCCGAGCGCCAGCAGGTCGACGCCCTCTGGGAGAACGGCCTGCGGGCCGCGCACTGACGCCCGACCGGCACCGGTAGCGGGCCGCCCGGCCGGTACGGGCGGCCCGCTACGCGTTCGCGTTTTCCGCTCGTCCTGTCCATGTCCGCCTCCTCGCCGGGAGCCTAACCGCCGCCCGAGTGGAATGCCAGGGGCATGTCAGAGTCAAGGCGATTCAAAGACACCTCAAAGGCCCCGGATAGCAGGGGTATTGGGCGGCACTATCACCGGTTGACATCATGCGCCGGGCCGCCGCGCTGCCCGAAGCTCTGGGCATCGACCCGCTCGACAGGTGTCCCGCCGCCGACCCCCATCGGCCGCGGCGCTCATGAATCGGAGCCCCCACATGAACCGCATTTCACGGACGTTCTCCGCCGCCGTCGGTCTCGCGCTCGCCGCCGGCCTGGTCGCCCTGCCCACCGCGGCCGCCGCCGCGCCGGTCCAGGGCTACACGGCCACCACGGGGTACGCGGGCTCGGCCGCCGAGGACGCCGGCAACAAGGCGTTCTACGAGGCCGTGATGAAGTCCGCGCTCGCCAAGCAGGCGGCCACCCCGTACCTCAAGGCCGTCGTGGTCACCTACGACGCCAGCAGCGCCCCGAGCTTCGGCAGCCAGATAGCCCAGTCCGCCCAGATCTGGAACAGCTCGGTCGCCAACGTCCAGCTCCGCTCGGGCTCGGCGGCCGACTTCCGCTACTACGAGGGCAACGACTCGCGCGGCTCGTACGCCAGCACCGACGGTCACGGCCGGGGCTACATCTTCCTGGACTACCAGCAGAACCGGCAGTACAGCTCCGTCCGGGTCACCGCGCACGAGACCGGCCACGTGCTCGGCCTGCCCGACCACTACTCCGGCCCGTGCAGCGAGCTGATGTCGGGCGGCGGCCCCGGCACCTCCTGCACCAACCCCTACCCGAACAGCGCCGAGCGCAGCCGGGTGAACTCCCTCTGGCTCCGCGGCTGACCGGTTCGCACCGGCCGCAGCCCTGACGGCCCGGCCGCTCCCCGGAGCGGCCGGGCCGCACGCGTCCGCGCGGTCCTTCCGGCGCCGCGATCCCGCCGTCGCGGCGCTGTCGGTGTCGGTGTCGCTGTCGGTGCCGCGTGCGAGCATGCGGACGAGGACCCGTCCGCCGACCGTGAGGTGCCACCGCCATGCCCCTGTCCGTCCCCGACCGCCTGGCCGACCTGCCGTACGCGGCACTGCTGCGCCCGCACACCGGGCCGCTGCGCAGTGACGAGCGCTACGACACCGTCCACTTCGACGGCGGCGAGTACCGCGACCAGTCGGCCGGCGGTGCCACCTTCCTGGAGTGCGCGTTCACCGGCGTCTCGCTGAGCGGGATGAAGCTCCGCCAGGCCCGCTTCAACGAGGTGTGGGCACAGGCCGGGCGCTGGGTGGCCTGCGAACTCAGCGACAGCGACTGGCAGGACAGCGCCGTCACCGGCGGCGTCCTGGCCGGCGTCGCCGCGCACGGCTCGGCGCTGCGCCGGGTGGTGTTCCGCAGCTGCAAGCTGGAGGCCGTCAATCTGCGCGCCGCCGTCCTGCGGGACGTCGTCTTCGAGGACTGCCTGCTGCGCGACGTGGACTTCGGCGACGCGAAGCTGACCGATGTCTCCTTCCCCGGTTCGACCCTGGAGGAGGTCCGGCTGCGCGGCGCCAGGATGACCAGGACCGATCTGCGCGGCGCCGTCCGGCTCGGCCTCACCGACGGGCCCGAGGGCCTGCGCGGCGCCCTGATCAGCTCGCTCCAACTGATGGAGCTGGTGCCCCAGTTCGCCCACGCCCTGGGCATCACCGTGAAGGACGGCTGAGCTCGCGCCCGACCCGCCCTCAGGCCCGGCCCGCCGCCGGGTCCGGCACCCCGGTGGGGCGGCCCGCCGTTCAGCTCCCGGCCGCTCGGTGACGGCGGGGAGAACAGTCCGCCAACCCTGGCGCGGCCCTCTGGTGGGGCCGTTCGGGGCGGGAGGAGGATGCTGCGCGATCGATGAGCGCCGACTTGTGTGCACAACATCGCCAGCGAAGGGACGGGCCGGGCTGATGGCCGAGCTGAGTCGTAGGAAGTTCGTCACGCTGTCCGGCGCCGCCGCGGCGGGTCTGGCCGTGGCCGGGAGCACCGGAGCGGGGGCGGCGCCCGCCGCGGGGCCCGCCACCGTGCCCTCGGCGGCGCTGTCGCAGACCGGCACCATCGCCGACGCGCGCCACATCGTGATCCTGATGCAGGAGAACCGCAGCTTCGACCACTACTTCGGCCTGCTGCGCGGCGTGCGCGGCTTCGCCGACCGCAGCGCGATCCAGATCGCCGGCGGCTACAGCGTCTTCAACCAGCCCAACGGGCTCGGCCGGCAGTACCCCTGGCAGTTCAGCGCCACCAAACCGGCCGGCGGCGCCGACCCCGCGCGCCTGGCCCAGTGCAATGGGGATCTGAGTCATGCCTGGAGCGACCAGCACCGGGCGTGGAACGGCGGCAAGCTGGACTCCTGGGTCGCCGCCAAGGGGAACGTCCGCACCCTCGGCCACCTCACCCGCCAGGACATCCCGTTCCACTACGCGCTCGCCGAGAACTGGACCATCTGCGACGCCTACTTCTGCTCCGTCCTCAGCGCCACCGGCCCCAACCGCACCTACCACTGGTCCGGCCAGATCGACCCGGCCGGCACCGCGGGCGGCCCGGCGTACGACGGCGGCGACGAGAAGGGCCTGCGCTGGCAGACCTACGCCGAGGCGCTGGAGAACGCCGGTGTGAGCTGGAAGGTCTACCAGAACGCCGCCGACAACTACGGCGACAACGCCTTGGCCTATTTCACGCAGTTCACCGGTGCCCCGGCCGGCAGCCCGCTGGCCGTCAAGGGCATGGGCTCCGTCCCCAGGGCGACCGGCCGCACCCCGGACGACATCGTCGCCGCGATCAAGGCCGACGTCCGCGGCGGCACCCTTCCGCAGGTCTCCTGGATCGTCCCCGACCAGGGCACCTCGGAGCACCCGTACTCGACCCCCACCGACGGCGCGCACTTCGTCCACAACGTGATCGACGCGCTCAACGCGGACCCGGACGTCTTCAACTCCACCGTCCTCTTCCTCAACTACGACGAGAACGACGGCTTCTTCGACCACGTCCCGCCGCCCGCGGCCCCGGCCGGCACCCCGGGCGAGTTCTACAACGGGACCAACATCGGCCTCGGCTTCCGCGTCCCGATGATCGCCATCTCGCCCTGGACCCGCGGTGGCTGGGTGAACTCCGAGGTCTTCGACCACACCTCCGTCCTGCGCTTCCTGGAGCAGTGGACGGCCGCCCTCGGCAAGCCCGCCACCTGCCCCAACATCAGCGACTGGCGGCGTCGCGTCTGCGGCGACCTGACCAGCGCCTTCGACTTCGCCAACCCGGTCTACGGCCTCCCGGCGCTGCCCAACACCGACGCGGTGATCGGCATGGCGAGCTGTGGACCGCTGCCCAACCCGGCGCCGGTCGACAACAAGCTGCCCGTCCAGGAGCCCGGCACCCGCCCGGCGCGCGCCCTGCCGTACCAGCCGAACGCCAACCTGGACCACCTGGAGTTCGGCTCCGGCGGCGTGGCCAAGGTCTGGCTGGCGATGGCCAACGAGGGCCCGGCGGCCCGGAAGTCGGCCCACTTCGCGGCCTACGCCAACGCCTACCGCAGCGGCGGGCCCTGGCAGTACACCGTCGACCCCGGCGGCAGGCAGAGCGACTTCTTCAACTGCGGCACCGGCTACGGCGGCGGCCAGTACGACCTGTCCGTGGTCGGCCCCAACCGCTTCCTGCGCCGCTTCAAGGGCGACACCACCAAGGCGGGCCGGAACGCGGCCGTCACCGCCTCGTACGCGGTCGAGCCGGGCACCGGCCGGCTGGCCCTCTACCTCCGGCTCGCCAACTCCGGCACCACCGCGCTGACCTTCACCATCGCCTCGAACAACTACCGCACGGACGGCCCCTGGACGTACCAGGTGCCGGCCGGCGGCAGCGTGAGCGACTTCTTCAACGCGGTGGCCTACACCGACGGCTGGTACGACTTCACCGTCACGGTGGACGCCGACGCCACCTGGTCGCAGCGGTTCACCGGCCACCTGGAGAGCGGCGCGGCCAGCGTCAGCGGTTGAACGGCCCGGGCCGCAGGCCCTGGGGGAACCACGGGTCGTGGACCTCCCGGGGCCCGTCGGGCGTCAGCAGGGTGAGGGTCAGCGGCCCGGCCGCGTACTCGGCCAGCAGCACCGCGCCGTGCCGGGTCTCCAGTTCGGCCTGCACCGGTACGGGCAGCTTGCTCAGCGCCCGTCGCAGGTGCAGCGCGTCCCGTCGGCTGACCGGCTGCGGGGCGCGCAGCACCAGCCGCAGCGGGCTCAGCGGTCCGGTCACCGGTTCGCCGGTGGCCAGCTCGTAGCCGATCGCGCCGATCGGGCCCCAGGCCAGCCGGTGGTCCGCGACCAGCTCGTCGACCACCGGCAGCACCGCCAGCGCGGGGACGGCCGCCACCCGGGCGGCCGGCAGCAGGGCGTGCCGTCCGATCAGCTGCTCGGGCCGCAGCGTGCGCGCCACCGCCGCCTTCGGCGCCAGGGCGTCCAGCCGCTGCCCGCGCTCGGGGCCGCGCACCGTCACCGGGAGCCAGTGTTCGGGCGCGGCCGAGACGTCCCGGGTGCAGCGCACCGGGTGCGGGGTGTCCAGCGGAGCGCCCACCCGGGCGGGCGCCCGCCCGACCGTCACCCAGGGGTGTGCGCGCAGCACCAGCCGCGCCCAGTCCGGCAGCTCGCCGCCGCCGAGCGGCCGCAGCGAGCTCGGGCACTGCATCAGCAGCAGGTCGTGCGTCCCGGGCAGCCGCCCGTCCAGCGCGGCCAGCGGTCCGACCAGTCGGCGCGGTCCGCCGACGTGTTCCTCGTGGGCGCGGCGGCGGGCGGTCGGTTCCGGCTCGGCGGCGACAGGCATGGCAGGCTCCAGCGGTGAGAGGCGGCGGATCGCGTCCGGCCCGTGCGCGGTGGGGATCCCGCGCGCGGCCGTGACCTTTCGGGGTGACCTGTTCGGGGACGGCCTGTTCGGGGTGGCCTTTCGCGGGTGGGCTGCGGGGTCGCCCGGCGGCGCTGCCGGGAGCGGCTGACGTCTCCACCCTCCGCCCGCCCCGTACGGGGCGGCTACGGCCCTTGGATGCTTCCTACCCGGGACCAAGGACCCAACCGGCGGCCGGTCCGGTCCGGCCGTCTGCTCAGGTCGTCCGCTCCGGCCGTCTGCGGATGCGCTTGTCCGGCCCCGGTGTGAGAGTGGGGGCAGCCCGGTATCCGTCCGGAGGAGGAGTCATGGGCATCTTCGACAGGTTCCGCCACAGGGCGCACGACGCCGGGGAGGCCAGGTCCTCCCTCGGCGGGAGCCATGAGCAGGACACCACCGCGGCGACGGAGGCCGCCCGGCGTGCCGCCCTCGCCCACGACGAGGCCGCCGACGCGTTCAGCGACGAGACGGAGAAGGTCCGCGAGGCCAGGTCGGCGGAGCGGCTCACCGAGCGGGAGGCCGAGGAACGGGCCCGCGAGGACATGACCGCCGAGGGCGATCCCTGGGACTGAGCGGGACTGAACGGCGCGAGCGCCGACGGGGCGTGTCCGTCGGCGCTCGCGCCGTTCGGCGTCCACCGCGGCAGCGCCCGGTTCAGCGCTCACGCGGGGGCAGCGGCGGCCGCCGCAGATCCGGACGCGGGGTGTCGTCGGGCGGCGGGACGGCGGCCGGGGCGTCCTCCAGCAGCTCCAGCGCCAGCTGCACCGCGGTGACCAGCTCGGTGTGCCGGCCCCGGGCCCAGTCGTGCGGGGTGCGCAGCACGTGCACGTCCGGTTCCACGCCGTGGTTCTCCACCGACCAGCCGAGCCCGCCGGTGAACCAGGAGGCGTTCTTCGGTACCGAGATCTGCGTCCCGTCGCCGAGCAGGTGCCGACCGGTCATGCCGACCACCCCGCCCCAGGTGCGGTTGCCGACCACCGGGCCCAGCCCCAGCAGCTTGATCGCCGCGATGATCACATCGCCGTCCGAGCTGGTGGCCTCGTCGGCCAGCGCCACCACCGGGCCGCGCGGGGCGTAGCGCGGCCACCGCACCGGCTGCCGCCCGCGGCTGAAGTCCCAGGCCAGCACGCGCCGGGTGAGCTTCTCCAGCACCAGCTCGGAGACGTTGCCCCCGGCGTTGCCGCGCACGTCCAGCACCAGGGCCGGCTTGTCCAGCTCGCGGCGCAGGTCGCGGTTGAACTGGGCCCAGCCGGAGCCGCCGAGGTCAGGGATGTGCAGGTAGCCGCACCGGCCGTCGCTGAACTCCCGGACCAGCGCGCGGCGTTTGGTCACCCAGTACTGGTAGCGGACGGCCCGTTCGTCGGTCAGCGGGGTGACGGTGATCCGCCGGACCGGGGCGTCCGGGCCGGCCGCCCCGCGCAGGGTGAGTTCCACGGTGGTGCCGCCGGTGCCGGCCAGCAGCGGCGCCGGGCCGCGCACCGGGTCCACCGGGCGCCCGGCCACCGCGAGCAGTTCGTCGCCCGGCTGGACGCCCCGGGTGGCGAGCGGTGCGCGGGCGCGCGGGTCGGAGGATTCGCCGGGCAGGACGCGGTCGACCAGCCAGCGCCCGTCGGGCGTGCGGTGGGCGTCGGCGCCGAGCAGGCCGAGCGGCTGCAGGCCCGGTGAGGTGCCCTCGCTGCGCCGGGACGGGGTGACATAGGCGTGCGAGGTGCCGAGTTCGCCGAGGAGTTCGCGCAGCAGGTCGGCGAAGTCGTCCGGCCCGGCGATCCGCTCCAGCAGCGGCTCGTACTGGGCGACCAGGGCGGGCCAGTCCAGCCCGGACATGCCGGTGTCCCAGAACTGGTCCCGGACGATCCGGGCCGCCTCGTGGTACGCCTGGCGCCACTCGGCGGCCGGGTGCACGGTGTGGGTGATCCGGCGCAGGTCGACGCCGGTCCCGGCGGAGGGGGCGCCGACCGGGACGACCCGCAGGGTGCCCGCCGAGTAGACGGAGATCGAGCCGCCGTCGCCGGAGACCGCGTAGCCGTCCAGCTTGTCGACCAGGGTGGTGCGGGTGCCCCGGACCAGGTCGAAGTACTCCAGGGAGGGGCGGCCGGAGGTGTCGTCCGGGTTGGTGAAGGTCTGCCCGAGGGTGCCGGAGATCGGCCAGCGCAGCCAGACCAGCCCGCCGCGCACGGCGTCGGTGGCCGAGTACTTGGAGGCGACCACCGGGAACTGCACCAGCCGCTCGCCGATGTTCTGCGGATCCACCCGCACGGTGCCGTCGCCGTCGTCGCGCGGGGCGCCGTCCTCGGCGGGGGCGGCGAACGGGGAGGGGGTGTCGGCGGTGAGCGGGACGAGGTAGGGGCGGCAGCCGAGCGGGAAGGAGAGGTCGCCGGTGTGCACGTCGTGGACGGGGTCGAAGCCGCGCCAGGAGAGGAAGGCGAGGTAGCGGCCGTCCCGGGTGAACACCGGCTGCTCGTCCTCGAACCGGCCGTCGGTGACCTCGGTGATCGGCGCGGGCGCGTCGGCGCGGGTGAGCCGGATGCGGCGCAGCGAGCGCCCGGCCGACGGCTGGGACCAGGCGATCCAGTGCGAGTCGGGGGAGAAGCGGGCGGCGGAGACCGGGCCGTAGTCGGAGGCGGCCACTTCACGGACGGCGCCGTCGGCGGTGGCGACCAGGAGCAGCCGTCCGTCGGAGGTGGCGGCGGCCAGCCGGGTGCCGTCGGGGGAGGCGGTGAGTTCCAGGACGCGCCCGATCCGCCCGGCGGCGAGCAGGCGGTGGTGGTGGCGCGGCGTCGGCGTCCCGGGCTCCGCGGCCGGGTGTCCGGTCGGCCCGTGCGCGGTCGCCGGGTGCCCGGTGGCCTGGTACCCGGCCGGTTCGTGCCCGGGGAGGGGGACGACCTCGACCGCGTCCGCGCCCTCGGCGTCGGTGATCCAGGCGGCCTCGCCGGTGTGGCCGAGCACGACCGGCAGCCGGGTGCGCACGCCCGGGGTGTCGGCGAGCGCCCGGGCGGGGCCGTCGCGGTGGGTCAGCCAGTACTGGCTGCCGCGTACGGTGACCACCCCGGCCCGGCCGGTCTGGTCGCAGGCCAGGTCCTTGACGTGGGCGGCGGCGTTCACCTGGTACGGCCGCCGGCCGGCCCGGGCACCGCCGAGCGGGACGCGCAGCCGGCGCGGCGCGGACGCCTCCAGGCTCTCCAGCAGCCAGAGGTCGCCGGCGTGCTGGTAGACGATCCGGGTGCCGTCGGTGGCGGCCTCCCGGGCGTAGTACGAGGCGTGGTCGGTGTGCCGGCGCAGGTCGCCGCCGTCGGGGCGGCAGGAGTAGAGGTTGCCGATGCCCTCGTGGTCCGAGAGGAAGGCGATCCTGGGATCGCCGGGCCCTCCCACCGGCATCGGTGAGGAGAGGTGGCCGGGGTGGCCCGGGAGGATCTGCTCGCCGTCCACCCAGAGCCGGCCGGTGGCGCCGCCCCGGTAGCGCTTCCACGCGGCGGGCTCGTGCGGGGCCGAACCGGTGAGCAGCACGGTGTTGGTGCGGCCCATCTGGGCGTCGCCGACCGGTCCCCAGGGCATCCGGCGGCCGGGGGAGCCGTCGGATGGCAGCGCGTGCGCCCAGGTGTAGTGGCCGAAGGGCTCGTGGAAGGAGGTGACGGCCAGCACCTCACCGTCGGGCAGCCAGCCGCGGACCCGGGTGTCCTGGCTGCCCCAGTAGCTGAGCCGGACGCCCTCGCCGCCCTCGACCGGGGCCGTCCACACCTCGGGGGCCGGGCTCTGCCAGCTGGTCCAGGCGAGGGTGCGGCCGTCGGGGGAGAACCGGGGGTGGCTGACCCGGGTGCGGTCGCAGCTGACCCGCCAGGCCCGGCCGGTGCCGCCGTCCGGGGCGAGCGGCGCGAGCCAGACGTCGTCCTCGGCGGTGAACGCCAGCAGGCCCCCGTGCAGGTGGGGGTGGCGGAGGTAGCCGGGCGAGGTCACCCCTCCATCCTTCGACGGGGTGTCACTCCCGGCAACCGGGAAGGCGGCCCGGTGTGCGGCTGTCCGCTACCGGACCGGTCTGGACCATTGACACCGTACGGCCGGATCCACTTCAGTGGTCTAGTCCAACTTGGGTGCGAGGTCGGGCCGATCCCCCACTGGCGCGTACCTCTGCCGTGCCCTCGGACGTCCCCCACGATCGCGCCCCCGCAGGAGTCCCCGCATGCGCAGAACAGTGCCCCTGCCCACCACCACCCCCGGCCGCCGCCGTCCCCGGACGCTGCTCGCCGCCGGCACCGCCTCGGCCGTCGCCGCCGCCACCATGGTCGGCCTCACCCTGGGCCTGGCGCCCGCCGCCTCGGCCGGGGAGTTCCTGGTCAACGGCGGTTTCGAGAGCGGCTCCCTGGCCCCCTGGAGCTGCACCGGCGGCACCGGAAGCGTCGTCACCGGCCAGGCCCACGGCGGCACTTACGCGCTCGCCGCGGCCGCCTCGGCGAGCGACATCGCCCGCTGCGCCCAGACCGTCACCGTCGCCCCGAACACCACCTACACGCTCAGCGCGTACCTCAAGGGCTCGTACGTCTACCTCGGCGTGGACGGTGGCACCAGCACCTGGACGCCCGGCACCGGTGGCGCGTACCAGAAGCTCAGCGTCAGCTTCACCACGGGCGCCGGCCAGACCAGCGCCACCGTGTACACGCACGGCTGGTACGGCCAGGGCACGTACTACGCGGACGACGTCTCGCTGGACGGCCCCGGCGCGCCGAGCCCGACGGCGACCGCCTCCCCGACCGCGACGGCCTCCCCGACGGTGACGCCCACCGACACCGGCTCGCCCACCGTGACGGCGACCCCGACCGACACCGCCACGCCCACCTCCCCGCCCGCCGGGGGCCACACCCTGGTCGGCTACCTGCACGCCAGCTTCGCCAACGGCGCCGGGTACACCCGGGTCGCCGACATCCCGAACTCCTGGGACTTCATCAACCTCTCCTTCGGCGAGCCGACCTCCGTCACCTCCGGTGACATCCGGTTCAACCGCTGCCCGGTCACCGAGTGCCCGGGCGTCGAGTCGGACGCCGACTTCAAGGCGGCCATCGCCGCCAAGCGGGCCCAGGGCAAGAAGGTGCTGATCTCGATCGGCGGCCAGAACGGCCAGGTCCAGCTCACCACCACGGCCGCCCGCGACACCTTCGTCAGCTCGGTCTCGGCGATCATCGACAAGTGGGGCCTGGACGGCCTGGACGTCGACTTCGAGGGCCACTCGCTGTCGCTGAACACCGGTGACACCGACTTCAAGAACCCGACCAGCCCGGTCGTCGTCAACCTGATCTCCGCGCTGAAGACCCTGAAGGCCAAGTACGGCCCGGGCTTCGTCCTCTCGATGGCCCCGGAGACCTTCTTCGTCCAACTCGGCTACCAGTACTACGGATCCGGTCCGTGGGGCGGCCAGGACCCGCGTGCCGGAGCCTACCTGCCGGTCATCTACGCCCTGCGTGACGACCTCACCCTGCTGCACGTGCAGGACTACAACTCCGGCTCCATCATGGGCCTGGACAACCAGTACCACTCGATGGGCGGCGCCGACTTCCACGTCGCGATGACCGACATGCTGCTCAAGGGCTTCCCGGTCGCGGGCAACACCGCCAACATGTTCCCGCCGCTGCCCGCCTCCAAGCTCGCCATCGGCATGCCGGCCACCACCAACGCGGGCAACGGCTACGTCGCCCCCGCCGAGGTCAACAAGGCCCTGGACTGCCTCACCAAGCTGGCCAACTGCGGCAGTTACGTCCCCAAGGCCGGCGCCCAGCCCAACCTGCGCGGCCTGATGACCTGGTCGATCAACTGGGACCAGTTCGCCGGGCGGGAGTTCTCCAAGAACTTCGACGGCTACTTCCGCCGCTGACCGGCCCGGCCGGGCCCGACCCCTGGGCCCGGCCTCCCGGGGCGCCGGACGGAACCGTCCGGCGCCCCGGGGCGGTCAGTGCTCCACCCGCACCGCTTCCAGGTACTCGGCGATGGCGTCCCGGTTGCGGGTGAGGAACCTGATCCGCTCGGTCATACCGGCGAGTTCGTGCTCCAGGGTGGCGATCATCTCCGGGGTGGCGTCGGCGAAGTGGATGACCCGGGGCTTGTCCAGGCAGGGCAGGATCTGCCGGATGAGGCGGGTCGGCAGCCCGGCGTCGAGCAGGCCCCGGATCTGCAGGACCCGGTCGACGCAGGACTCGGCGTAGTCCCGGTAGCCGTTGGCCCGGCGGTCGGCGACGATCAGCCGCTGCTCCTCGTAGTAGCGCAGCAGCCGGCGGGACGTGCCGGTGCGCTCCGCCAGCTCCCCGATCATCATGTGGCTCACCTCACACCGGGACGCGTTGACCCTCACATCAATGTGAGGGTTTGAGCATAGCCGTCATGCGAACCACACAGCCATCCGCACAGCCGCCTGTGCGGCCGTCAACTGCCGTCAAGCAGACGGGACTTCCCCTGTCGGCGCTGCTGGCCCTGGCCACCGCCGTCTTCATCACGGCCCTCACCGAGACCCTGCCGGCCGGCGTCCTGCCCGCCATGAGCACCGACCTCGGCGTCAGCGAGTCCGCGATGGGCCAGTCGGTCACCATCTACGCGATCGGGACGGCGGTCACCGCCCTCCCGCTCACCGCGGCCACCGCCGGATGGCGGCGCAAGCGGCTGCTGCTCACCGCGATGGCCGGGTTCGCCGCCGCCAACACCGTCACCGCCCTCTCGTCCGGCTATCCGCTCACCATGGCGGCCCGGTTCGTCGCCGGGGTGGCGGCCGGCCTGGCCTGGGCCCTGCTTGCCGGGTACGCGCGCCGACTGGCGCCGGCACCCCTCCAGGGCAAGGCGATCGCCATCGCGATGACCGGCGCGCCCGTCGCCCTGTCGCTGGGCGTGCCCGCCGGGACCTTCCTCGGCACGGCGCTCGGCTGGTGGGTGGCGTTCCTGCTGATGACCGTGCTGGCGGTCGGCGTGATCGGCTGGATCGCCGCGACCGTCCCCGACCACCCCGGCCACCCCGGCCAGGGCCGGGCCGAACGGGCCCCGGCCCTGCGGGCGCTCGCCGTCCCGGGGGTGGTGCCGGTGCTCTTCGTGACCTTCGTCTTCGTCCTGGCCCACACCGTCCTCTACACCTACATCGCCCCGTACCTCGACCGGGCCGGCCTGGGCGATGCCACCGGCCTGGTGCTGCTCGTCTTCGGCGTCGCCTCGCTCGCGGGCATCTGGTTCACCGGCGTCCGCATCCACCGGCGGCTGCGCACCCTCACCCTCGCGAGCGGCCTGCTGGTCGCCGGCGCGGCCGCCGTCCTGGCGGTGCCCGTCGACGGCCCCGCGCCCGTCTACGTGGCGGCGGTGCTCTGGGGCCTGGGCTGGGGCGGCATCCCGACCCTGCTGCAGACCGCCGTCGGCGACGCGGGCGGCGAACAGGCGGACGCCGCCCAGGCCATGCTGGTCACGCTCTGGAACGCCGCCATGGCGGGCGGCGGCGTGGCCGGCGGCTTCCTGCTCGACCGCTTCGGCGCCGGCTCCTTCCCCTGGACCGTCCTCGCGCTGCTCCTCCCCGTCCTGGCCGTGGTCACCGCCGCCCGCGTCCACGGCTTCCCCGCCCGGCGCCGGACCGGGTGACGTCCGGGCCCGGACGTTCTAGTCGAACCAGTCGGGGTCGCCGGCCTCGACCAGTTCGCGGAGCAGGGCGCGGTCCCGGCAGGCCTCCCGCAGGAGCGCCCCCAGTGCCCTCAGCGCGTCGGCGTCGTCCCCGTAGGCGACGAACATGCCCGCCTCGGAGTCGAAGGAGATCCGGCCCGCCAGCTCCGGCGCCCGTTCCCGGATCGCGGACCTCGCCACCCCCTCCCAGCCGTAGCCGCCCGCGTCGTGGCCGGCCGCCTCGAAGACGTCGTCCGCCTCGGGCATCCAGCCGTCACTCAGGAGCAGGCAGTAGGTGCCCGGCCGGTGGTCGTACTCGAAGAAGGTCAGTGGGGCGAAGGACTCGCGATCGGTCATGCGCCGACCCTAAGGCCTGCCTCTGACATCCGGTCAGGCGCCGCCGAGGATGCCGCCGCCCGCGCCCGGGGGCGACATCAGCCCGCTGCGGTAGGAGATGGCGACCGCCTGGGCGCGGTCGCGGGCGTCGATCTTCAGCAGGATCCGTTTCATATGGGTCTTGACGGTCGATTCGGCCAGGACGAGGAGATCGGCGATCTCGGCGTTCGAGTGCCCCTCCGCGGCCAGCCGGAGGACCTGGCGTTCACGGGCGGTGAGCCGGGCGAGCCTGAGATCGTCCGGCGTGGGCCGCAGGGGGTCCGTGGTCCGGCCGACGACCTGGGCGACCAGGTCGCGGGTGACCGCCGGGTCCAGCACGGACTCGCCGGCGGCGAGGGTGTGCACGGCGTCGATGAGGCGCTCCGGCGAGGCCCGCTTGAGCAGGAAGCCGCCGGCCCCGGCCCGCAGCGCACCCCACACGTAGTCGTCGTGGTGGAACGTCGTCAGCACCAGGACCCGGGTGGGCAGGCCGGCCGCGACCACCCGGCGGGTCGCCTCGACGCCGTCGATGCCGGGCATCCGGACGTCCATCAGGACGACGTCCGGCCGCAGTGAGCGGCACAGCTCGACCGCCCGCAGCCCGTCCGCCGCCTCGCCGACCACCTCGATGCCGTCGCCGGTCTCCAGTACGAGGGCCACCCCGGCGCGCAGCAGGGCATCGTCGTCGGCCACCACCACCCGGACCGTCATGGGATCGGGAGGACGGCGTGGAGCCGGAACCCGCCCCGTTCACCCCTCTCGTGCTCCACGCTGCCGCCGAGCACCGAGACCCGTTCCGCGATGCCGAGCAGCCCCCGGCCGGGCGCGTACCCCGGGGCGGCGCCGCGGCCGTCGTCGCACACCTCGATGTCGAGCGCGCCCCCGGCGCACTGGACGGTGACATCGGCGGATCCGGCCTGTGCGTGCTTCACGGTGTTGGTGAGCGCCTCCTGGACGATGCGGTACGCCGAGACGTCGATGCTGCGCGGCACCTGCCGGGCGGCCGGGTCGACCCGTACGGTGACCCGGATCCCGGCCTGCCCGATCCGGCCGGTGAGCCGGCCCAGGTCGGCCAGGCCGGGCTGCAGGAGCGGCTCGTCGTCGGCGGGGCCGGTGCGGTCGGCAGGGTCGGTACGACCGTCGGGGCCGCCCTGCTCCGGCGCCCCGGCGCTCCGCCGGAGCAGGCCGAGCACCCGGTCCAGGTCGTCCAGGGCCTCCCGGCCGGTGTGCTCCAGCCCGGACAGCAGCTCGCGGGTGCGGTCCGGTTCGCGGTCGAGCAGCCGGCGGGCCGCGCCGGCCTGGATGAGCATCACGTTCACCGTGTGGCCGACCAGGTCGTGGAGTTCGCGGGCCAGCCGGGCCCGTTCCTCGGCGACGACCCGCTGGCGCAGCAGCGACCGGGCCGCGTCCCGCTCCTCGGCGCGCCGGGCCGCCCCGTACCCGAAAGCCCAGCCGAGCAGCCAGAAGAAGAGGACGCCGGCCGGGATCACCGGGTAGGCGTGCCCGAAGTCCGCGAAGTAGGCGGCCATCCCGAGGAGCGCGGCGAACGGGCCCAGCCAGGCCCGGCGGCGCGTGGCGTACAGGCCGAGCGAGTACAGGCCGATCAGGTTCGCGTACGGCGTCAGCGGGCTGGGCAGGACGAACAGCGCCTCCGCCGACAGCGCGGCGGAACCGATCAGATACCCGGCCAGCGGCAGGGTGCGCCGGACGGCGAGCGGGCCGGCGACGGCGGCGCTCAGCGCCAGGGCGAGCGGTATCCCGGTGCGGAGCCCCGCGGCCGCGCCGAGCCGCTCGACCACCATGGCGCCGAGGAACGCGCAGGCCAGGGCGGTGTCCAGGGGACTGGTCCGGATCGGGACGGGCGGGCTCATCGCGGCTCCGGGGCTGGGGCGGTGATCGCTGCTGCGCGGTGGTGCGGGCGTACGGTCCGTACCGTACCGAGGCCGGTCCGGCCCGCGCATCGCCGCAGGGGGGTATCCCGGGTGTACCCCTCCGGGGGTACCCGGGCGACCGGAGCCGCCTCCCCGGGTTCTCCCGCCACCCCGAGCGGCCCACCTCCGTAAGCCCCCCGGGGCACGTCCGCCGGACCCCGGCGGGGGAGGCGCCGAGCGGGCCCGGTCCGTAGCTTTCGGGGCATGAACTCCCTTGAGTCCCAGGGGCCGACGGGCCCCGCCGCCGCCCGAGGAGAACGGCGGCGGCGGGCCCCGGCCGCCGCCCTGCGCCGTACCGGCTGGATCGCGATGATCGTCCTCGCCGCCGCCACCGCCCTGATCACCAGCCGCTACCTCACCCTCGACCCGGACACCTTCCTCACCGAGCAGCGGGCCGTCTACCTCGCCCATCTGCTCCCCCTCACACTGCACGTCGGAGGCGGCGTGCTGGCGATCCTGCTCGGCCCCTGGCAGTTCCTGCCCCGGCTTCGCGCGCGCCGCCCGGTGGTGCACCGCGTGGTCGGCCGGGGCTATCTGGTGGCCGCGCTGGTCACCGGTGCCGCCGGTCTCTTCCTGGTACCGGACTCGATGGTCGGCCCGATCGCGCCGATCGGCTTCGCCGTCCTCGACATCCTCCTGCTGGCCACCTCCGCCGCCGGGTTCGCCGCCGCCCGCCGGGGTGCGATCGCCCGCCACCGTGCCTGGATGACCCGGTCGTACGGACTGATCTTCGCCGCGGCGACGCTCCGGGTCTGGCTCACCGTGATGCCGGCCGTCGGCGTCCCCTTCGAGCAGGCGTACGCGACCGCGGCCTGGACGTCCTGGCTGATCAACCTGCTGGTGGCCGAGTACGTGATCGCCCGGGGTCCCGGTCCCCGGCCGGGGCGTGACCGGTCCGGGACGGGGGCGTGACCGGTCCGGGGCGGTCGGCCGCGCTGCGTCCTGGCGCGGCCCGAGGGTGCGCCCCCGGGTGTCCGATGCCGCCGGACCGAATATGACGTCCTATCATCCAGCCATGTCCTCAACTGAGTTGATCCGCATCGTCTCCCGATCCTCGCCCATGGCCCTCGCCCAGGTGGAACGGGTCCGGGCCGAACTCGCCGTCCTGCACCCGGGGGTGCGCACCGAGGTGGTCCCGGTGACCACCTCGGGGGACCGGTGGATGGGCGACCTGGCGCGGCTCGGCGGGAAGGGCGCGTTCACCAAGGAGGTGGACGCCGCGCTGCTGGCCGGGGAGGCGGACCTGGCGGTGCACTGCCTCAAGGACGTGCCCGCCGACCGGCCGTTGCCCGCCGGGGCGGTGTTCGCCGCCTACCTCCGGCGCGACGACATCCGCGACGCGCTGGTCCACCCGGGTGGCCTGACCCTCGACGGGCTCCCGGCCGGGACGCGGATCGGCACCTCGTCCGTCCGGCGCCGGGCCCAGCTCGCCGCCTCCCACCCGCACCTGGCCTGCGTGCCGATCCGCGGCAACGCCAACAGCCGGCTGGCCAAACTGGCGGCCGGCGAGGCGGACGCGCTGCTGCTCGCGGTGTCCGGACTGGAGCGGATCGGCGAGAAGGGGCGGATCAGCGAGATCCTGCCCCTGGAGTCGATGTGTCCGCCGATCGGCGCCGGCATCCTCGCCCTCCAGTGCCGCGAGGAGGACACCGCCACCATCGAGGCGGTGAGCGGGCTGGGCCACCGTCCGACCTGGCGGGAGGCGAACGCCGAGCGGATGTTCCTGCACGTCCTCCAGGGCCACTGCAACTCGCCCATCGCCGGCTACGCCAAGGCCGAGCCGGACGGGCGCCTCTCGCTGCGCGGGCGGGTCTTCTCCCCGGACGGCAAGCAGGTCCTGGACGCCCACGAGTGGGCCGGCTCGCTCACCCCGGAGGACCTCGGCACCGCGACCGCCCTGGCACTGAAGCGGCAGGGGGCGGCCGAACTGATCGCCGCGATCCCGCACTGAGCCGCCGCCGGCGGGAACGCCGAGAGGCCCCCTGCTTTCGCAAGGGGCCTCTCGGTTGTCTGTGCGCCGCCAGGGACTCGAACCCCGGACCCGCTGATTAAGAGTCAGCTGCTCTAACCAACTGAGCTAGCGGCGCCTGCTGACGTGGAAAACATTACCTGGTCAGCGGCCGAAACTCACAATCGGGCCCGGCGCCCGCCCCGGGCCCCGCCGCTCACGGGGCGAGGACGACCTTCCCCCGGACGTGCCCGTCGCCGACCAGCCGGTGGGCGTCGGCGGCGCGCTCCAGCGGGAAGGTGTCGGCGATCTCCAGCCGCAGGCCCCCGTCCTCCCAGAGGGCGACCAGCTCGCCCAGCCGGGCCGCCGTCCGCTCGGCGCGCAGCCCGCGCACGCCGAGCCGTTCGGCGGCCGGGTAGTCCACGATGGTGCCGATCCGGTCCCGGTCGGCCACCAGTTCGACGGAGGCCTCCAGCGCGCCGCGCCCGGCGGCGTCGAAGGCCGCGTCCACGCCCTGCGGCGCCACCGCGCGGACCCGCTCGACCAGCCCCTCGCCGTAGGGGACCGGGACCGCGCCCAGCTCGCGCAGGTAGGCGTGGTTGCGCTCGCTCGCCGCCCCGATCACGGTGGCGCCCCAGGCCCGGGCGAGCTGGACGGCGACGGTGCCGACCCCGCCGGAGGCGCCGTGGACCAGCACGGTGTCGCCGGGGCCGACCTTCAGCGCGGTGAGCCCGATGTGCGCGGTCTGGCCGGACGCGGAGAGCGAGCCGGCCTGCTCCCAGGGCATGCCGGCCGGCTTGGCGACCAGCTGGGCGGCGTCCACGGTGACGTACTCGGCGTGCGCCCGGAGCAGCCGGAAGCCCAGCACCTCGTCGCCGACCGCCCAGCCCCGGCTGCCCGGGCCGAGCTGGTCCACCACCCCGGCGAACTCGTTGCCCGGGATCACCGGTGGTTCGACCCGGACGCCCGGCGGGCTCCAGCCGCCCCGGACGGCGAGGTCGACGGGCTGTACTCCGGCCGCGTAGACCCGGACCCGCACCTCGCCCGGTCCGGCGGTGGGCGTGGGCACCTCGGTGGTCCGCAGGACCTCGGGCCCGCCGAACGCGGGGACGGTGACTGCCTTCATGAGGGGCTGCTCCTGCCTGTCGGTCGACCCTTTCCTCAGATGATCAGACCTGAAGTGCGCTTGAGGTCAAGCACTGCCCGGCGTGTTGTCACGGTTGGGCGCATTGTCAGATTTATCCTTGACGGCGGCCCGGATCATGCTCCGGGCCGCCGCCCGACCCGTCGACCACCGGTCGCCGACTCACCACCGAGAGGACCTTCCCGTGGGCCAGCTGCCCCTGCTCTTCCTGGTGCTGCTGGCCTCAGTGGTGACCATGCCGCTCGCCCGGAAGACCGGCGTGCCACAACCCGTGCTGATGACCCTGCTCGGCATCGTCATGGCACTGATGCCGCAGATCCCGAACATCGCCATCGACCCCGAGCTGATCCTGCCGCTGGTCCTGCCACCGCTGATCTTCGCCGTCGCCCGGCGCTCGTCCGTCCGCTACTTCCGGGCCAACATCCGCTCGATCCTGCTGCTCGCCGTCGCCCTGGTGGTGGTCACCACGGTCGCGGTGGCCGGCGCCGTGCACTGGCTGCTGCCCACGCTGCCGCTCGCGGCCGCCATCGCGGTCGGCGCGCTGGTCTCGCCGCCGGACCCGGTCGCCGCCGTCGCGGTGGCCGGCAGCGTCGGCCTGCCGCGCCGCCTGGTGGCGATCCTGGAGAGCGAGGGCCTCTTCAACGACGTCACCGCGATCGTGATCTACTCGCTGGCCATCGACGCCGTGGTCAGCGGCGACTTCTCGGCCGGCCACGCGGTGCTGCGCTTCGTGCTCTCGGCGGTACTCGCCGTCGTCGTCGGCATCGCCCTCGGCTGGCTCAACACCAAGCTCGCCGCCCTCCTGGAGGACCCCACCCAGCAGGTCGCGCTCAACCTGCTGGTGCCGTTCGCCGCCTACGCCCTCGCCGAGGAGATCCACGGCTCCGGCGTGCTCGCCGTGGTGGTCTGCGCGCTCTACCTCGCCGAGCGGGCCGCCGACGCCGACGACGTCTCCTACCGGCTGGTCGGCAACGCCTTCTGGGAGATCGTCGAGATCCTGATCACCGGCGTCGCCTTCGGCCTGATCGGCCTGGAGCTGGCCACCGTCCTCAAGGAGGCGGGCACCGGCTGGACGAGCATGCTCGGCGACGCCGCCGTCGTCATCGCGGTCGTGGTCCTGGTCCGGCTGCTCTGGCTGCTGCCGGCCGGCTGGCTCTCCAGGAGGCTGCGCTCCGGGGCCGAGGAGGACACCCCGATCAGCTGGCAGGAGAGCGTGGTGCTCTGGTGGTCCGGGATGCGCGGGGTGGCCACCGTCGCCCTGTCCCTGGCCATCCCGCTCACCGTGCACTCCGGCGAAGGCTTCCCCGAACGCGGCCGGCTGGTCTTCATCGCCTTCAGCGTGGTGCTCTTCACCCTGCTGGTCCAGGGCCTCACCCTGCCCTGGCTGGCCAAGCGGCTGCGCCTGGACATCGACCAGGACAAGCACGAGCAGGCGGTCCGCCGGCTCTGGTGGCGGGCCGCCAAGGCCGGGCTGACGCGGCTCGGCGAACTGGAGAAGCAGGACAAGCTGCCCGCCGAGGTCGCCGACCGGCTGCGGGACCGTCAGCACGACCGGCTGGCCCGGCTCTGCCCGGAGAACTACGCCGAGGAGGAGGCCGTCGAGGCGAAGCAGCGGCTCACCCAGTGGCGGGCCGCGCACGCCGTCGAGCAGGAGATGATCGCCGCCTCCCGCCGCGAGATGGTGGTCGCCCGCAGCGAACCCGGCGCCGACCCGGAGCTCGTCGACCAGGTGCTGCGCGGGCTCGACCTGCGCTCCGAACGGAAGTGACGGACGGTCGGCGAGCCGGGGCCGGACGTGACCGAACGGAATGCGCACGGCCGGTCCCGACGTTGCATAGGCTGACCCCGGGCAGGCCGTCAACGGAGTCGGCGCACTAACCAGTACCCGCACGACCTCGCGAAAACCCTCCCGCCTGGCCCTGCCGGTATCTGCACCCAGATGAATCGAGGAGCCACCGATGTCGGAGACCCGCGCCGACGCCCGTACCCCGCTCGACCGCACCCCGCAGTGGGCCGCCCTCGGCAAGCACCGGGCGGAGCTGGGCGACACGCACCTGCGTGAGCTGTTCGCCGCCGACCCGGAGCGCGGCCGCCGCTACACCCTGCGCGTCGGCGACCTGCACGTGGACTACGCCAAGCAGCTGGTGACGGACGAGACGCTGGCCCTGCTGCGCGAGCTCGCCGAAGCCACCGGCGTCGCCGGGCTGCGGGACGCCATGTTCCGCGGCGAGAAGATCAACAACACCGAGCACCGCGCCGTCCTGCACACCGCGCTGCGCGCCCCGCGCGGCGCCGTCGTCGAGGTCGACGGCGAGAACGTGGTGCCCGCCGTGCACGCCGTGCTCGACCAGATGGCCGCCTTCGCCGACAAGGTCCGCAGTGGTGAGTGGCGCGGCCACACCGGCAAGCGGATCCGGACGGTCGTCAACATCGGCATCGGCGGCTCCGACCTCGGCCCCGCCATGGCCTACGAGGTGCTGCGCTCCTACGCCGCCCGCGACCTCGACGTGCGCTTCGTCTCCAACGTGGACGGCGCGGACCTGCACGAGGCCGTCCGCGACCTGGACGCCGCCGAGACGCTCTTCATCGTCGCGTCCAAGACCTTCACCACCATCGAGACCATCACCAACGCCGTCTCGGCCCGCAACTGGCTGCTCACCGAGCTGAGGGCCGACACCGACGCGGTGGCCAGGCACTTCGTCGCGCTCTCCACCAACGCCGAGGGCGTCGCCGACTTCGGCATCGACACCGCCAACATGTTCGAGTTCTGGGACTGGGTCGGCGGCCGCTACTCCTACGACTCGGCGATCGGCCTCTCGCTGATGATCGCCATCGGCCCGGACGCCTTCCGCGAGATGCTCGACGGCTTCCACCTGGTCGACGAGCACTTCCGCACCGCGCCGCCGGAGCAGAACGTGCCGCTGCTGCTCGGCCTGCTCGGCGTCTGGTACGGCGCCTTCTTCGACGCCCAGGCGCACGCCGTGCTGCCCTACTCGCACTATCTGTCGAAGTTCACCGCCTACCTCCAGCAGCTGGACATGGAGTCCAACGGCAAGTCGGTGGACCGCGACGGCAACCCGGTGAACTGGCAGACCGGCCCGGTGGTCTGGGGAACCCCCGGCACCAACGGCCAGCACGCCTACTACCAGCTGCTGCACCAGGGCACCAAGCTGATCCCGGCCGACTTCATCGGCTTCGCCAGGCCGGTCGCCGACCTGCCCCCCGGCCTGGTCGCCCAGCACGACCTGCTGCTCGCCAACTTCTTCGCCCAGACCCAGGCGCTGGCCTTCGGCAAGACCCCGGAGGAGGTCGCCGCCGAGGGCGTGCCGGCCGAGCTGGTCCCGCACAAGACCTTCAAGGGCAACCACCCGACCACCACCGTGCTGGCCGCCGAGCTCACCCCGTCGGTGCTCGGCCAGCTGGTCGCCCTGTACGAGCACAAGGTGTTCGTCCAGGGCGCGATCTGGAACATCGACTCCTTCGACCAGTGGGGCGTCGAGCTGGGCAAGGTGCTCGCCAAGCGGATCGAGCCCGTGCTGCTCACCGGGGAGGGCGCCGACGCGCTGGACAGCTCCACCGCCGAGCTGGTCGCCCGCTACCGCTCGCTGCGCGGCCGCTGAGCCCGGGCGGGGCCGTCCGCTCCGGCGGGCGGCCCCGCCCTGCGGATGCTCCCTCGCACGGGAAACGCCGAAGGCCCCTTGCTTTCGCAAGGGGCCTCTCGGCTGTCTGTGCGCCGCCAGGGACTCGAACCCCGGACCCGCTGATTAAGAGTCAGCTGCTCTAACCAACTGAGCTAGCGGCGCCTGCTGACAGGGAAGACTTTAGCAGCGGCGCGCCGTCGGGCCAAAATCGAATTCCGTCGCCCGCCGTTCATCCGGTGGTCAGGCCGACGGGCTCGGCCCGCCCCGCCGGAACGAGCTCGCGAGCGGCCCGGACGCAGGCCCAGAGCACCACCGAGGCGCCCGGCAGCCACGGCTCCCGGCTGTCCGGGGCGACGATCCACCGCCCGGCACCCAGCCCGGGGGAGTCCGGGCTGTTCACCATCCGCTGCACCGGCGGAACGGTGACCGCGTCGCCGCCGCCGTGGCAGAGCAGCGGCGGCACGTTCCTGGCCCACTCCTCCCAGGCCAGCAGACGGCGCAGCCGGGCCGCCGCACCGGGCCGGACGAACAGCAGCGTGCGCCCCCGGTACACGGCGACCGGTCCGCAGCCCGGACCGGAGGCCCAGAGTTCGTCCAGTACCCGGCGGCCGAACAGCGACGGCAGGCTGATCACGTCGAAGGCGCGCCCGCAGGGCAGCACGGAGGGCGCCCACGGGCGTGACTCCCAGAGGGCGCGCATGCTGCGCGGGTACTCGCTCGCGGAGGCGAGCCACGCTTCCCCGGCCACGGTGACGTACTCCACTGATTGGTGCGTCCAGATGTCCACACCCAGCAGGGTGAGGCGTCCGGGGGGTGGCCGGGAGGGAAAGCGTGGTTTGCCGGACAGGGCGCGGGGGAACGGCGTACCCTTCCCCGGCGCATATGCCAGAGGCGAGAGCCGACCGGTCGGCCGTCCGACGGCGCGGGGTGTCCGCCGCAGGGTGCCAGCTGCGGGGTGTCAGCCGTCGTGGCGACGGGGCTGGAGCAGGCCGCGCCCGTACTCGATCATCTTGGCGGCGTAGTCCGGGGTCCAGTCGGCCCGGTCCGCGATCTCGGCGTCCGAGAGCGCGTCGAACCGGCGGGTGTCCGCCAGCTGCGCAGCGGCGACCGCCTGGAAGTCGGTGGCCCGCTCGGCGGCCGCGCGGAAGGCCAGCGCCAGCTCGGTGGAACGGCGCAGCAGCTCGGCCGGGTCCTCGATCGACTCCAGGTCGAAGAAGCGTTCCGTCTCCGGCTCGGCGGCCTGCGGTTCGAACAGCAGCTGCGCCGGGCGCAGGCGCCGGACGGGCGCTTCACCGGCATCCCGGCCCAGGCCGCCCGGGGCGGTCGAACCGCTCGGGTCGGACGCCTTCGCGTGGGAGTCGGGCATGGACGGACACCTCCGGTGCTCGATGGGGGCGGGCGACGGCTGCTCGGGACCGCGCCGCCCGGTCGTGGCCGCCGTCCATTGTCGCGCGGCGGTGGCCGGTAACGGAACGGTGCGAGTTCGGGCGCTATTCCCGCCCGGAGCGCCGGGGGCGTGCACCCTTCGGCCGACGCGGCCGCCCGGCGGGGTACGGGCGGCTCGCGAGGCTTGCGGGGGAAGGCCTGCGGCCCTCCGGGCGGTGCGCGGGACGGCCGGGGAGCGGCCGGCCCCGGACGGTCAGCGGGAGAGCCGGACGCGGTGCCCGGCAAGGTGGTGCAGCACCTGGTGGTTGGCCTCCCAGCCGTCGGAAAACAGCTTGACCATGGTGATAGCGTCGAGGGCCGGAGACCAGGGAGAGAACGACATGCCACACCAGCCGCACCCGGGCACGCGGGTCCTGAGGATGCGCCGCATCAGCCGGGATTCCGAGGACAGCTCTGCGCTGGTCCGCCAGGCAGAAGCCCAGAGCGCTGCTATGACGGCAGGTAAGTACGTCTCCGCCGGAGAAGTGGAGGACTCGTTCGTCTCGGGCGCCATCAGCCCGGAGGACCGACCCAACCTCGGGAAGTGGACGCGCGAACCGCTCTGGTACGAGTGGGACGCCATCATGGTGACCTCGCTCGACCGCATCACCCGCAACCAGACCCACTGGGAGCTGTTCGCGGACAAGTGCTACCAGGGTGGGAAGGACATCATTTGCTTGGATGACCCCTCGCTGGACATCAGGCCCGGCAACGGCCGGATGATCGCCTACATCAAGGCCACCCAGGCTCAGGAGTACAGGGAAGCCATCGTGCAGAAGCGCCGGGATCAGACTCAGTACTACCGTGACGAATCCCTGTGGGGCGGCGGGACGTGGCCGTTCGGCTACCGCGCGGTCCTGGCGGAGCACAACGGCCGCCAGCGCTTCAAGCTCATCATCGACCCTGTCACCGGTCCTCTCATCCGGGAAGCCTACGAGCGGATCGTGGGACAGGGCTGGACCATGGGGCGCCTGTGCAGCGATTGGAACAGCCGTGGAGTCCTGACCTCCCAGGACTACCAGCGGAGCGTGAACGCCGCCGAGGGCAAGGCCGGCGTGAAGTACGAGATCAAGGGGTCGAAGTGGCTCACCTCGACCTTGAGCAAGCTCCTGAAGAAGCCGGTTCTCAAGGGGGTCGCGATGCACAAGGGCGAGCCACTGCTGAGGGACGGCATCCCGGTCCGGTGGGCGGATCCGATCTTGACCGATGAGGAGTTCGACAAGTTGCAGGCGACGGTCACGGAGCTGGGCAAGTTCCGGGCCGGAATCAAGTCGAATGCTTCCCCGGCGGGAGGCGTCTTCTTCTGCCCCTGTGGCAAGAAGATGTACGAGAACAGCTCGAACACCACGCTGGCTAGTGGTGAGTCGAAGCGGCATGAGTACTTCCGTTGCTCCTCGTGGTCGAACGGGACGCCTTGCCCGTTCTCGGTCTCATGGCCGCAGGGCGACCTCTACAGCGTGGCGGAGCACGGCTTCCTGACCTCAGTTGGCAGGGAAGAAATAACAGAGCGGATATATGTTCCGGGAAAGGACAGCCGGAGGCAGATCAAGGAATTGGAGAGTGCTATTGAAAACCTCTCCAACTCCATCGCTCTGGCTGCGTCTCCGGTCGTCATCGAGACCGTCACCAAGACCATGGAGCGCCACGCGGCTACCCTCGAAACCCTCAGGGCTGAACCTTTCGTCCCGGGCCGGTGGGAGGTGCGCGGGACCGGACAGACCTACGCTGCCAAGTGGGCTCGAATGGATGGCTGGAAGGAGCGCGGGCCCTTCCTTCGGCAGGCCGGATTCAGGATCTTCGTGTGGGGTCACCCGAAAAAGACGGATCAGGGTGCTGCCGTGTACGTTATCCCGCCCAAGGACATCGCGCAGATGGCAAACACGGGCGACGGGCCGACGATCGAGCCAACTGACCAGCAGAGTTGGGATCTGGCAGCTCTGAAGATCTTCCGCGAGATTCTTGATTTGGAGATCAAGGCCGCAAGGGACGCATCTGAGAGCAGCACCGACTGACAGTAGGCCGCGCGCGATCCCATAACTTCATAGCACTCAGCCCCCGAGGCAACTCGGGGGCTTTTCATTTCCCAGAATATTGGTTTAGGGGATAGATGAGTTATCACTTCGCCAAGCTCTACCGACCCAAGCACCGAAACCCGGCCGTGGGTGATCCGGGGCTTCAGCTCCATCTCCGGCTCTTCCTGCTCGCCATGGACCGCATGCAACGGGGCGGGCATGCCCCTCTGGGCTCTGGAGAGCTGCAGCTGATCCTCACCCGGGAGGATGGCCGGCCTTACACCGCAGGCCGGTACTCGCAGGCCTTGACGGCCCTCAAGGGCGCTGGGCTGCTCGCCCCATCTGCCTCGGCTCGATGTCTGCTGGTGCCCAACACGGTGGCCAGCATGGACGCGCCGTCGCGGCGGAAGCGGGAGGAGTGTGCAACACACGGCCACAACATGCCGTGGGACGGCGACGCCAAGGACTGGCTTCACTCGACGCCAGAGCAAGCCCAACGGGCCGAGAGCGAGGCTGACAACATCGCCCGGGGCGGTTCGGCGTTCAGCCTCGCCAACTGGGCTCGGGGCCTCCGAGAGAATCCGCGGTTTAACGAAACTGACTCCTCGGCCGCTCAACCGCAAGGGTAAATCCCACAGTCCTTCTTAATAGAGTCCCCTGCTGCCTGGGCCGAGTGATCGAGGCCCAGGAACTTCTAGTAGCTACTCCAGTAGGGCCGCCTAAGGGGCGGCCTTCTAGAGTCATATGTGACTTAGGTCTCTCTTCTGGCCCCACGGTCCGAGAGTGGGGCCATTGGACACATACATCATTAGTAGAAGTGAATGTTTCTCACTTGAGTCTTACCGACTGGCCTTGGCGTTAGGGCATGGCGCCCAGGCCGCCGGTTCTGGCCCTGGTCTCCACTTGGAGGCTGGGGCTTTTTTCATTTCCCTCTCTATTGCTCGATCGCTTGTTGAAGGAGAGCCATGTATGACCCAGTGAAGGGTAAGGCGCGGCGCGAAAGCCTGGGTATCTCGGTCAAGGCCCTGGCCGAGCGTCTGGGTGTCAGTGCTCAGGCCGTCTATCAGTGGGAGCGCGGGGAGCGTAAGCCAAGCCTTCCAATGTTCGTTGCCATCGCTCACCACCTTTGCATTCCTACCGCTTCCCTGATGGAGCAGGCCAAGGACAGTGCAACCCGTCAGGCAATCCAGCTCGCCAACATTTACCAGGGAGGAAGCCATGACGGAAATTCCTAACAACAACACCGAAGAGTCAAACTCCGAGATTTCGGAGTCTACGCCGGCCGAGCCGGAAGCTACCCCAGTTCAGGCGGACCCGAACGAGGCTATTCGAGCTGAGATCCAACAGGAGTACTCGACCCGTCTCGTTCATGCGGAACTGAGGATTCAGGCTGCTCTGGGTGGTTTCCAGTTTCCTGACGGCTTTCTCGACCTGCTTGATTCTTCGAAGCTTCTGGGCGAGGACGGCGAGCCATCCGCTGACGCCATCAGCCTGGCGCTGAAGCCATTCGATGAGCTGCGCAAGCCGGAATGGCCGCAGCTACAGGGTGCCGGTTTTCACCGAGGATCGCCCTACAACAGTGCACCAATTTCCCTTGATGCCCGAAATCGATAACACCTAGGAGGCCATATGGCCCAGGCATACCAGAACCCATCCACCCATTCCTTTGTTCCTGAGGTCTGGGATTCAACTCTTCTCACTCAGTACGATCCGCTGCTCGTTTGGGCTTCCAAGCTTGTGGCGAATCGGAAGTACGAAGGCGACATCCGCAGCAAGGGCGATGTCGTCAGCATTAACAGCCTTGCGACGCCGACCGTGGGCGATTACAAGCTTCCGGACGGGATGACCGCTCAGCGGCCCGAGACCGTAGAGCAGAAGCTCACCATCACCGAAGCGAAGTACCTTCAGCTTCTCGTTGAAGACATTGAGCGAGTGCAGGCCGCGGGGGCCATGGAGTCCCCGATCAATCAGCAGATGATTCGGGCCCTGGCGCGGGAGGCAGATGCCTTCATGGGCCGCGTGATCGCCGCTGGCGCCACGGCCATGCCCAACATCAAGCCCGGGGCCGGAAGTATTCCTCAGGCGCTCTACAGCGGCGTGCTGGACATGATGCTTGCCCTGGATGGCAACGACATCCCAGGCGGCCGATACGTGGTCATCTCACCGAAGGTAAAGCGCTACCTGGTCGAGCATCCAGCCATTGCGAATGCCGGTGCGTACGGTGAGGCCGGGGTAACGGCTAACGGCGTTGTGGCCCGCCTGGCGGGCTTCACGATCCTCTCCACCACGGCCATGCCGGCCGGAGTTGATATCGTGGCCGGACACTCCGATTTCAGTACCTATGCATCGCAGTTCACCGGTTTCCGTTCAGGCCCCAGTGAGCGTTACCGCGCCGATTACGTGGATAACCTCCACCTGTACGGCGGAAAGATCGTGCGATACCCGGGCCTGGACACGACTAAGAGTGATCACACGTTCGATGAGACGAAGCCGACTAAGGGCATCGTCAAGGCTGCCGTCGAGTGGCCTACTTCCTGATCCATTCCCCCTCTCGGGCCCCCGCCTTCTCGGCGGGGGCCCGCTTTTTTGCTTTGAAACCCGGGACAGTATGTGTCGATCAACAGCATCTCGGACATGGGCCACTGCTTTGAGGTGCAGATCACTTCCCATAGGTGGTTATTTGCAACTATTTCGGACCTCAATAAGGCCCGACCCGCCCCATAGTTGGCGAGCCCGGCCTATTTTGGGCTGAGAAGCGGCCTGCCGGCCGAACATTTGAAACCCGTACAGGATGGAAGGAAGGCACCCCCGGTGGGGGTGCACAGGGAATTACTAAGTATTACCCCCAGTTACATTTACCATCTAGTTATCTAGAAGAAATGCATTCGTGATGCTGGATGGGGTGACTCGGAGGCTTCGACTGGGAGAATGGAGACGTTCGCCGGTCGGGCCGGTGGGCGGGAATTGCAGCCGTAAGAAGCAAGGCTCCGGCTGAACCACTGGACTCTCTCCACTAAGGATCGAAAGAACCCATGCGTACGACTGTCTTGGTGCCCGTTGAGCGTGTTTTCTGTGACGCCCACATTGCCCGTGACGGCAGCGAGGAAGAGGCGACGGAGTCTCTGACCATTGCTGGTCGCGCATGGGACCTGTGCTTGGAACACGGTGTCGTCTTCACTCGGTACCTGATGGATGCGCTCGGTGTGCCTGGTCAGCCTGAGGCTGTGCCGGTTGCTGCTGAGCCGACCGTGACCGTTGCCGAACCTGCGATGCCGGAGAGCGAGCACGACCAGCAGGACGACACCGAAGACGACGTGACCGAGGCTGAGTCGGTGGTCCGCCCCACGGTGCTGGTGTCCGGTGAGATCCCCGGGTACGAGTGGGACGACGCGAGGGAAGCGGTCCGCAACCTTGGCTATGCGGTCGTGGGCAGGGCCGACGCCAACACGGTGCTGATCATCGTTGGCGAAGGTGCGGAGCGCGCAACTAAGAAGCTGCAAGACGCTGTTGAGTTCTCCATACCTTGCTTCGACGCCAGGCGTCCGGGTGCCTTCCGGGATGCCGTGTGTGCCGGGGAGTTCAAGGGCGGTGACCCTCTCCCCGAGCCGGTGAGGGTGGACGCTCAGGCCGTCAAGACCAAGTCCGAGGCGCAGGCCATACGTGACTGGGCCAAGGCTCAGGGTTACACGGTGAACGCCAAGGGCCCCATCCCCGCATCGGTCCGCCACGCATACCGGGTGGCAGCCACGCAAGCGGCCTGACCAGCAGCACGTACGTGGGTGGCCGGGGTCGGCCCGGCCACCCGATCCCAACCAGTCTCAGGAGAAGAGAAGTTGAGCACCATCACCCTGTACGGGCCCATCGGTCGCGCCGTTGAGAAGGTCAGCCCCTACGTTGAGTGCGATCCGGTTGGCATCTACGTGGCGGCCCTCTCGTTCTGGAGTGCTGCCATCGGCCAGACGGTCAAGGTGTCCAGCCGGGGCAACGCCCGTCCAGCCCTGGTCTGGAGTGCCTTGGTTGGCGGGACGGGGAAGGGCAAGGGGTCCGCGCTCCGGGCCGCGCAGCACGTCATGAAGCCTGCCCTTGGCCGCTTCTTGGACACCCACACAACCTCGGGGATTACCAGCGGCGCAAGCTTGGTGAACTATCTCGCCGAACAGGTAGAGGCCACGGAGGAGACCGAGGCAGGGCGTGACGTCCGGGCCCTGGTGATCGAGGAAGAGTGGTCCGAAGTGCTGCGCCGGGTGAAGCGTGACCCGTCGTTCACTGCCAAGCTTCGTAGCGCGTGGGACGGCGCCCCGATCCGCAACACAACTAAGGAAGGCGCGCAGGAGGTCACAGACCCGGCGCTCGTGATGCACACGCACATCACGCCGTCCGACTGGACCAAGTACATCGGGGCTACTGAGGCAGCGGGCGGCAGCTACAACCGCATCATGCCCTTCATGCTGGGGTCCGTGCCGATGCTGGATGACGACGGAGCCACGCCGCCCGAGGCGGACGGTTGGGACATCACCCAGGCCTACTACTGGGCGGCCGGTGACAGGCACGTGATCAGCCTCGGAGAGGACGCCCGGCTCCTGTGGAAGGTCATCCGCCGGTACGCCCGGATCATCTCGGAGAACCTGCCCGAGGCACAGGCCGTATACGTCGAGCGGACGGCCGAACAAACGATCCGGGTAGCGGCCTGCCTGGCTGCCTCGGAGCGGTCGGAGGTGATCGACCACGCCTGTCTGTCCGCCGCGTTCTCGCTGGTTCGTTACAGCGTCCGGTGTGCGGTGAGCATCACGGGTGGTGCGGCCGGGACGGTCAAGCCTGCCCGCCGGGTGCCGACCCTGGCGGAGAAGGTCCGGGCCCGGATCGAGATGAATGGCGGGAAAGCACGGTCCTCCGACCTGTTGCCGTACGTCGGGGCCTCTGCTGATGAGGTCAAGGCCCTGCCCGGGGTGACGGTCACTCTCGACCGCTCCGGCCTTGGCCGCCCAGCCACGGTCTACACCCTGGCTGAGGATGTGGCCGGTCACGCTCCGCTCAGCCGGCTGCGAACCCAGCGTGACGAACGCCCGGCGACGGTTGTCCGCATGGACACCTACCGTCCGGCCAAGACCACGCCCCCGGTTCCTGTGTCTGCTCCCGCTCCCCGTCCTGAGCCGGTCGTGACCGGGAACCCGTTCCTGGCGCTGCTCTGAACGCTCGAAACAAAGCAAGCCGCCCCGGCCTTCTCGGCCGGGGCGGTTCTTTCGTTTGCTCAGATGCTCGGGACGGCGGTTAGACCGCGTAGAACAGGGCTGTGGCTTCCTGGATCTCCAGGACGGCAGCGGCGAAGTCCTCCGGACCGCCGCCCCACGGGTCGGTGATGCCCGAGCCGAGGATTCTCACCGGTCGGTCCGGGCCGACGATGGCTTCGACCGCGAGTGCCGTTTCGTCGTCGACCGCGACCACGTCGTCAGCCCACCTGAGCAGCCCCTCGTCCAGGAACCGGCCCCGGTGGCCGGTCAGGTCGTAGCCGAAGGCGGAAGCGGCCTCGATCATCAGCGGGTGTGCGGGCTTGCCCACGTGCCAGTCGCGGGTGCCCGCCGAGCGTACGTCCAGCGCGCCCCCGGACCGCTCCGCGATGATCAGGGCGGCGATCGGGGAACGGCAGTGGTTCCCCTTGCAGACCACCAGGACCCGCCTGCGCCTACTCACCGGGGTTCACCCGCTCGATCTCGAACGTGATCACGCCGAGGGCTTCCTTCTCCGGCGGAAAGATCGCGTGGATCGCCCGCAACTGTTCGGCCTCGGTCGCGTGCGGGTTGACCGCCTTCACGTCCTCGGTGCCGAACATCTCCTTGAAGGTCCTGTAGGTGCCGATGCGGGTCACCTTGGTCAGGCACTCCTCGCCACGACAGGTGAAGTTGAGCAGGTCCCCGACCCTGATTCGCTTCATGGAGGCGTAGGCGACCCGGACTTCGACAGTCTTGGAGCCGTCGGCGATCAGGTCGAAGTACTGCTTGTAGATCTGGATGTTGCGGGGACGGCCATGCGCCTGGGATTGGTTCCTGGCAGGCTGGCGGGTGGTCATCAGGGCTTCCAATGCGGTCGTGGTGTAGGACCGGAAGAAGTGCCTCGGGCTGCTGAGCATCAGCTCACCGGCGCCCGTGAGCGCTTCGACGTAGTCCGCTTGTGTGCCGGGCCAGGCGGCCGGGTCGAGCAGCCACTCCGCGGCGCTGCCTCCCGTCGCGTCTCCGGCGTCGGCAGAGGCGCGCAGGAGGCTCTTGGAGAGCTTCCCGCCGTCGTTGCCGAGGATCTGAGGGGTGAAGACGCGCAGCGGCACCGGAGCGGCCGGCGCCCCGATCGCGACGTGGGCGCCGTCCACCAGCTGGCAGCCGAACGCCCAGTCGCCGCCCTTCACCATCACGTGCAACGTGCCGTCGTCGGGGCGGTAGGAGCGTTCCTTGACCACGTTGCGGTACAGGGTGGAGAGGTCCAGGTACCCGCCGCCGAGCGGCGTGATGTCCGCCTCGTAGCGGCCGTGTTCGTGGCACATCGCTTCGAACAGCGCCCCCGAATCGTCCAGCTCCAACAGCCGCGTGTGGTCGGCGTACTTCTGAGCCCACCCGCACGCCGGACACGGCAGTCGGATGTGAGCGGTGCCGTTGGCCGGAGCCAACCAGAACCGGATCTGATCCAGGAACTCCAGCGTTCGCAGGAACTCGGCCCGGAACTCCGGGCTCGCCTGCTGCTCGGTGTAGCTGCTGACCCTGTACTCCACGCCTGTGCGGCTGGTCATCGCGTCCAGGAGAGGGGCGTAGTACTCGGTCACCAGGGCACGGATGCCGTGGTCTCCGAGCTGATGGTGATAGGTGAGCTGGTACATCCGGCCGCCATCGGTGATGGTCTCCGCCGGGGCGTTGTCCAGCGCCACGAAGTCCACGGCCGTATCGACCCCGAACTCATCGCGGGCCCGCTCGGCGACCAGGAACGACAGGCTCTGCACCAGGTGCGTGCCGATGTGCGGACGCCCGTTGAGCTGCGTCCCCACGGTGAACTCGATCCGTTCCGTCCCGGCCTCCCGGAAGCGGGGACGGAGCACGTCCAGAGCATCGTCAACGGCGTTGGCCAGCACGGTGTTCGGCGACCTGAGAAGGTCGATGGTGTTCAAGTGGTGCCTCCGCTCTGCTCATAAACCGGCTGCGGCCGGCTCAGTGCTGGTGTCGGTGGCGCATGCGCTCGGCATGCAAGGCCCGGAACCGCTCCACCGCGGCGCTCACGGGGTCCGGCGCTTCCGGTGGGTTGGGCGGCTCGGCGGACGTCGAGGACTCGCCCGCCTCGGTCGGCGGGGGAAGGGCGATCGCGTCATTCACCGGAGCCCCCAGTGCGACACCGGGGACACCCGCACCCCGGCGGTAGCGGGTACCGCACGGGTCGGGACTCCGACTGTGCCACCCGGTAATCGTTCAAGATCGCGGCCATCTTCTGCGGACTGGCCCGCTCCCTGCTCCGGTGCGAACCGGCGGACCTCACGGCAGCGGACATACCTGGCTCCCTCTCCTTCACCGATGCGTAGGGGCGTGGGGTAGACCGTACGAACCTCGGCCAGCGGCACTCAACGAAGTTGCTCATAGTTGCTGGAACCCGTCTGAGTGAGCTTTGGTGCCGTCGAACGCTTGACCTTGGGGTGCTCGTAGGGCGAAGGTCGGAGATGACATGCGGCCGGATCATGGGGGGAGCAACATGCGGCAACACAGCAGCGACGGCGACGACTTGACCGCTACGTTCTTCTGCACGGACCCCAACTCTCAGGGCGGCGTCGAGTGCGAGACGTTCTATGAGACCGACCGTGGCTCATGGATCGTGCAACTCAAGAAGCGCGGGCCGAAGGTTCGGGATCAGCTCGTCGCCCTTGCCGACGACGAGACGTTCGGGGAGATGTCCGGGCGGACCATGGATGTGTTCGTTCGGAAGTACGTCAGGGAGCGTTATGGAATTGATCTCGGCGGCACGCCGAATTGAGCTGCTGTTCGGTGAGCCTGCCCAAGAGGTCCGGAAGCTTGAGCTACGGGACTTCTATGAGGTGGACCGCCCGTTGTTCGAGGCATGGCGCTCAGGCGACCGTGAGACGGTCGAGGAGACGATGCGCGGGCATCGTGCGTTCCTGACCGGGAAGGCCGCTGCCGGCTTTCCTTACCGGCGTGTGCGGGTCGTCTCCGAACCCCTCTCGGACTACCAGCGGATGGCGGTCGAGCTGGCCGACCCCACGGAGCGTCTTCGGTGGCTTCCCCGCCGTCTCGTGTCGGCGCTGCCCTTGCCGGGAAACGACTGCCTGATCCGGGATGACCTGGTGGTCTTCAACCTCATCGGGGGAGACAACCAACAGACCGACATCCAGCTCTCAACCGATGCGGACGTGGTCCGGTTCTGCAACGAGGCGTTCGAGCAGGCATGGTCGCTCGGCGTCCCCAATGGTGAGTACAAGCCGTAGCGACATGTCTGACCAGGAACCATCCGAGTCCGCAAGGCGCGCTTTCGGGACTCAGCTCAAGGAACTCCGTCGGGATGCCCATCTCTCGGGTGTCGAGCTCGCGCAGCGCTGTGGCTGGCACAAGACCAAGGTGTCGAAGATCGAGCACGGGACGCAGATCCCGACCGAGGAAGACATCCGACGATGGGCAACGGCCTGTGCCGTCGAGGGGCAGACTCCCGAACTCATCGCGATGAGTCGTGAGATCGAGCAGATGTGGACCGACTACAAGCGGTGGCACCGACCGGGGATGAAGCGTCTCCAGTTCCAAGCCATGGACTTGTACGCGAAGACCAAGCTGCTCCGGGTGTATGAGTCGCTGTTCGTCCCCGGTTTCCTACAGACGGTCGAGTACGCCAAGGCGCAGTTCACCATCCATGCCAAGCTGCATGGCCTGCCCTTGGATGACGTGGAGGAAGCGGCACAGAACCGCATGGTCCGGAAGCGGTTCCTCGGCACCGGGGCGCCGATATTCTCGTTCCTCCTGGAAGCCTCAGCGCTAACTAACAATACGGGCGGTGCTGAGGTGATGAACGGGCAACTTGATCACCTCCTGGAGGTGTCCAGGCTCCCGTACGTGTCCATCGGGATCATCCCGCAAGGCCGGGCACGGTCGCTCTACCCCGGTGAGGGCTTCTACCTGTTCGATGAGAGCTTGCTCAAGCAAGAGTTCTGGTCGGGGGCGTTCCAGACGGCCAGGCCCGAGAACATCTCGTACTTCGTCCGGGTGTTCGCCGCTCTGCGGGACCAAGCCGTGTTCGGCACTGCGGCCCGAAGCGAGATCGAAGCGGCCCGTGGCCGTCTTCAAGGGACCTAAGGAGTGGTGATCAGCCGACGGCGCCCCGGCATGTGGATGCCGGGGCGCCGGTGCTGCTGGCAGCCCTGATCAGTGCAGTCTGACGCGGTGCTGCATCCAGTGCTCCAGTGTGGTAAAACTTGCCTCCCAGCCGTCGGGGAACTTGACCGAGACGCCCAACTGCACCGGCTCGGTGGACGGATGCTCGTCCAGCAGCTCGGCGATACCCGCCCGGGCCACCACGATGCAGGCATGCCGGTGGCGGGAGGCGAGGACACAGAGCCGGCCGGTCTCCAGGTGGAAGGCGGTGGCGTCCGGCCGCCCGGAGAGCGGGTGCAGGACGACGGTGACGTCGTACTCGCGCCCCTGCAGCCGGTTCGCGGTGTCGACGGTCACGGCCGGTCCGGCCGTCGGATCCACCGGGACACCGGCCTTGACCAGCGCCGCCCGGACGGCCGCCGCCTGGTCCCGATGGGCGGTGCCGACCGCGATCCGGCCGGGGGCGAGCGGGGTGGAGCCCTGCTCGGAGTGGGCCGTCAGCCCCCGCTCAAGCAGCCTGCGGACGGTGGCCGCGACGGCGGCCACGGCCTGCGGATCGGTCCGTACGGTGTGCCGGGCGGGCAGTTCCAGCAGCGCCCAGCCGTGCTCGGCCGCCCGGTCGATCGCCGCGTCCAGGGCGGAGCCGTCCGGGCGCACGGCGGCGGTGAGCCGGCGCTCGTCCGGGCCGGTACCGGAGCGGAACGGTGTGTACGGGTAGAACGCGTCCGAGATCAGCGGCGCCGCGCTGGCCGGCAGCCGCCAGGAGACCGGCAGCCGGTGCGGCTCGATCTGCGGGTTGTGCGCGAGCAGGGTGACCACGGCGCTGCTCGAAGGGTCGTACGACAGGCCCGCCCACTGCTCGGTGCCGACCACGGTGAACGGGTCCAGCTGGCCCGGGTCGCCGACGAACAGCGCCCGCTCGAACAGCCGCGCCACCGCGAGCAGCGCGTCCGAGCGCATCTGGTACGCCTCGTCGACGATCGCGTGCCGCCAGGGCGCCTCGGTCCGCACCCACTGCCACTTGGCGGAGGTCGAGATCACCACGTCGAGTTCGGCGAGGTCCGCCACCTTGGCGGAGGGCGTGACGTTGGCGTGCCGCAGCACCTCGGGGCCCGGGCGGGAGTCCGCCGCGTGCAGCCGGCCGATCGTCAACTCGGGCGCCTTCTCGGCCAGCCGGTCGACCAGGTCGTCCACCTGGCCGTTGGTCTGGGCGACGATCATCAGCCGCTCGCCGGACTCGACCAGCTCCCGGGCGGCCCGGACCACCAGGGTCGACTTGCCGGCGCCGGGCGGTGAGTCCACCACCACCCCGCGCGGGGCGCCGACGGCGGGGTGGACGGTGGCCGCCAGAATGCGGGCCACCGCGGCGTCGGCGGCCGCGCCGGGGGCCTGCTCGCTGCTCATCTGCCGGATCACTCCCACTCCTCGGAGGCTGCGGACGGTACGGACGCCGCGCCGGACGCCGCACCGGGCGGGCCGCCGTGCGTCCACGGTGTGTCGTCCGGCTCGGGCAGCGGCGCGGACTGGCGGACCGTCAACTCGAACAGCGTGAAGGTGATCCGCTCGCCCGGCTCGGGCAGGCTCCCCGGCTCGGGCTCCTTCTTCCGGCCCATGCCGGACAGCACCCGCAGGGTGATCGTGCCCTCCGCCGGATCGACCGCCACGATCTCGGCCTTCTGCGGCGTCGGGCCGTGCGCCCGGTGCGCCTCCCGGCCGAGGTCGGCGTGCGGGCGGTCGGCGGTGCGGACCGTCACCAGCGGGCGCGGCTTGGGGGACCGGCCGGTGGTGTCGTAGTCCGGCACCACCTCGGTCACCTCGCCGGAGAACGCCTCGCCGGCCAGCCGGTGCTCGGCCATCGCCAGCGGGTCGTCCAGCGCCTCCTGGACGTCCAGCCGGGCCTGCTCGCGCTCGCGCTGCGCCAGCTTCCGGGCGGCCGTGACGGCGTCGTCCTGCCGGGGCTGCGGAGGTTCGCCGGCCGCCAGACGGTCCCGGTGGCCGGTGTAGGACCAGCGGTCGCCCGTCCAGCGCTCCGCCAGGTGCCCGCCGGGCGGCAGGGAGCGCAGGAGGTCCAGGCCGTGCCAGACGTCGTGCCAGGTGGGCAGCAGCACCCGCTCCAGCGCCGCGCGCAGCTGTGCCACGGCGGCCCTGAGGGCGGCCCGCGCCCGGTCGGCCCCCGCGTCGTCGCTGCCGCCGTCGTGGGCGTGATCGTGGGGTGCGTGCTCCGCGCCCGGGCCGGCCGAGGCCCGGTGCAGCAGGGCGGACGCCGCGGCGTCGTAGCGGGCGATCGCCGGGCCGAGCACCAGCTCGTCGAAGCGCGGGTCGGTGGCCGGGCCGGCCGGCGGGTGCAGCAGCTGCCCGTGCGCGTCGCGGGCGGACTCGGCCAGCTCGGCGGCCTCGGCGCCGGTCAGCCCGGCCGGCGGTGCGTGCCAGGCGAGCCGGGCGGCCAGATGCTGGTCCTCCAGGTGGCTCTGGCCGGTCGCCCAGTGCCGGGCGAGCAGGCCGGTCATCGGCAGCAGCAGGCTGGATCCGGGCACCTGGGCCCGGTCGGTGAGGTGGGTCAGCCAGCGGCCGAGCAGCGGCACCCGGACCGGCGCCGGGTACGGGCCCGGCTCGTCGTCCTCGATGGTGCGGCGGAAACGGGTGGAGCGCCCGAGCAGGGCGAGATGGTGCACCCCCGCGCTGTTCGGCACGATCAGCTGCGGCGCGTCGGCGCACAGCTCGCGGAAGACCTGCGTCTTCTCGCCCGTCTCCACGTCCTTCTCGGAGCCCTCGATCTGCTCCACCTCGGTGCCGAAGGACTCCAGGTAGGGCAGCAGATCGGCGGCCAGCTCGGCCAGGAAGTCGAAGCGCAGCGTGCGGTTGAGCGGCTGCGGCACCAGGTGCAGCCGCGGTGCGGACCGCTCGGTGCCGAGCATCACGGCCAGCGGTGCGCCCGCCTCACCGGCCGCCGTCAGCGGCACGACCACCATCGGGCGGTCGGAGAGGTGCCGGTGCCGGACGGTGGCCAGCGGTTCGGCCCGGCCGCTGCGGACGGCCTCCAGCCGGGCGAGGGTGCCGAGCAGGCTCATCGGGGGCCTCCGGCACAGGCCGGGGCGGGGGCCGAGGTGACGGCCGGGGTGGCGGCGTTCGGGGGGACGGCGTTCGGGGGGACGGCCGCAGGGGGTGCCGCCCCCAGTGCCTCGGCCCGCAGCGCGGCCGCGTACGCCAGCCGGGCGGCCGCCTCGTCGGCGCTGCCCCCGGTGGTGGCGGCCAGCGCCTCGCTCACCGTACGGATGCTGCCCAGCTCGCCGCGGACGCCTCGGCCCAGCTGTTCGACCCGGTCGTCGCAGCGGGCCAGGGCGCGGCAGTGGAAGCCCAGCTCGCAGGTGGAGAGGCAGTCCGGGCTGTACGCGGCGGGCACCGCCTCGACCGACCCGGCCAGCTCCTCGGCGGAGCGGACGGGGACGCCGTCCCGGTCGGGCGCGAGGTCGAAGTCGACGCCCGGCGGCAGCGCCTCCAGCAGCCCGCCGATACCGGTCATCCGGCTCAGCTGGCGGCGGGTGGTGGCCAGCTCGCGGCGGACGTCCACGGCGACCGCGGTGGGCCGGTTGCCGAAGTCCTTCGGGCAGACCAGCAGCACGCTCAGCCGGGGGCTGCCGGGCAGGCGCTGCTCCACGTACGGGCCCTGGTCCGCCTCCCGGCCGGCCAGCGCGGCGGCCGTCTCCTGGAGCGCCAGCACGTACACGGCGGCCTGGCGGGCGGCGGCGCCGACCTTGGCCGGGTCGGCGCTGCCGTCCAGCACCGGAAAGGACTTGATCTCGACCACGGTGCACCGCCCGCCGTGCACCACGACGGCGTCCGGCTCCAGATAGGCGGTGCTGCCGGCCACCGTGAGCCGCAGCAGCGGGTGGTCGAGCAGCGTCCAGGCGTCCGGCTCGGCGGCGGCCTCGGCCAGGGCGGCCGCCGTGCGCTCGGCCCGGACCGCCGGGCCCGAGCGGCGCAGCAGATCGGGCACGGTGAGCGGGGCGCCGCCGTCCGTCGGCAGGCCGAGATGGCGGCGGAGCGGCTCCAGCAGCGCCGCGTAGCCGTCGGCCTTCAGCCGGGACTCGAAGATCACACCGCGCGCGATGGCGAACGGCGACTGCCCGAACGGAGCGGGGCGGCCGAGCCGGGCGGCCAGCGCCGACTTGTCGACCCCGGCGGCGTCGAGTACGGCGCGGCGGTGACAGCCCGGATTGGCGGCGAGCGCGGCGAGGGCGCGGGCGTTCAGGCTGCGCTGCGGCGCCGGACCGCGCAGCTCGGCGAGCCGCTGGGAGAGCGGCTCAAGGTGCCCGCTGGACGGGACGTTCGTCGAGACGTTCATGGTGCGGCCCAGTCTCGCATCCGGGTCCGACAATCCGGTCCGGCCCGGCGGTTCGGGCCTCACACGGGCATGCCGGGAGATATCGGGCCATCCCCGGCGGCGGCCGTGCGGTGCCGTCCGGCCAGGCCCGCGATCGTGAGTGGCTCCGAGGTGAGGGATCATGGAGCCCCGGTGCTCAAGGGTGAGACCGACCGTTGCCACCGCCCCGCTGCGAGGAGCCTTTCCATGCCCGCCCGAATCGTGCTGGTCCGCCACGGCGAGACCGAATGGTCGAAGACCGGACGCCACACCGGACGCACCGACATCCCGCTGACCGAGGAGGGGCGCGCGATGGCCCGGGCGCTCGGCGCCCGCCTCGCCAAGGCCCCCTGGAACGGACTGCCGGACGCGCTCGTCTACACCAGCCCGCTCGACCGGGCCAAGGAGACCTGCGCGCTGGCCGGCTTCGGCGACCGCGCGGTGGAGCGCCCCGAGCTGCTGGAGTGGGACTACGGCCAGTACGAGGGCCGGACCGGGCCCGACATCCGGGCGACCGACCAGCCCGGCTGGCTGATCTGGCGCGACGGCGTGCCCGGCGGTGAGAAGCTCAGCGATGTGGCCGCCCGGGTGGACGCCTTCCTCGCCGACCTCAACGACGAGCACGGCGTGCCCGATCCGGACACCACCGTCATGCACTGCGCCGACCGCGATGTGGTGCTCTTCGCCCACGGCCACCTGCTGCGCATCCTCACCGCCCGCTGGCTGGGGCTGCCGCCCGAGTACGCCCAGCGGTTCAAGCTCGGCACGGCCGCGCTCTGCGTCCTCTCCTGGGAGTACGGCGCCCCGGCGGTCGAGGTCTGGAACGACCTCGCCCACCTGGAGGGCCTGAAGCACTGACCGGTGGGCCGTACGGGCCCTGGGCCGGGGCGGGGTCCCTGGCCCCGGTCCCGGTTCTGGCCGCAGTCCCGGCCGACCGGTCAGGCGGCCGCGGCCACGTCGTACTCCGCCAGGAAGCGGCCGACCTCCGGCACGCCCCGGTGCGCGCGCAGCCGTTCGGCGGTGTCCGCCAGCATGCTGCGGATCCGGGCCGAGCGGACCTCGCCGAACAGTGCGACGGCGGCCGTGCCGTGGTTCGCCGCGCCGGCCAAGTCCCCCCGGCCGAGCCGGTCGTGGGCCAGCTCGGCGGTGTACAGCACCCGGTTGCGGACGAAGCGCGGCTTCTGCAGCTCTATCGCCCGCCCGGCCTGCTCGCTGGCCCGGTCCCAGTCCCCGAGGGCGGACCAGCACTGCGACTCCAGCCCGGCGATCTCCGCCTCGCCGAAGAAGGACATCCATTCGGGATCGGCCTCGGAGGGGCCGCGGTCGAAGAGCGTGTACGCCCGGGAGAGCGCCCGTTCGCAGGCGGCGCGGTCGTGCAGCAGTGCCCAGCCGCCGGCCTCGCGCATGGCGAGCAGCGCGAGCAGCCGGTCGGAGTCCAGGTAACGGGCGGCGGCCTGGCCGGCCTGGGCGGCGCGCAGCGCCTCACGGGGGCGGCCGGCGTCCCTGGCGAGGAAGGCGCTGTTGCAGAAGACATGCGCCTCCAACGCGGAGTCGCCCGCCATCCGGGCGGTGGCGAGCGCCTCGGCGTAGAGCGACCGGGCGTCCGCCAGCCGGTTCGAATCGTGCGCCAACCAGCCGACCGAGATGGCCAGTTCGCCTGCGCCGGCCTGGAGTCTGCGTTCGGTCTCGGCGCTGTACTCGCCCTCGTTGAGCAGCAGGTACGCGGTGCGCAGCGACTGCCCGGCCAGCTCGAACAGGGCGTCGGCCCCGTAGACGTCGTCGGCCAGCCGGATGTCCCGTACGGCCTGTTCGACGCCGAGCACCTCGGCGGCGCCGACCTTGCGGGGCGGTGGCACCGGCCCGGGCCGGCCGGGTACGAAGGCGGAGCCGGGGTCGGAGGCGGATCCGGGATCGAACAGGCCGGGGGCGGCGTCGAACCTGCTTGTGCCGGGCCCCGGCTGGGGTGGGACGAGCCCGCAGGGGGTGGCCGCTCCGGTGCCGGGGCCGCCCGCGGCGGTGCGGGGGCCGGCCCCGGCCGGCCGGTCGATGCCGATCACGGTGGCCAGTGCGGCGGATCCGCCGGCCAGGAACGTACGGCGACGCACGTCGTCGTTCTCCTCGTCGAAATGGTGCGATCCGTCGGGCCCCCGGGGCACCGCCACGGGCCTCGGCGGCATGGGCCCGTCCAGCGGGGGCGGTTCCGCGTACGGCGAGGCAGCGTACGGGAGTTGTGTGGAGAGTGGTGGGCGTGGGGTGGGCGGGAACGGGAACTGCGGGTGGAGCGGGGATGGCCCGGCGCCCCTGCGGCCGTCCGCCCGGCGGCGGCGGACGGCGGTACGGGGGGAGAAGCCGAGATCGGTCAGCGAGCGGCCCGGCCACATGTGCCGGAAGACCCGCTCGTAGGCGTAGTTGGGGCAGCGGATCTCGCCGGCCTCGACCCGCCCGACGTAGCGCGCGTCGCAGGACACGTGCTCGCCGATCTCCCGGGCGGCCCGGCGTACGGCCATGGCGAACTCGCCCGGTGACCGGTCGCCGCGCAGGGCGCGCATCACGGTATTGGGGGACGGGCGGTTCGGCTCGGCCGGTGGGGTGGCTGCCATGGTGCGCTCCGTGGTCGTGCGGGGTGGTGGTGCGAGGCGGGGCGGTTCCGTGGGGTGAGGTCCGGTGTGCGACGGACCGGGCTGGGCTCTCGTGGTTGCCGGGACTGCGGGGACTGAGGGGACTGCGGTGGCCGTGGTGCCGGGGTGCTGCTCCCGGCTGCCGGTGGGCCCGGTGCGGCCGGATGGGCCGCCTGGCTCGCAACCGACAGTACCCGGAGTCACCAGGCGGCCACAGCGAGTTTGCGGATGATAGGTGGTCAATCCTGGTCAAACCGGACCCTGTTGCCGGGATCTGCCATGAAATGCCATGCCTTGCTGTAAGGCGCCCCGTGGCCTGGGAAGCGTCCTTCGCGTTGTCCTGATACGCGGAAGCCTCCGGCCGCCGTCCCGGGCCCGCCGCCCGCCGCGGCGGCCGCCACCGCCCGGGCGGCGCGGCTTCCGAAACCGCCGAGGTGACAGGAGAGCCCGTGATGGCCACCGGAGTACCGCAGTACCACCGCCTGGCCGCCAGAGGAGTGCTCGCCGCCGCCGTCCCCGCCCTGTTGCCCGAGCCCGCCGACGACCGCGGCCCCGGGCGGGGGCCCGCCGAGGGCGGCCACGCCCCGTGCGGCGGCGGCAACGGACGGGCCCGTCGCCTCGGCGAGACCGGGCGCCCCCCGGCGGCCGGCGACGACGGCGTGGTCGTCGCCGGCTACGACATGGTCACGGTCGCGCTGCGGCACGGACTGGAGGCGGTCGACATCCTGCGGCTGCGCCGGGCCTGCGGGGTCGTGCTGCAGAGCCGCAACGGCAGCACCGTCTCCTTCTTCGTCCCGGCCGGCACCTCGGAGACGTGGCACCTCCCAGGAAGCTCCTGTACCGCGGGCGGCCTGCTTCTGCCCGCCACCGACCCGCGGTGGGTGATGCCCCCGACCGGTGCCGGGTGCGCGGCCCGCCCCACCGATGCCTGGGTGCTGCGTTCGGCCCTCTGCGAGGCGGCCTGCACCCTGACGGCCGGCGGCCTCGGCCCGTTCTGACCGTCGCCCGTCCGCCCGGCACCCCCGCTGGGCCGCGGAGGCCTCCGGCCCGGCGGCGATAATGGCCGGTATGGGACGAAGCAGCAGAGCCGGCCGCAGCGCGGACAAGGGGCGTACGACGGCGGAGCCGCAGCCGGCGACCACCGGCCCCGGCGGCCGAACGCACACCCAGGGCCCGCTCACCCGTCCCGTCGATTCCGGGCTGGCCGAGCTCCGCCCCGACCGCGACCGCCCCGGCGCCTGGTCGCTCCTCATCGACGGCGCCCCGCAGTCCATGGTCGACCTCGCCGACCCGAGCCACCTGGGCTTCGAGTACCAGCGTCGCCTCGGCCACCTGATCGACCTGGTCGCCCCGCCCGGTCGTCCCCTGACCGTTCTGCATCTCGGCGGCGGTGCCCTCACCCTGGCCCGCTATGTCGCGGCCACCCGCCCCCGCTCCCGCCAGCAGGTCGCCGAGATCGACACCGCGCTCACCGACCTCGTCCGCGCCGAACTCCCGCTGGAACGGGGCTGGCAGATCAAGGTCCGCGGTTCGGACGCCCGCAGCGTGCTGGAGCGGACCCCGGAGGGCAGCGTCGACCTTGTCATCGCCGATGTCTTCTCCGGCGCCCGGGTGCCCGCCCACTGCACGACCGTCGAGTTCACCGTGCTCGCCGCCCGGGCGCTGGCCCCCGGCGGCTGGTACGCGGTGAACATCGCCGACGGTGCGGCGCTTCCGTTCGCCCGTTCGCAGATCGCCACGCTCGGCGCGGTCTTCCCCGAGCTGTGCCTGGTCGCGGACCCGGCCGTGCTGCGCGGAAAGCGCTTCGGCAACCTCGTCCTGGCCGCCGCCCACGCTCCGCTCCCGGTCGCCGAACTGGGCCGCAAGGTCGCCACCGACGCCGCCCTCGGCCGGGTCGAACACGGCCGCGCCCTGGCCGACTTCGCCGCCGGCGCGGCCCCGGCCACCGACGCGACCGCCGCTCCCTCCCCGGTCCCGCCGCCGGGGACGTTCCGTTAGCCACGTTGCCGTTGCCGTTGCCGTTGCCGTGTTGTTCGGTGGCGGGGAGCGGGGCGTGGCCCGAACTCCGGTAAACCGCTTGGCGGTCGTGCCGCCCGTTGCGGAGAATGGCCGCTGCTGTCCGGAATCCGGACGGCGCTGCCGAACAGGAGGGCACGCCATGCGGATCAGACCGGCTCGGCCGGAGGAGGCGGAGCTGCTCAGCGCCCTCGCCCTCCGCTCCAAGGCCCACTGGGGCTACGACGAGGCGTTCCTGGCTGCCTGCCGGGACGAACTGACCCTGGACGCCGACGGGATCGAGCGGCAGCGGACGATGGTGGTCGAGGAGCCGGTGGCCGCCGGTGACAGCCGGGTGCTGGGCTTCGCGACCCTCGTCGGGGCGCCGCCCCAGGGCGAGTTGGGCATGCTCTTCGTCGAGCCCGACACCATCGGCAGGGGCGTCGGAGGCCGGCTCTTCCAGCACCTTCGCGAGCAGGCCGTGGCGCTCGGCTTCCACCGGCTCACCATCGATGCCGACCCGAACGCGGAGCCGTTCTACCTGGCGATGGGTGCCACCCGGATCGGTGTCACCCCGTCCGGGTCGATTCCCGGGCGCGAACTCCCGCTGCTGGCGTTGGACCTCGGTCCGGCGGTCTGACGCCGGGCGGTCCGTCCCGTGGCGGTCCCGGCGTCGGGACCGGTGCCGGGCCCGCGCCGGTGTCCGTCTCAGTGCCCGCGCGGCAGGCCCCGGTGCTTCCACATCGCGGCGCCGGTGAGCAGCAGTCCGGCGGCGATGGGGGCGAGCACGGCGATCCCCGTGTCCGAGGGCCCGTGACCGGCCGCCATGGTGGCCGGGTCGGTCAGTGCCAGGTCCTCGTACGCCGCCGGACGGCCCTCCGGTGCGGGCCGGCGCGTGGTTCCGGCGCCGTCCGCGCCGTCCTCGGGCGGTTCGGAACCGGGGCTGGACCGAAGGTCGGCGGCCTCGCGAACCGGTGGCGGGGGATTCTGGCCGGGCCGGCCGTCGTCCGCCGGAGCGGGGCGTGGCGTACCGGCACCCGTCCGTCCGTCCGGCGACGAGGGCGTCTCGGGCTCACTGCTCCGTGAGGCGCGTGCCTCCGGGGTACGGGCCTCGGCGGGGGCCGGTTCCAGTAGCCCCGAGGCGATCGCGAACGCGTCCGGAACGGCGGCCCGCTGGCCCGGCAGCGGCAGGCCGCCCGCCCTGATCCGCTCCTGCAGCACACCTCCGACCAGCCCGGTCACGGTGTCCGTACCGGAGGAAGGTACGGACGCGGCCGTACCGGTGAGCTGTCCGACCAGCCCGGGGGACTCCACCGGACCGGGGAGCCCGGCGGGCGCGTCCTGCGGCGGTGTGCCACGGGCACCGGTGGCGCCGGAGGTCTTCCGCCCCGTCTCGGACGGGCGTTCGGCTGACGCTCCGTCGAAGGCCTGCCCGCCGTGCAGGGCCCGTCCGACCGTGCGGTTCACCGGTTCCGGCAGGGGTTCGGGCGCCGCCGCGTACGCGCCCGGTGCTCCGAGCCACCAGATCTGTGCGAGCAGCGCCCCGGCCACCGCGACCACGCGTGGACGGGGCAGCCACCGGCCGACCGTACGCCGCGTGCCGCCGAGGGCGCGTCGGGCTGGTTCCGGGGCCTTGACCGCGTGATTGGCTCGCACGTGAATTGAGAACGAGCGGACGGGGCGTGAGGTCACGGCCGTCGTCACGGACAGTTATCGCGATGAGACCCCGGAACCACCGGGCGCCGGTCGGTCAGGAGTTGGGGCGCAGGGTCCAGACGACGGTCATGACGCCGGTCACGGCCCCGTCGGCGCGGGTGATCTCGACGGTGACCGGGAACTCGGGGCGACCGCCCTCGTCCAGCTCGGCGACGATCCCGGCGGCCGGGCGGCCCAGGACGGCGGTGGCGGTGACCACGCCCATGGCCAGCTTCTTGTAGGAGATCTCGGCACTCACCGCGAGCGGCACGGCACGCGAGAGCTGGTCGCCGAAGGCGCCCAGCACGATGCAGCCGCTCGCCGACTCGGCGAGCGTGAACATCGCGCCGGCGTGCGGCCCGCCGACGTGGTTGTGGTACTCGGGCTGGTCGGGCAGCCGGAGCACCGCGCGCTCCGGGGTGGTCTCCAGGTACTCGAGCTTGAGGGTGCGTGCCATCGGCACGGTCGATTCGAGCAGCCGGCCGATCGAAGGTGTGGTCATGGCGGCAATGTTACTAGTCGGTAGCATCTGGCGGCAGATCTGTCGGCGGGGAAACCGTGCCGTGGAGCTGTGCGGTCGGGCGGGAATCGCGGGGGTCGCCAGGGATGCGCGGTGCGTGGGGATGTGAGGGAACGCGAAAACGCCTGAGGGGCCGATCTCTTGAAGAGATCGGCCCCTCAGGCTCTGGGGTGAGTGACGGGACTCGAACCCGCGGCCACCTGGACCACAACCAGGTGCTCTACCAACTGAGCTACACCCACCATCTGTCCGGACCGTTTGCGCTCTTCGCGCCCCCGTTCCGACAGGAAGAACTCTACAGGATCCGAGAGGGTGCTCGTGCCAGGGTTTCGCCCGGACGAACGCGGGCACCCCCTCGGGCCCTTCCGGCCGACCCCCGCCCGGCGTCGACGTGGTTCGCAGCCGCCGTTCGTCGTCGTTCGCCGACCCGCCGGAGCCGGGCGGGAGAGGTCAGTCGGTCGGCGCCTGGTACTTCTCGGCGATCGCGCGCGCGGTGTCGGTGTCCGGGCCGGGCTGCGGGACGAACACCGCCTCGCGGTAGTACCGCAGTTCGTCGATGCTCTCGCGGATGTCGGCGAGCGCCCGGTGGCTACCGCCCTTCTGCGGGCTGTTGTAGTACGCCCGCGGATACCAGCGGCGGGCCAGCTCCTTGATCGAGGAGACGTCGACGATCCGGTAGTGCAGGTGGCCCTCCAGGGCCGGCATGTCCCGGGCGAGGAAGCCGCGGTCGGTCGCCACCGAGTTCCCGCACAGCGGCGTCCGGCCCGCCTCGGGCGCGTGCTCGCGGACGTACGCGAGCACGAGCGCCTCGGCCTCGGCGAGGGTGACGCCGTGCTCCAGTTCGTCGAGCAGACCGGAGGCGGTGTGCATGGTGCGCACCACCTCCGGCATGTTCGCCAGCGCCTCCGCGGGCGGGCGGATGATGACGTCGACGCCCTCGCCGAGGACGTTCAGCTCGGAGTCCGTCACCAGTGCCGCGACCTCGACCAGAGCGTCCCGGTCGAGGTCGAGGCCTGTCATTTCACAGTCGATCCATACCAAACGGTCATTCACGCCACTCACCCTACGGCGCGATCACGCGCCACGGGCACCGCCGGAGTCGAGCGGGGCGCCGGGGCACAGGCCTCGGCCGCGTGCCCGTCCTGGCCGTGACCGTCCGGCTCATGGCCCTCCCGGCCCTGGTGACCCTCCCGTGCGGAACGGGTGTCGCGTGGCTCACGTCCGGCGTCCGCGGCTCCGGTGCGGCCGCCCTGCTGGCGGATCTGCGGAGGTCGGACCTGGCGGGCCCGGGCCTCCGGAGTCACCGGCGAGGACGGTACCGGCACCCGGCCCGCGGCCGTGCCGTGCCCTCGCCCGCCGGTGCCCGAGCCGGTGGTACCGGTCTCGTCCGACGGCCGTTCGGACACGGCGCGATGCCCCTGGCCCTGGCCGCGCGCACCCGGCTGCGGGTGGCCGTCCTCCGCCGCCGCGTGCTCCGCGGTCCGCGGTGGCCGACCCGCTCCGGGGCCGGGCTGGGCCGGGACCAGCGGCGACCGGGCCGGACCGCGCCCCGAGCCGGGTTGCCCCGGGTGCGACTGAGGCGTCGCCTGCTGGTGCGGGTACGGCTGCCCGGCGCGCGCGTGGAACGCCTGCTGCCCGTGCTGCCCCGGGTGTGCGGGGTTGCCGGGCATGGACGGGAACGAGTGCGCGGACTGCTGTCCGTGCTGTCCCAGCAGCGCCCCGCCTGCCGCCGCGGCGGCGGCGGCCGCCACTGCCGCGGGCGAGCCGGCCGACTGCGGCAGGGCGCCGCCCGGCCGGAGGTCACCGGAGTGCGGCACCATCGGCGCCGGAGCCTGCGGTCCCGGCCGCCGGGAACGGTAGCTGGTCCGGTAGGCGGCCGGCGAGACCCCGAGCTGGCGGCGGAAATGGCCGCGCAGTGCCACCGGCGACCGGAAGCCGCACCGTCGGGCGACATCGTCCACCGACAGTTCCGACGTCTCCAGCAGCCGCTGCGCCTGGAGCACCCGCTGGGTGATCAGCCACTGCAGCGGGGCACTGCCGGTCAGCGTGCGGAACCGCCGGTCGAACGTGCGCCGGCTCATATAGGCACGCGCCGCCAGCACCTCGACGTCGAACTGCTGGTTGAGGTTCTCCAGCGCCCAGGTGACCACCTCGGCAAGCGGGTCGTTGCCGATCTCTTCTGGTAAAGACTGATCGATGTACTGGGCCTGTCCGCCCCCGCTGCGGCGGCTCGGCACCACCAGCCGGCGGGCCAGCGCGTTGGCCGCCTCGGCGCCGTGGTCGCTGCGCACCACGTGCAGGCAGAGATCGATACCGGCGGCGGTACCCGCCGAGGTCAGCACGTCGCCGTCGTCGACGAAGAGCTCGCGCGGGTCGACGTGCACCCGGGGGTAGCGCTTGGCCAGGGTCGGCGCGTACATCCAGTGCGTGGTGGCCGGGCGGCCGTCCAGCAGACCGGCGGCGGCGAGCACGAACGCGCCGGTGCAGAGCCCGATGATCCGGGCGCCCTCGTGGTGGGCCTTGCGCAGGGCGGTGATGGCCTCGACCGGCGGCGGCTGCGAGATCGAGCGCCAGGCCGGTACGACGATCGTGCCGGCCCGTGCCAGCGCCTCCAGTCCGTACGGCGCGGAGAGGGTGAGGCCGCCGGTGGTGGCGAGCGGCCCCTCCTCCCCGGCGCAGACCAGCAGGCGGTAGCGCGGCACACCGGCGTCCTGGCGGTCGACACCGAAGACGGAGAGGGGGATCGAGCTCTCGAAGATCGGGGCGCCGCCGAAGATCAGCACCGCGACGGTCTCGCGCCGGCGCCGGCCCGAGAGCTTCCGGGGGGCGGCGGCCATCACGGGGTTCGCGGAGCCGTTGGCCCCGGACAGGCCGACCGCGCCGCTCGGACCGTGGGCCGTCGGTCCGTGGCCGACCGTGCCGAGCGGACCGGCCGGGATTCCGGCGGTCGCCATCCCGGTGCCGGCGGCCGGGGCGGCGGCGCCCGAGACCGCCGAAGCGGTCGGGAAACCGCCACCGGTGAGGCCGCCAGGGAAACCAGGGAAGCCCCCGCCCTGCCCCGGCTGACCGACAGCGTGGCCAGCGCCCTGGCCACCAGGTTGGCCGGGAACCGACGCTCCCGCCTGGGCGCCCGCTCCGAAGTTCTGAGCTGACGTCGGGCTGACGGACGGTCGGTTGACGGGCCGTCCGACATGCTCCGGGGCAGAGGGGGAGGAAGGTGCGCCAGAGGCCGCTGATACCGAGGATGCGCCTGAGGCGGCAGAGGCGTACGAGGAGTACGGGACGGCGCTGGAGGTGCCGGAGGTGCGGGGGGTGGCTGCGATGGCCGGGATACCGGTGCTTCTCGCGGAACGCCCCGCGATGCCGGCCACGGCCTGGCCGCTGTCAGGACCCGCGTCGCTCCTGCTCACCCTGCTCAAGGCGCTCAAGCCCCCTCGGTGGTGTGGTGTGGGTGGTGCGGCACTGCTCGCCAAGATCGAATCTATCGGGTGGACCGTTGCCGTTGTGACAAGTTCACCATCCGACGCTATGTCGACATGGCAATTTGGCGTGATGCATTCGATCACGAAGCGTGGCACCCGTCGACCCTTCTGGGAAGAGGGCCGGTGCAACGGTGGCTGGTTGTCGCGGGGCTGGTCCTGGGGCGCCCGGCTTCGGCGCACCCGGTCGGCGGGTCTGGGCTGCAGGTTTGCCCAAGGGCGAGGGAGCCGCGCGAGATTGACCGAAAATCGGCGGTGCACGAGAGGGCGCACGGAGCCAAAGCGTGCGCCTCTCTGGCTTCATCCGGCCAGTGCCGAGGCCGGGGGCCGGCCGTCCGGCGCCCGCGCTACCGTCCTGTCGTGAACATCCACAGCCGGCTCGAACAGGCCAACGACAATGCCGCCGCGTTCTGGCTCGCCCAAGCCCGTGCGTACGGTTGGCAGCAACTCGCCCACCCCGGATTCACCGCGGTCCGCTGCGCCCGCACGCCGGACGACGCCCATCGCATCGTGGTCACCCGCCCCTACGGTGAACCGGCTCCGCTGGAAGAGGAATTGGCGGCCCTGCTGCGGGAGTGGTCCACGACGCAGCTCACCCTGGAAGACCCCTACGGCCGCCTGGACATGGCCCGCTTCGGCTGCTCCCACGGCCCGGCGATGCCGGTCATGGCGCGTGAGCCCGGCCCGCTCGACGTGTCTCCCCGGGGTGGGCGGACGGCCACCGGGGGTGGCACGGACGAGTCCCTGACGGTCGATGAGGTCCAGGACGGCGACGGCTTCGCCGAGGTCGAACGCTCGGTGGTGGACGGCTTCCCGATACCCGCCCGGCAGCCCTGGACACGGGGTGGCATGCTTCCCGAGCGCCTGCTCGCCGAGCCGGGCTGTCGGGCCTGGCTCGGGCGCCGGGACGGCGTGACGGCCGGCGCCTGCCTGACCTACGACGACGGCCGGGCCACCGGGGTGTACTGGGTCGCGACCCTCCCCGACCACCGCTCCCGGGGTGTGGCCCGCGCCATCCTGGAGACCGCGCTGACCGCCGCGCACCCCGACCGCCCGGCGACCCTGGTCGCCACCCCACTCGGCGCACCGCTCTACCGCAAGCTCGGTTTCATCGAACAGAGCCGCACCCTCTGGTGGACCCGCAGCCCCTCGGCCGGCGGGCAAGGCCGCGGCGGCCAGGAGCGTTAGGAGGCCGGGGGAGCCGAGAAGGCCGGGCGGGCGGGAGCGCCGGGCGTCAGGGGCGGCCATCGCCTCCGGCGGCCGGCGCCGGGGACCGGCTGCCCGGCCACCTCACTGGGATGCCACGGCCGTCTCCACCGCCTGTGTCACGGTGACTGCGGTGACCGGGGTGACCGCAGTCACCGGGGCGGCCGGACGGGGACCGAACCGCGGTGGAGGCGCGGCGAACCGGGTCCGCGAGGGCGGCGCGGCGACCGGTGTGCCGGTGGCGGGCGCCCCGGTGGTGGTCCGACTCGCGTTCATGGGATGGCTGCCGCCGGATGAGGCAACTTCGCCGGACCGGTTTCGGACAGCCGGCCTCGTCCCCGAGCCGGGAGCGCTCCCTTCCGTGGCGTTCATGGGAACAGGCGCACGCATGCCGTCCGGGGCGGACAAGGAGAGCTGTGCGCTGGACCGCGCGCCGGTGAGCGCGGCCGCCGCCGCGAGATCCCGGGAGGAGGAACTGCCCGGGGCCGCGCCGGCCGTCCTTCGTCGGCCCGGCCCGCCCGTTCTGGTCCCCGCCCGGGCCGCCGCCCGGGGGCCGGGCGCGTTCCGGGCGGACAGCACCTGTCCGACGGCCTCAGGCAGACCGGCCGCCTTCAGCGTCGGCCGGTAGCCGGGCTCGGCCCAGGGACGGCCATGGTGCAGCCAGACGCTGCGCAGACCGGCGAGCTCGGCCCCCGCGATGTCGGCCGGGGCGTAGTCGCCGATCATCCAGGTGTGCGAGGCCCAGTCTCCGGTGGGTGCGATACCGCACCGCTGGGCGGCGATCTCGAAGATCAACGGGTCCGGCTTGACGCACTCGGCCTCCTCGGAGATGACCCAGCCGTCGACCAGCGGGCCGAGCCCGGTCCGGCGGATCTTCTCCAGTTGGGGGCGGGTGCTGCCATTGCTCACGATGCCGAGCGTCCACCCGGCATCGCGCGCCGCCCGCAGCGCGTCGATGTGCCGGGACGGGCAGTGGATGTGCGAGTTGATGCCGTGTCGGTAGTGCGCCAGCAGGAGTTCGAGGGACTCGTCCAGCCCATAGCGGCGCTGGGCGGCGGACAGTACGGCGCTGCGCGGCACATAACCGCCGCCGTCGATGGTGGCGAGCCAGTCGAGGTCGCCGGGCGGCAGCCCTCGTTCGGCCAGAAAATCCTGAGCCCAGGCCCGGAAAGCGGCATCCCTGGGGAGCAGCGTGTTGTCGAGGTCGAGCAGGAGCAGGGACATGTCGAGCATGGTGTCAGCGGCAGCGCCTATGCATCTGGCAAATGCCAGACGGCGTCGTGAACCCGTGGGTGTTGGCCGAAAGGCCGCCAGACGGGAGGTACGCCGGAGCAGCGTGACGGCGGGTGGTGTCCGTGAGGTGCGGGGCGGCGTTCAGCGGGGCCGACCGTTCGGAACGCGCGCGCCGGTCGGTGACGGGTGGCAACGGATCGTCGCCGATCGATGACAGTCCGGTCACGGTGTCCCTTGGGCCTGTTGCATCGCCCGGTCTGCTCAGCCAAGCTCCAGAGAACCTCCTTTGTCGAGGGGGCGCGATCGCCTGCCTGTAGGGGGCGCACTGCTGTCGGCGGGCGCATCCTCCATTCGCGGGAACAAAGTCATTCCGAGGCTTCGCCACTGGGCTGAGCCTCAAGCCCGTCGTACTCTGAAAGGAACAGGTCACATACGGTGGTGCTCGGCGCAGACCGACGTCGTTCCGTGGGCGGGCCTGCCGCCCGGGCAGCGTTGTCCTCTCCTGTCGGCACATCTCCCTCGAAGAGCCTTGAGCCATGGCTGGTTTTGAGTCCTCCCGACCGGTTGATCCGGATTCGGGCCGTGGCGCGCGCGCAGCGGCCGGGGGAGTCGGTGACGGCTGCGGCGACCCCGGCGACGACCCGGACGCCCAGGGCCTCTCGCGTTCCCTTCGCAACATCGCCCGCCGAGGCCGTCCCGGTCCGCGTCAGCGGCGGGACGAGCACCGGACCGGCCCTGTGGAGCCGGCGATGACGGGCCGCCTCGGTCCGGGCGCCGAACGCCCGGAAGCCTCCGGCATGCCGGACGTGACCGGCGATCCGGCTGCTCGGGAGACGCCCGTCGGCGCATGCGACCCGGCCTTCCAACACGGTGTGGTGGTGGGATTCGACGGCTCCCTGTCGAGTGAGCGCGCTCTTGCCTATGCGGTGGGCATGGCCCGTCGCTCACAGTGCGGCCTGGTGATCGTGCACGTGGCCAACCGGTTGCCCGCCACGGTCTGGGCGGGGTGTGAACCTCCTGTCTTCGTCGATCTCCCCGACCATCGGACCGAGGTCCTCGGTCTGGAACTGGCCTGCGCGGACTTCCTGGCCGGCGTGCCGTGGATCCTCGTCGAGCGGGGCGGCGACATCTGCCACGAGATCGAGGAGGTCGGTCGCGAGTACGCCGCCGACGCCATCGTGGTCGGCAGTACGCACGGCCTGCTCGGCAAGATCTTCGGATCTGTCTCAGGCCGGCTGGCCCGGCGCGCCAACCGCCCCGTGATCGTTATTCCCTGATGCTCTGTCCGGTGTCGGACCGTCCAGAGCCGGGCGGACACCGGTGGACCGAGGGCAGAATCGGCTCGCAGGCCGGTGCGCGGCCGGTGACCGGACCGGCGCGCCGGCCGACGCGCCGATCCGAACTGCGGCCTGTGGCCGGGGCGCTGACCCGAGGGGTCGGCGACAGCGAAGATAGACCGATGGCGGACGCTCTCCGGGCTGTCGCTGCCCAGGGCCGGCGCCCCGAGCCGCTCGGGCTCAGGAGGATCCGACGCCCAGCTCCCGGGCGATGAGCATGCGCTGGACCTCGGAGGTGCCCTCCCCGATCTCAAGGATCTTGCAGTCGCGCCAGAAGCGGGCGACCGGGAACTCGTTCATGAAGCCGTACCCGCCGTGGATCTGGGTCGCCTCGCGGGCGTTGTCGACGGCGGCCTCCGACGAGTACAGCTTGGCAATGGCGGCCTCCTTCTTGAACGGTTCGGCGTGCAGCAGCCGGGAAGCGGCATCCCGCCAGGCCAGGCGGGAGGTGTGGGCGCGCATCTCCATGTCGGCGAGCTTGAACTGGATGGCCTGGTTGGCGCCGATCGGCCGGCCGAAGGCCCGGCGCGTACCGGCGTAGATGACGGACTGGTCGACGCACCCCTGGGCCAGGCCGGTGGCCAGGGCTGCGATGGCGATGCGGCCCTCGTCGAGGATCCGCAGGAACTGGGCGTAGCCACGGCCACGCTCGCCCAGCAGGTTGGCCGCGGGTACACGGCAGTCGGTAAAGGACAATTCACGGGTGTCGGATGCGTTCCACCCGACCTTCGAGTACTTCTTCGACACCTGGAACCCCGGGGTCCCGGTGGGCACGATGATGGAAGAGATTTCGCGCTGTGGCGAGGGGAATTCGCCCTCTTCACTCGAACGAGCGATCGGTTCGGTGAGCGCGGTGACCGTGACCAGCCCGGTGATCTCGGTGCCGGAGTTGGTGATGAAGCACTTCGTGCCGTTGATGACCCACTCGTCGGTGGCCTCGTCGTACCGGGCCGTGGTGCGGGTCGCCCCGGCGTCGGAGCCGCCCTCCGGCTCGGTCAGGCCGAAGGCCCCGAGGAGTTCACCGGACGTCAGCCGGGGCAGCCACTCCCGCTTCTGCTCCTCCGTGCCGAACCGGTGGATCGGCATGGCGCCGAGCGAGACCGCCGCCTCCAGGGTGATCGCGACCGAGGAGTCGACCCGGGCGAGCTCCTCCAGCGTGAGGCAGAGCGCGAAGTAGTCGCCGCCCATGCCCCCGTACTCCTCGGGGAACGGCAGGCCGAAGAGGCCCATCCGCCCCATCTCCCGCACGATCTCGTAGGGGAACTCGCCCTGCTCGTAGAACTCGCCGATCTTCGGCGCCACCACGTCCTGGGCGAACTCGGCGACGGTGCGCCGCAGTTCCTCGTACTCGCTGTTCAGCCGGTGGTCGAGCATGGTGATCCTCCTGAGGCCCGGCCGGGGTGGCCGCGGGCGTGATCGGGATGACCGGCGTCCGTCTGATGGTGTGACAGGCGCGCGGTGTGGTCGAGAGAGTGGATGTCGTACGGACGGTGGCGTCGGCCGGGCGGGTCCCGGACCGGCCGACGCCGGGTGGTCGAGCCGGGCCGGCGTCAGCCCCGGCCGGTGCCGAGCAGCGCCTGGACGGTGCGGGACGGGCTCGGGCGGCCGAGCTGCCGGGCCATCCAGCCGCTGGTGGCGACCAGGGCGCGCAGATCGACGCCGGTCCGGATGCCCAGCCCGTGCAGCATCCAGACCAGGTCCTCGGTGGCCAGGTTGCCGGTCGCGCTCTTGGCGTACGGGCAGCCGCCCAGGCCGCCCGCCGAGGCGTCGACCGTGGTGATGCCGCCGCGCAGCGCGGCCAGCGTGTTGCTGAGCGCCTGGCCGTAGGTGTCGTGGAAGTGCACCGCGAGCCGGTCGGCGGGCACACCCGCCTCGGCGAAGCCCTCCAGAAGTGCGGTGACCTGCCCCGGGGTGGCCACGCCGATGGTGTCGCCGAGGCTCAGTTCGGTGCAGCCCATCTCCAGCAGCCGCACCCCGAAGCCGATCACCTGGGAGGCGGGCACCGGGCCCTCCCACGGGTCGCCGAAGCACATGGAGAGGTAGCCGCGGACCCGGATCCCGGCCCTGGCGGCCCGCTCCACCACCGGCTGGAACATGTCCATCGCCTCGTCGGCCGACCGGTTGAGGTTGCGGCGGGCGAAGGTCTCGGTGGCGCTGGCGAAGACCGCGATGTCGCCGGTGTGGTGGGCGAGCGCGCGGTCGAGCCCGCGCTCGTTGGGCACCAGCACCGGCAGCCGCAGACCGGGGTGACGGGCCGGCAGGTCGGCGAGCCGGGGGACGAGCTCCTCGGCGTCGGCGAGCTGCGGTACCCATTTCGGGTGAACGAAGCTGGTGGTTTCGACCGTGCGCAGTCCGGCGGCCGCGAGCCGGGTGATGAACTCGGCCTTGACCTCGACGGGGACCAGGGCGCTCTCGTTCTGCAGTCCGTCGCGCGGGCCGACCTCGTGGATCCGGACCTCCTCGGGCAGGCCCGGGGCGTGGACGGGGTCGGGCAGGCCCAGGTCGAGGGCGTCCGGCTCGTGCGCGGGGGAGGCGTCGGCGGTCATGCCCGCACCTCCGCCGGGGTCCCGGCCGCCGCACCGGCGAGTGCCTGGCCGGCCGGCCCGTCCTCCGCGGCCTCGTTCTCGGCGGGGACGACCACGGCCAGCAGCTCCTCCATCGCCACGGTGGCGCCTGCGGTGGCCCGCAGTTCGCTCACGACGCCGTCGTGCGGGGCCGTGATCACGTGTTCCATCTTCATGGCCTCCAGGACGAGCAGTGGCTGGCCGCGGTGGACCGTCTCGCCGGCCGCGGTCTTGACGACGGTGACGGTGCCGGGCATCGGGGCGGTCAGGGCGCCGTGGTGGGCGCCGGCGGCGGTGGAGTTCTCGCCGACGGAGTCGTACCCGTGGACGGGCCAGGCGTCGCCGTCGATCCCGAGCCAGGTCACCGGGCCGGCGGCAGGGCCGGGTGCGTTGTCGGTGGCCTGTGCGAACGTCGTCTGCAGGCCGTCGACGGTGAGGTGCAGCCGGTCACCGGCCCGCGCGGCCCGGGCGCGGTGGACCGGGCCGGAACCGAGTCGGATTTCCATCTCAGGAGTGACGCCCGGGGGAATGTCAGTGGCCTCGGCTACGTTGCTCGCAGTGATCGGGCGAATGCTCACCGACACCGGGTCCTGGCCGGGGGCCCGGAGCCGATGGGTGGTCCAGGCGGCGTCACCGCCCATGCGCCAGCCGGAGGGAAGGGAGAACGGATCGGTCCAGCCGTCGGTGCCGGCGGCGGGAGTGAGGTCCAGCTGCCGTGTGAGCGCGGCCGCGTAGTAGAGGAGGTGAGCAGGGGTCGGTACCTCGGACGGCCGGGATCCGGAGGTCTCGGTGGAGTCCGCGGCGGGAGCCGCGTCGGCCGGGGAGTAGGGCGAGGCCAGCAGTGCGGGCTGCTGCTGCGCCGTCTGTTCCACGAGGCCGGTGTCGAGCTGGCCGGCGACGACCTCGGGGTGTGCGAGGAGTCGCTGCAGGAAGCCCGTGTTGGTGGTCACGCCGAGGATCCGGGTGTCGGCCAGCGCGGCGCGGAGTCGGCGCAGCGCGGTCGCGCGGTCGGGGCCGTACGCGATGACCTTGGCGAGCATGGGGTCGTAGGCGCTGGTGATGACGGTGCCCGTGGCCACGCCCGAGTCCACGCGAACGCCCTCGCCCCGGGGCTCGTCCAGCACCAGGATGCGTCCGCCGGTGGGGAGGAAGTCCCGTTCCGGGTCCTCGGCGCAGATACGGGCCTCGATGGCGTGGCCCAGAAAGGAGATGTCCGGCTGGGTGAAGGACAGGCGCTCGCCCGAGGCGATCCGCAGCTGCCACTCGACCAGGTCCAGCCGTCCCGGCCGGTCCTCGGCCGGGCCGGTGGCCGCCGAACCGCCCACCGTGATGGCGAGTTCGGTGACGGGGTGCTCCACCTGCAGGCGGGTGTTCATCTCCATGAAGAAGAAGTCCCGTACCCCCTCGGTGGGGGTGGGGGAGTCCGGGTCGATGCCGGGAACGATGAACTCGACGGTGCCGGCCCCGGTGTACCCGCAGGACTCCGCGGTGCGGACGGCCGCAGCGCCCATGGCGGCGCGGGTCTCGGCATTGAGCAGAACGGAGGGTGCTTCTTCGATCAGCTTCTGGTGGCGGCGCTGCAGGCTGCACTCGCGCTCGCCGAGGTGGACGGTGGTGCCGTGGGCGTCGGCGAGCACCTGGACCTCGATGTGGCGGGGCCGGTCGATCCAGCGTTCCAGCAGCAGGGTGTCGTCGCCGAAGGCGGTGCAGGCGACCCGTCGGGCGGCGGCGATCTCGGTCGGCAGGTCGGACCGGTCCCGTACCAGGCGCATGCCCTTGCCGCCGCCGCCGGCGGACGGCTTGAGCAGCACCGGGTAGCCGATCTCGTCGGCGGCCGCGACGAGTTCGCCGTCGGTGGGCGCGGTGGCCCGGCTGCCCGGGACGACCGGGACGCCGGCGGCCCGGACCGCCTCCTTGGCGTTGATCTTGTCACCCATCAGCTCGACCGCGGAGGGAGGAGGACCGATGAAGACCAGGCCGGCGTCGGCGCAGGCGCGGGCGAAGGCGGCGTTCTCGGCGAGGAAGCCGTAACCGGGGTGGACGGCCTGGGCCCCGGTGCGGCGGGCGGCGGCGAGGATCTGGTCGGTCCGCAGGTAGGTCTCGGCGGCCGAGCTGTCACTGCGGTCGGCCGGTCCGAGCCGCACCGCGAGATCGGCCTCGCGGACGTGGGGCGCGTCGGCGTCCGCGTCGCTGAACACGGCGACCGAGCGCACGCCGAGCCGCCGCAGGGTGCGGATCACCCGGACGGCGATCTCGCCACGGTTGGCGACCAGAACTGTGTCGAACATGGGAGGCGTTTCCTCCGGGTCGAGGGGAGCCGTACGAAGGAGATGGCGGGAGGGAGCCGCAGCGCCGGGTGTGGTGGCGCGGCGGCGGAATGGAGGTCACATCCGGAAGACGCCGAACGGACCGGGCGGCGGGAGCGGGGAGTTGGCGCAGGCGGTGAGGGCCAGGCCGAGAACGGTGCGGGTGTCCATCGGGTCGATCACCCCGTCGTCCCAGAGCCGGGCGGTGGCGTAGTAGGCGTTGCCCTGATGCTCGTACTGTTCGCGGACGGGGCGCTTGAACGCCTCCTCCGCGTCGGCGGGCCACTCCTCGCCGCGCGCCTCGAACTGGTCGCGCCGAACGGTGGCCAGGACCGACGCCGCCTGCTCGCCGCCCATCACGGAGATCTTCGCGCCCGGCCACATCCACAGGAAGCGAGGTGAGTAGGCCCGGCCGCACATCGAGTAGTTGCCGGCTCCGTACGAGCCGCCGATCACCACCGTCAGCTTCGGTACGCGGGTGCAGGCGACGGCGTTGACCATCTTGGCGCCGTGCTTGGCGATGCCGCCCGCCTCGTACTGCCGGCCGACCATGAACCCGGTGATGTTCTGCAGAAAGAGGAGGGGGATGCCGCGCTGGTCGCACAACTCGATGAAGTGGGCGCCCTTGAGGGCGGATTCGGAGAACAGCACGCCGTTGTTGGCGACGATGCCGACGGGGTGGCCGTGGATCCGGGCGAAGCCGGTCACCAGGGTCGCGCCGTACTCGGCCTTGAACTCGGCGAACCGGCTGCCGTCGACCAGCCGGGCGATCACCTCGCGTACGTCGTAGGGCGTGCGCGGGTCGACGGGGACGGCTCCGTAGAGCCCGGCCGGGTCCACGGTGGGCGGTTCGGCCGGGGCGAGCGGCCATGGCCTGGCCGGGCGCGGACCGAGCCCGGCCACGATGGTGCGGACGATGGAGAGGGCGTGGGCGTCGTCCTCGGCCAGGTGGTCCGTCACGCCGGAGGTCCGGGAGTGGAGTTCGCCGCCGCCCAGTTCCTCGGCCGTGACCACCTCCCCGGTGGCGGCCTTCACCAGGGGCGGTCCGCCGAGGAAGATCGTGCCCTGGTTGCGGACGATGACGGCCTGGTCGCTCATCGCCGGCACGTACGCGCCGCCCGCCGTGCAGGAACCGAGCACGGCGGCGATCTGCGGGATGCCCGCGGCCGAGAGCCGGGCCTGGTTGTAGAAGATCCGGCCGAAGTGGTCGCGGTCCGGGAAGACCTCGTCCTGCATCGGCAGGAAGGCGCCGCCGGAGTCCACCAGATAGACGCAGGGCAGACGGTTCTCCAGCGCGACCTCCTGGGCGCGCAGGTGCTTCTTGACCGTCATCGGGTAGTAGGTGCCGCCCTTGACGGTGGCGTCGTTGGCGACGACGACCACCTCGCGCCCGGCGACCCGGCCGATGCCCGCGATCACGCCGGCCGCGGGCGCGGCTCCGTCGTACATCCCGTCGGCCGCCAGTGGGGCCAGTTCCAGGAAAGGCGAGGCGGGGTCGAGCAGGGTGTCCACCCGGTCGCGGGGGAGCAGCTTGCCGCGCGCGGTGTGGCGGTCCCGGGCCTTGGCTCCGCCGCCGAGGGCGGCCGCGCCGAGTTTCTCGCGCAGCTCGGCGACCAGGGCTCGGTGCGCTTCGGTGTTCGAGCGATAGGCCTCGGAGCCCGGGTCGACGGCGGTGCCGAGCCTGGGCGCGGGAGCGGTGGCTCCCGGTGGAACGGCTCCGGGTCCGGCGGTACCGGCCGCCCCGTTGCCATGGACGCCGGTCTGTGTACCGGCGGTTGAGATGACCATCCCAAGAGCTCCCTTGCCCTCGGCACCAGGTGGGCCGCAGGGCCAGGGTGTGCCCGCGACCCCCGCGTTAATGAGCGTTAACTCGTGCCGCCCAGGTTAACGGGCGATAACCGGACTGTCTACGATGGGCAGCATGCCGAACGTCCCAGCCACCTCAGCGCTCCCACGCCGTGACCAGATCCGCAAGGAGGCTGCCCGGCTGTTCGCCGCCCGGGGTTTCCTGGGGGTGGGCGTGGACGAGATCGGCAAAGCGGTCGGTATCAGCGGGCCGGGGCTCTACCGGCACTTCGCCGGCAAGGACGCGATGCTCGCCGACCTCCTGATCGGCATCAGCGAGCGCCTCCTGGAGGAGGGCCGCAGGCGTGCCGGCGGCGGTGCGGGTGGCGAGATCGATGCCGACGGCAGCGGCAACGGCGATGGCAGCGGCAGCGAAGGCGCGGCCGCCGCGTTGGACGCGCTGATCGGCGGACACGTCGAGTTCGCGCTCGACGACCGCGACCTGATCACCCTGCACGACCGTGAGCTGCTGAACCTCAAGGAGGAGGACCGCCGGACGGTCCGCCGACTCCAGCGCGGCTACGTCGAACTCTGGGTGGACGTGGTCCGGCGGGCCTACCCGCCGCTGGCCGATCCCGGCGCCGAGCCGGTCGCGCGGGCGGCCGTGCACGCCGTTTTCGGCCTGATCAACTCGACCCCGCACAGCCTTGGCCCGAACCTCGCCCAGGGTGAGCGGGTCGGCCTCCAGCGCGACGACATGGCCTCCCTGCTGCGCCGGCTGGCGCACGGCGCCTTCTCGGCGGCGGCCGACGCCGCGGCGTCCGCCCGGGGCTGAACCCGGGCCCGGGTTCAGCCCGTTCGGGGCGCGCCGGTCCGGTGTGCACCTGCCCGGTGCACGCCCGTCCGATGTGCACACGCCCCGGTGTGTACGCCCGCGCCCGAGTGCCCACGCGTAGCGGCCTCGGCGCGCGGGTCGGGTCCAGGTGCGGCCTAGGCCCAAAGGGGGTGGCCCACTGCCTCGGAGGGCGGTGGGCGGTCGGCCTGCCGTCGTCCATGCTGGTAGCAGACGGCCGGGCGAGGTCCGGCCGGGAATCACCGCAGGTTGCGGGCTGTTGGCGGGTCAAGCGGGTCGGACACGTCGGCCTGCTCTGGCCTGAAACCCCATGGCGGCCACCCCACGGAATGGTTAGCATCCCTAAATATGCCTGAGACTCACGGATCTACGGTGGAGCTTTCCCCGGGCGGCACCCGAGCCGGTAACCGAGCTGGTACCCGGGGCACGCGGGGCAAGCAGGGCGGCACCGACGCGCCGGGTGACCGCACGCCCGGCCATGACACCCCGGGCGGCGGGAAGGACGCGTCGAGCGCGACACCGGCCCCCGGCGGTTCGGGCCACCCCGGCGGTTCGGGTTGGCTGCGGCGGCTGGTCGGCTACTGCTGGCGGTCGCGACGCAGCGTCCTGCTGGCCTTCGGGGCCTCACTGGTCGGCATGGCCGTCACCTCGCTGGTGCCCCTGGCCACCAAGGTGATCATCGACGACGTCATCACCCGGCACACCCGCTCGCTGGCGCCCTGGGCCGTCGCGCTGCTGCTGGCCGCCGTCCTGGTGTTCGCCTGCACCCAGGTGCGCCGCTACTACGGCGGACGGCTCGCCCTCGACGTCCAGCACGACATGCGCAGCGACCTCTTCCGCTCGCTCGGGCGGCTCGACGGCCACCGGCAGGACCGACTGGACACCGGGCAGGTGGTCGGCCGTGCCACGTCCGACCTCCAGCTGATCAACGGCCTGCTCTCGATGCTGCCGATGATGACCGGCTACCTGCTGATGTTCGTCATGTCGCTGGCCGTGATGATCTGGCTATCGCCGCCGCTCACCCTGATCGCCCTGGTGATGGGCCCGGCACTCTGGTGGATCTCGGTACTCAGCCGCAAGCGGCTGTTCCCCGCCACCTGGGCCGCCCAGCAGGAGGCGGCGGCCGTCGCGGGCGTCGTCGACGGAGCGGTCGGCGGCGTGCGGGTGGTCAAGGGCTTCGGCCAGGAGGCCCAGGAGCTGGACAAGCTGGAGACCGCCTCCCGCAACCTCTTCGCGGCCCGGCTGCGCTCCATCCGGCTCAACAGCCGTTACAACCCGGCGATGCAGGCGATCCCGGCGATCGCCCAGGTCGCCGTGCTGGCCTTCGGCGGCTGGCTGGCGGTCGACGGCCAGGTCTCGCTCGGCACCTTCGTCGCCTTCTCCACCTACGTGGCGCAGATGACCGGGCCGGTGCGGATGCTGACCATGGTCATCACGGTCGGGCAGCAGGCCAGGGCCGGGGTGGAGCGGGTGCTCCAGCTGATCGACGAACGCCCGCTGGTGCAGGAGCGTCCGGATGCGGTCGGCCTCGACCTGACCCGGGACGTCACCGACCCCGAGCACCCCGCCGAACCGCACCCCGCCGAACCGCGCCGCGCCGCGCCGCACCCCGCCCCGCCGCACGCCGCGAGGCCGCACCTCGCGAGGCCGCACTCTGCCAAGGGGCCCGCGGAGCGGGAGCCGGTCGGCCCGCGCACACCCGACGTGGCGCTGGAGTTCGACCGGGTCGAGTTCCGCTACGACTCCGACCACCCGGCGCCCGTCCTGCACGGGCTCAGCCTGAAACTCGCCCCCGGCGAGACGCTGGCCCTGGTCGGCGCGTCCGGTTCCGGCAAGTCGACGGTGGCGCAGCTGGTCCCCCGGTTCTACGATCCGGCGGCAGGCACGGTCCGCCTCTACGGCCACGACCTGCGTGATCTCACCCTCGACTCGGTCCGGGCGGCGGTCGGTATCGTCCCCGAGGAGAGCTTCCTGTTCTCCGAGACGGTCCGCACCAACATCGCGTACGGTCGGCCGGACGCCACCGACGAGCAGATCGTGGCCGCCGCCCGGGCGGCGCAGGCGGACGAGTTCGTCCGGCGGCTGCCCGACGGTTACGAGACCAAGGTCGGCGAGCAGGGCCTCACCCTCTCGGGCGGCCAGCGCCAGCGCATCGCCCTGGCCCGGGCGATCCTCACCGATCCGCGCATCCTGCTGCTGGACGACGCCACCTCGGCGGTCGATCCGCAGATCGAGGCGGAGATCCACGACGCCCTGCGCTCGGTCATGCGCGGCCGCACGACCCTGCTGATCGCCCACCGCCGCTCCACCCTCCAGCTCGCCGACCGGATCGCCGTCCTGGACCGCGGCCGACTGGTGGACCTCGGCACGCACGAGGAACTCGACGCCCGATGTCCCAGGTACCGGGCGCTGATCTCCGACCCCGAGGCCGGCCGGACCACGCCGCCGGCCATCTCCGAACGCCCGGCGGCACCAGAGGCGCCCGGAGCACCTGAGGGCCCCGAAACCCCCGAAGCCACCGCCCCGGCCGCAGGCACACAGACCGCCCCGGCCGGCCCAGCCCCTGCTCCGGTCCAGACCCCCGCCACCCCCGCCCTGGCCAAGGCGGCCCGCAGTGCCTCGCCCGATCTCCTCGCCAAGGTCGCGGCCCTCCCGCCGGCCACCGACACCCCGGCGATCTCCCGCGCCGAGGCCGAGGCCGGTGACCCCGACTTCACCCTCCGCCGGATGCTGCGCCCCTTCCGCCGTCCACTCGCCCTCGCCCTGTTCCTGGTCGCCCTGGACGCGGCCGCCGGGCTGGTGCTGCCGATCCTGATCCGGCACGGCATCGACGAAGGCGTCAGCCGGGCCATGATGTCCGGCGTGGCCGTCGCCGCCCTCGCCGCGCTGGTGATCGTCCTGCTGGACTGGCTGGTGCAGAGCGCCGAGAGCCAGGTCAGCGGTCGCACCGGCGAGCGGGTTCTCTACAGTCTCCGGCTCAAGATCTTCGCCCACCTCAACCGGCTGGGCCTGGACTACTACGAGCGCGAGCTGTCCGGCCGGATCATGACCCGGATGACCACCGACCTGGACTCGCTCACCTCGTTCCTGCAGACCGGGGTGGTCACGGCGGTGGTCAGTCTGCTGACCTTCGCCGGTATCTTCGCCGCGCTGCTGATCATCGACCCGGGGCTGGCCCTGGTGGTGTTCGCCGTGCTGCCGCTGCTGGTGGTGGCGACGCTGGTGTTCCGCAAGAAGTCCAAGGCCCAGTACGAGATCTCCCGGGACCTGATCAGCACGGTCAACGCGGATCTCCAGGAGAACGTCGCCGGGATGCGGATCGTCCAGGCCTTCCGCCGCCTGGACGCCAACACCGACCGCTTCGTCGCCCGGGGCTCCGCCTACCGTGAGGCCAGGGTCCGGGCCCAGCTGTACATATCGCTGTACTTCCCGTTCGTGCAGTTCCTCTCCAGCGTCGCCGGGGCGCTGGTGCTGATCGTGGGTGCGTCGCGGGTCGACTCGGGCACCCTCACGGTGGGTGCGCTGGTCGCCTACCTGCTCTACATCGACCTGTTCTTCGCGCCGGTCAACCAGCTCTCACAGGTCTTCGACGGCTACCAGCAGGCGGCCGTCGGTCTGGGCCGGATCCGCGAACTGCTGCGCACCCCGACCACCACCGCCGAGGCCGCCGACCCGGTACCGGTCACCGGCGGGCTCCGCGGCGATATCGACTTCGAGGGCGTCGGCTTCGCCTACAACGGTGGTGCGGCCGGCTCCCCCGAGGTGCTCTCCGGCGTGGACCTGCACATACCCGCCGGTCAGACGGTGGCGCTGGTCGGCGAGACGGGCGCCGGCAAGTCGACGCTGGTCAAGCTGGTCGCCCGGTTCTACGACGCGACGGCGGGCACCGTCCGGGTGGACGGCGTCGACCTCACCCGGTACGACCTCGCGCAGTACCGCCACCGGCTCGGCGTCGTGCCGCAGGAGGCGTACCTGTTCGCCGGTACGGTGCGCGAGGCGATCGCGTACGGCCGGCCCGCGGCCTCGGCGGCCGAGGTGGAGGCGGCGGCCAGGGCGGTCGGCGCGCACGACATGATCGTCCGGTTGCCGGGCGGCTACGACCACGAGGTCGCCGGTCGGGGGCGGAACCTCTCGGCGGGCCAGCGCCAGCTGATCGCGCTGGCCCGGGCCGAGCTGGTCGATCCGGACATCCTGCTCCTGGACGAGGCCACCGCGGCACTCGACCTGGCCACCGAGGCGGCGGTCAACCACGCTGCGGACCGGCTCAGCGGTGGTCGTACGACCCTGGTCATCGCTCATCGCCTCACCACCGCCGAACGCGCCGACCGGGTCGTCGTCCTGGACCACGGCAGGGTGGTCGAGGACGGTACGCACAGCGAACTGCTGGCCCGGGGCGGCGTGTACGCACGGCTCTGGCAGGCGTTCATCGCCGACGGTCACCCGGCGCCCGAGGCCGACCCCGGAGCGGTGGCCGAACCCGTGGTCGGGTAGGCCCGGGCCCGGGTAGGCCGCCCTGACCGGGCCCTGGCCGGGCGTGATCGGCGGAAGCCGGAACAGCCCTTCCGGGCCCGTTCGCAAGCCCGGTCCGGGCCGGGGAAACGACGGCGCCGCAGGAAGCACGTGGCGACCGGGCGGCCTCAGGCGGCGATCAGCGAGGCCAGCAGCCCGGACGCGTCGATCCCGCGCGGCAGGTCGCTCACCTGCCCGTCGCCGACCTCGACCACCCGCCAGCCGGAGCCGTCGGCCCGGCCGGCGAGGTCGGTGGTGACGAAGCGGCAGCCGAGTGCCCGTACCAGCGGCCGCACCCCGGTGAGATCCGGTTCGACGGGGTGGTCCGGCGCGTCCGGGTGCGGTCCGACCAGCACGGGTTCGCCGTCCAGCCACCAGACCCGGGCCTCGACCGCCCGCCGCTCCCCGTTGTCCCCGCCCGCGCCTCCGGCCCGCTCGAACTCCTCGTACCGCCGCAGCACCACCCCGCCGGCCAGGAACTCGCCCTGGAGTTCGACGAAACGCGCCACCACCCGTCCGACGGCCGACAGGTCCGCCAGATCGGGGATGTAACAGGCCTCGTCCCACTCGTGCTTGCGGGATTTCACATAGTCCTTGACGATGGCCGGGCCGCTCCCGCCGAGCCGTTCGACGGCGGCCGCCAGCTCCGCGGGCCCCGGCGCCGGAACCCCGCCCGCCGCGGCCGCCGTCGGAACCGGCACCGGGATCCAGACACTCGGCGGTGTGGCCCCCTCGAACACTCCGTACCAGCCGGGCAGTTCGTGCGCCATGGCGTAACCGGCCGCGCTGGTCAGCAGGTTGGCGCCACGGCCGCCCAACTCCCGGGCGAGGGCCGTGTAGTGGGCGGAGGGGACCATCCACCCCCGGTACCAGAGCGGTCCGCAGCCCCGGGGCACCCGCCGAACCGCCTCCCCGAGATTCCCGGCGAGCAGCGCGTCAAGGTCGACGAGGTGGTGCTTGCCGCCCAACTCCCTGAGCAGCCGGGCCTCCCGGACGAAGTGCGGGTCGGGTCGGAGCGGGTTGAGCGGGTCGGCCGGGAAGAGGACCGCGGGTACGCGCATGGGCGCCAGGGTAAGGCCACCATCCGTCGGAGACACCGTGTCCCGCCAACGCCGCCTCCCGCCGCGGCCGATGTCCTCCCGGCCGGCCGCGCGGCCCGGGCAATCCGCTCGACGCCCCCGGTCCGCGCTGGGAGAGTGACCCGATGCGAAATCTGCTGCGACACCCGAAGCGGGCCCCGAAGCGGATCCCGAGGCAGGCGGCCAGGACGGTGGTGCTGGACGGGAACGGCTCGGTCTTCCTGCTCCGCTCCGACAACGTCGAGGTCGGCGTGCACTGGACGATGCCGGGCGGCGGTCTGGAGGCGGGGGAGACCCCGTGGACCGGCGCGCGCCGGGAGCTCTGGGAGGAGACCGGCTGGACCGATCTCGAACCCGGCCCGCTGCTCTGCACCTGGGAGCACGACTTCACCTGGCACGGCACGCCCGTTCGCCAGCACGAGCACATCTACCTCACCAGCGGGCCGCACCGGGGCCCGGTCGGCGACGTGAGCGCGGTGCACGCCACCGACAAGATCCTCGACTGGCACTGGTGGACCCCGGCCGACCTCGCCGACGAACACGCCGACGCCCTCTGGCCGCCCCGGCTTCCGGAGCTGCTGTCGGCGGTCCGGGAGAGCTGGATCACCGGCCGGCGCGCACCGGTCTCCGTCGACCTCGGCTACATCCCGAACGGCCCGACGCCGTAGCGGGCCGGGCGTCGTAGCGAGCCCGACGTCGCAGTGGGCCCGGCGCGTTCCGGAGCGGTGTTACCGCCCGCCGCGCCGGCCCGGCCCGGAGCCGGCGCGCCAGTCGTGCAGGTCGAGCTCCCGGTCGTGCAGCGCGCCGGGGCTGATCAGCACCGACAGCCGGGCGTCGGCCAGCTCGTCGTAGCCGAGGCCGGTGGTGGTCAGCAGCTGTTCGGTCGGTACCGAGACGGCGATGGCGGGCCGCCAGTCGGGCAGCACGACCAGGCAGGTGCCGCGACCGATCCTGATCAGGTCAGCGGTCACCCGGACCGGCTGCCGCTCCTCAGGACGGCCGACGCCCTCGGGGAGGTTCGGGGTACCGCCGATCAGGATGCCGAGCGGTGTCTCGACACCGGGCCCGGCATCGGCCACCCGGGCGGCCCCGCCACCGGGCGGATCGGCGGCAGCGGGAACGGCCTCGACCGCCACCGCCTTCCCGTGCGCGGCCTCCGTCATGGCGGCCTCCGCCCGGGGATGCATCCGGCGCAGCCGCCGGGAGGGTGCGGGACGCCTGGACAGGGCGGTGCGCAACTCCTCCTGGGCGGCCCGCAGCACCGGGACGGCCCGTTCGGAGGCCGGCTCCGCCGGGCGCTGGAGCCGGACGAAGCCCTCGTCACGGTCACCGGCGCCGAGGGCGGCGCCACCCTCGGCCAGCAGCGCATGGACCTCCGCGACGGGCCGTCGGCAGGCGGCGGCGAGCTCGGAGAGCGACCGCCCCTGCGCGTACGCCGACCGCAGCCGCTCGGCCAGGCCCGCGCGGAGCCGGGCGGCCGTCTGGTCGCCCTCGCCACCCGCACCGGAACCACCCGTACCGGTGCCGTCAGCACCCGAGCCGCCGGCACCATGACCCGCACCGGCACCCGCACCCGCACCGGCACCCGCACCGCCTCGCGGCCGCGGCACCGAGCCGTCGCGCCCGGCGCCCAGCGCGCCGCCGCTTGTCCCTGCCGCACCCGTCGCGCCGGTCCCGGCGGCCGCCCCCGGGTCGGCGGCCGACACGATGGAGCAGCGTCCGGCGGCGGGCACGGCCGAGGACCGCTCCCCGTCCGCGGGCTCGCGCTCGGGCAGACCGCGCGGAAGCACATCAGGCGCGGGCAGGCCGGATGAAGTCGGGTCGGTTGCGGTCTGGTCGAGCGTGGTCATCGGCACGAGCCCTTCGGGGTACGGTCCCGACGATCCTCCCGCACCCCGGGACCAGCTCCAAGCGCCCGTGTTCCGGTTGTGTGCGACGCCACCGTGCCGCCCGCCCCTTCCGTCCCGTCCGTCACCTCGGAGCGGTGGAAATCAGGCGCCGGGCGCGACGAAGCCCTTGAGGTCGGCCAGCACCGCGTTGGCCGCGGTGACGCCGAGCCCGAGGAACCACGTCTCGTCCGAGACCGGCCGCGCCTGGCCGGACTTGACCGCGCCGAGGGTCTTCCAGAGCGCGCCGCCGAGCACCGCGTCCTGGTTGGTGGAGCTGGGCGAGCCGTAGACGCCGTAGAAGATCCAGTCGGCGTCGGCCTGGTCGATCTGCTCGGGGCTGATCTCGACCGCAAGCTCCTTGACCTGCTCGATCCGGGGCTGCGGCAGCGGCACGTCGGTGAGGATGGTGCCGATGAAGGACAGCTCCGCGTACAGCCGGGTCCTGCCCGGCATGAAGCGCAGCGGCGTGATGGTGGGCCGCTTGTCGCCGAGCTCGGCACCGATCGCGGTGGCCGCGCTCCGGTACGCGTCGAGCTGCGCCCCGGCCTCCGCCTCCAGGCCGAACGGGCTCGCGTTGAGCTGGAAGTTCTGCTTCCACGGGTAGCCGGGGCGCAGCGAGAAGACGGTCGGCGCGATCTTGGAGAGCTGGGCGTACTGGTCCTGGGCGCGCAGCTGGCTGCCGAGGATCAGGTCGGGCTTGAGCGCGGCGATGGCCTCCAGGTTGAGGCTGTTGATGGTGCCGACGCCGGCCGGGTTGCCGGCCGTGTCCTTGAGGTAGGACGGCATGGTCTTGGAGCCGTCGGTGTGGACGACGCCGACCGGCTGGATACCCAGCGAGACCACGTTGTCGAGCTCACCGGTGTCCAGCACCACGACCCGGACGGGCTTGGCCGGGATGACGGTCTCGCCCATGGCGTGCTTGATGGTGCGCGGGTAGACGCCGGGCGCGGCGTCGGTGCCGAAGCCCTTCATCTTCTCGATCACGCCGGCGTAGTCGTCGCCGCCCTGCTTGACCGACTTCTGGTTCGGCGACGAGCCGGACGAGGCCTGCGTCGAGCCTCCCGGTCCGGCCGGTCCGCCGGACCCGCCGCAGGCGCTGAGCAGCCCGCCGAGACCGAGGACGGCACCGCCGGTGAGGCCCGCGGCGAGGAACCTCCGCCGGGAGGGGGTGCGGCCGGCCGGGGGCCGGTCGGCGGAGGTCCGGCTGACGAGGGTCAGGTCGGCGGGGTGGGGGGCCACGCGACGCTCCTTCGCGATCGGGGTTAGGTGAGGCAAACCTATCCCAGTTGTGCGAAAGGGGTGGAAGGGTCGCTTTCGGCCGAGGGGTAAAACGTCTCAAAGCATGACATAAGGAATAAATCAACTTGACGCCAACCCTTCGAAACAAAGGTACACCGGTTAACAAGCCGTTAATACATCGCCTATCGTCCCGCGATGCGAAGGAATCGAAGTGAGTGGCTTAGATCACCAGGGGTTGGCCTACACAACCTTCACTGCTCCCACCTAGGGTGCGCTGGTGTTTGATCAGCAGCTCTCAGAGCACGGAAGCAGCGGACGGGCAACGGCGCCCGTCGCTCCGCAGGGTGCCCCGGTCAGTGGCACCAGTGGTGGCGTTCCCGAGCAGGGTGCGGCGGGGGCAACGGGGGACAAGGGTCTACAGGGCAACTCGGTCGGCCTGTTGGGCAGCGTGGTCCTGGGCGTCTCCACAGTCGCCCCGGTCTACTGCCTGACCGCGACACTGGGGCCGACCGTCACGGCCGTCGGCGTGCAGATGCCTGCGGTCTTCCTGGCCGGCTTCCTGCCGATGCTGCTGGTCGCGTTCGCGTACAAGGAGCTCAACAAGGACTTCCCGGACTGCGGCACGTCCTTCACCTGGACGGTCAAGGCCTTCGGCCCCCGGATCGGCTGGATGGCGGGCTGGGGCCTGACGGTCGCCACCATCATCGTGCTCTCCAACCTGGCCGGGGTGGCGACCAACTTCCTCTACCTGATGCTCGGCGAGATGACCGGCAGCAGTTGGGTGACGGAGCTGGACCAGAACAAGGCCGTCCATCTGCTCACGGTGGTCCTGCTGATCGCCGGCGCCACCGCGATGAGCTACCGGGGCATGACGGCCACCAAGTGGTTCCAGTACAGCCTGGTCGGCCTCCAACTCGCGGTGCTGCTGCTCTTCTCCGGCATCGCCATCAGCAAGGCCGTCTCCGGCGACCTGCCGCACTCGATCGGCTTCTCGGCGTCCTGGCTCAACCCGCTCCAAGTGAGCTCGTTCAGCGCCTTCACCGCCGGCCTGTCGCTCTCGATCTTCATGTACTGGGGCTGGGACACCTGCCTCACCATGAACGAGGAGACCCTCGGCAGTGCCAAGACCCCGGGCCGGGCCGCGATGATCTCCATGGTCACGCTGGTCGGCTCGTACCTGCTGGTCGCGATCGCCGCCCAGATGTTCGCGGGCGTCGGCACCACCGGCACCGGCCTGGGCAACCCTGCCACCGCCGACAACGTCTTCTCCGCGCTGGCCCGGCCGGTGCTCGGCTCGCCGTGGAGCATCCTGCTCTTCCTGGCGGTCGTCGCCAGCGCCGCCGCCAGCCTGCAGACCACCTTCATCCCGGTGGCCCGCACCCTGCTCGCGATGAGCGCCTACCGGGCCGTGCCGCCGCGCTTCGGCGCGGTCCACCCGCGCTTCCGCACCCCCGGCTACGCCACCGTGGCGGCCGGCATCGCCACCGCCGTCTTCTACGTCGGCATGAGCCTGATCAGCGAGAACGTCGTTCAGGACACCATCCTGGCCCTCGGTCTGATGATCTGCTTCTACTACGCGCTGACCGCCTTCGCCTGTGTCTGGTACTTCCGCGGCTCGCTCCGCGGCAGCCTGCGCGACCTGCTGGTCAAGGGCGTCGCCCCGCTCCTCGGCGGTGCACTGCTCAGCGCGGTCTTCGTGCAGACCCTCACCGACGCGTGGAACCCGGACTACGGCAGCGGAGCCGTCTTCGGCATCGGCTCGGTGTTCGTCATCGGCGTCGGCATCCTGCTGCTCGGCGCCGTCCTGATGACCTGGTACGGCAAGCTGCGGCCGGAGTTCTTCCGCGGCGAGACGCTGCGCAAGGACACCCCCGCGCTGATCGTGGAGGACTGACGCTATCCTCGGGAGCATGAAGAGCTTCGCGGGTCTGTGCTGGTGGCCGTCCTAGGACGGCCACCAGCACACACCTGACCAGGGCCGTCCGGGATGGACGGCCCTGCCGCGTTTCCCGCGGGACGGGCCCGCACCCCGGACGGCCACCACCACCGCCGCACCGAGGAGCCACCGCATGACCGTCACCGGTCCCGCCGCCGAACGCCCCGCCGACCCCGCCGACCGCCCTGCCGAAGGCCCCGGCACCGACCTCGCCGAGCAGGTGCGCCGCGACCCGGCCGCCCACCGCGTCCTCACCGGGGACCGGCCGACCGGCCCACTCCACCTCGGCCACTACTTCGGCACCCTGCAGAACCGGGTCCGTCTCCAGCGCCTCGGCGTCGAGATGTTCGTCGTGGTCGCCGACTACCAGGTCATCACCGACCGCGACATCGCCGACCGGCTCGCCGAGCACTCCGAGAACCTCGTCCTCGACTACCTCGCCGCCGGCCTCGACCCGGACCGCGCCACGATCTTCGCCCACAGCGCCGTGCCGGCCCTCAACCAGCTGCTGCTGCCCTTCCTCAGCCTGGTCAGCGTCGCCGAACTCGGCCGCAACCCCACCGTCAAGGACGAGATCGCCCACTCCAGCCAGGCCGCCGTGAACGGCCTGATGTTCACCTATCCCGTCCACCAGGCCGCCGACATCCTCTTCTGCAAGGCGAACCTCGTCCCCGTCGGCCAGGACCAGCTGCCCCACCTCGAAGTCGCCCGCACCGTCGCCCGCCGCTTCAACGAGCGCTACCCGCACCCGGACGGCACCGGCGTCTTCCCCCGCCCCGAGGCCCTGCTCTCCGCCGCCCCGCTGCTGCTCGGCACCGACGGAGGCAAGATGAGCAAGAGCCGCGGCAACGCCGTCTCGCTCTCCGCCGACGAGGACACCACCGCCCGCCTGATCCGGGGCGCCAGGACCGACACCGAACGCCGGATCAGCTACGACCCGGCCGGCCGCCCCGAGGTCTCCAGCCTCGTCCTGCTCGCCGCGCTCTGCCAGGACCGGGCCCCGGAGCAGATCGCCGAGGAGCTCGGCGACGGCGGCGGCGCCGCGCTCAAGCGCACGGTGACCGAGTCCGTCAACGAGTACCTCCGCCCGATCCGCGCCCGCCGCACCGAGTTCGCCGCCGACCGCGGCTACATCCGGCAGGTGCTGCGCGACGGCGCCGAGCGGGCCAACGCCGTCGCCGACGCCACGCTCGCCGAGGTCAGGGCCGTGATGGGGTCAGTCTGAAGGCAGCGGGGCATACCTTCTCCGGGCCGTCCGCGGGACGGCCCGGAGACCGCCTCCGCTCCGCGCACCACCCAGCACCCCCCGCACACCTTCCCGGAAGGAACCCGGCCATGGACCAGCACCCGACCACGCCCGGCCGAGGGCTGACCCGCCCGCCGCACCTCCGCCCCGGGGACCACGTCGTCGTGGTCGCCCCCAGCAGCCCGATCGACCCGCAGCGGCTCACCGCCGGATGCGCGATCCTGCGCTCCTGGGGGCTGAGGGTCACCGTCGCCCCGCACGTCCTCGACACCCATCCCGTCCTCGGCCACCTCGCCGGTACCGATGCCGACCGGGCCGCCGACCTCCAGGCCGCCTGGCTCGACCCCACGGTCGACGCCGTCATCTGCGCCCGGGGCGGCTACGGAGTCCACCGCATGGTCGACCTGCTCGACTGGCGGGCCATGCGGGCCGTACCGCCCAAGCCGCTGGTCGGGTTCAGCGACGCCACCTCCCTGCACGAGGCCTTCGCCCAGCGGCTCGGCATCGCCACCCTGTACGGCCCGATGGGCGCGGCCGCCTCCTTCACCACCGACGGCCCCACCGCCGAACACCTGCGCCGGACCCTCTTCGAACCCACGGCCACCACCGTGCTCACCTCGTCCACCGCGACCGCCCTCGTCCCGGGCCGCGCCCGGGGCGTCACGGCGGGCGGCTGCGCCTCCGTCCTCGCCGCCGAACGCGGCACCCCCGCCGCCCGCCCGTCCTTCGCCGGCTGCGTCCTGGTCCTGGAGGACGTCAACGAGCAGCCCTACCAACTCGACCGGATCCTCACCCAGCTGCTCCGCTCCGGCGCACTCGACGGAGTCACCGGCATCGCCCTCGGCTCCTGGGACGGCTGCGGACGGCCGGAACGGGTCAAGGCCGTCATGCTCGACCGCCTCGGCCCGCTCGGGATACCCGTGCTCTGGGAGCTGGGCTTCGGCCACAGCCCGTCCACCCTGACCGTCCCGCTCGGCGTCCCGGCCCTGCTCGACGCCGACTCCGGCACCCTCACCCTGGAACTGCCCGCCCTCGACGCACGGTGAGAACGGGCGGAAACGGTGAGTAGGGTGCGCCCATGAACGAGGACAGCCTCACCACCCGCGCCCTCGGTTTCCTTCGGGGTCCGGGCAGCAGCGCTCGTACGATCCTCGGACTGGCCGGCCCGCCCGGTGCCGGCAAGTCCACCCTCGCCCGGTATCTGATCGCCGAGGTCGAACGTGTCGAGGGCCCCGGCAGCGCCGCCTACCTTCCGCTCGACGGCTTCCACCTCTCCGCCGCCCAGCTCGACCGGCTCGGCCTGAGCCACCGCAAGGGCGCGCCCGCCACCTTCGACGCCCACGGCTACGTCGCGCTGCTTCGCCGGGTCGCCGCCGAGCGCTTCCAGGACATCTACGTCCCCGACTTCGACCGGGACCTCGACGAACCGGTGGCCGCCCGCCACGTCGTCCCGCCGCACGCGCGCCTCGTCATCACCGAGGGCAACTACCTCGCCGCCACCGAGCACCCCTGGCCCGAGGCCCGGCGGCTGCTCCGCGAGCTCTGGTACGTGGACACCGACGACGCCGTCCGCGAGCAGCGTCTGCTCGGCCGCCACCGCGCCGGTGGCCGGGACGAGGCCGTGGTCCGGCACTGGGTCACCAGCAACGACCACCCCAACGGCGAGTACGTGAAGGCCGGCCGCGCGCTCTGCACCCGGATCGTCCAAGGCGTCGATTTGCCTGTCGCCCCGGATGGGCGTAGTGTTCTCTAGTCGCTCGACAGGGAGCACCGGACACGCATCGGCGCGGACGGTCCCGGGGCGGCCAATCCACGAAACACCACTTCCCGGTTCTGCCGGGTCGCGTCTGCTTTTCGGGTCGCGGCTCGGGGTGAATTTGGCGTGCGCGTTTATATGGATTGTGGCTGGATTCGCTTTTCGGAGCGGGGATCGGCTAGAGTTTGGAACGTCGGACGGGCCGTCAGGTCGCGGAAGACAGCAGCGAGTTGGGTGAGTGAAACTCCGGAAAACGGAGCGGAAAACATCTGATAAGCTGAGAAAGCGAAAGAACGAAGCGCCCGGAGGGCCCGCTGGAAGGCGGCCTGAAGGAAGTGTCCGTTCCTTGAGAACTCAACAGCGTGCCAAAAGTCAAC
>NZ_JBIVMI010000019.1:0-58704 GCF_044753005.1 Kitasatospora sp. NPDC088548
ACTGCAGGGGGGACCCTGTGGGAGAGTAGGACGCCGCCGAACAATCATTCCAGAGAACCCCCACCCGATTCCGGGTGGGGGTTCTCTGCGTTTACAGCGCGAGTTTGAAACCGAGGTGCGACGGGACGAAGCCGAGGCGCTCGTAGAAACGGTGCGCGTCGGTGCGCGTCGCGTCGGAGGTGAGCTGGACGAGATCGGCATCGAGCTCGCGGGAGCGGTCGATCGCCCAGGTGATCAGCTCGCTGCCGAGGCCGGTGCCCCGTTCGTCGGCGTGGATCCGGACGGCCTCGATGATGGTGCGGGTGGCGCCCTTCCTGGCGAGACCGGGGACGACGGTGAGCTGGAGGGTGCCGACGGTCCGGCCGGCGCGTTCGGCGACCACCAGGTGCTGCTGCGGGTCGGCGTCGATGCGGGCGAAGGCGGCGTGGTAGGGGGTGAGGTCGCCGGGGCTCTCGCGGGTGGCGCCCAGCGGGTCGTCGGCGAGCATCGCGACGATCGCCGGGACGTCGTCGGCGGTGGCGCGGCGGATCGTCAGGCTGTCCATGATCAGGTTGTCCATGACCAGAGCGTAGGGCCACCCCGGGGACCCGGCCCCGCGACCGTGGCCCTCTCTCGCCCCGGGCCGAGGGTCCAGGGCCACCCAGGGCCGCTCAGGGGCCGTCCACGCCCGCGGTGAGGGGTGAGTGGGCGTCACTCACCGGGCGCCGCGCTGGTGATGACGGCGAAGACCGCGCCGTGCGGGTCGATCAGCTGGGCGAGACGGCCGACGCCGTGGACGTCCATGGCCGGGATCCGGGTGGTGGCGCCCAGCTTGTCGGCGATGGCGAGGCTGGCGTCCACGTTGGGGACCTCGAAGTAGGGGAGCCAGTGCGAGGAGGTGCCGGCGGCCGTCTGCTCGGGGCCGAGCTGCATGATGCCGCCGAGCGCGTCGTCGGTGCCGCCGCCGGCCGGGGTGAGGACGGTGTACAGCGCGCCCTCGAGCGGGACGTCCTGCTCCTGCCAGCCGAAGACACGGCGGTAGAAGGTCTTCGCGGCCTCGGCGTCGATGCTGTAGCACTCGGCCCAGCAGAGGGTGTTCTCGTCGGTCACGGCGTCGAGGCCCCTGGTGTCGCGGGGCTGCCAGACGGCGAACTCGGCGCCGGTGGGGTCGGTGAAACCGGCCATCCGGCCGTTGGTGAAGACGTCGAACGGGGTGAATCGCACCCGGCCGCCGGCTTCCTCGACGAGTTCGGCGGTGCGGTCGGCGTCGAGGGTGCAGAAGTAGAGCGTCCAGGCGGGCGTCGAGCCCTCCTCGGTGAGCGGGCCGAGGGCGGCGACCGTGCGCCCTTCCTGCTGGAAGAAGCCGTAGCCGCCGGCCTCGGGGCCGGCCGAGTCGAAGGTCCAGCCGAACAGGGCGGTGTAGAAGTCGACGGAGGCCCGGGTGTCGGGGCTGCCGAGGTCGAGCCAGTTGGGGGAGCCGGGGACGAAGGCGGTGGTGAGCATGGTGGCACTGCTCCTTGGACGGGCACGCCGTGACGCGGGTGCGGTCGGTGCCCCCCGTGGTTTTCTCCCAGCCTGGCACCTCGGCCGGACCGCTGCACCGCAGGGCCCGGACCCGGCTGTCGTGGCCGGGCGGTACGGTGCGTAGCGGAATGGTCCACCCGCACTGGTGAAGGGGGTCCGGTGGCCAGGCAGGCGCAGGCGGGCCAGGTAGCCGCGCCGCGCCAGCTCGCCCAGGTCGAGGGCGTGCTGGAGCGGATCACGTACGCCAACGAGGAGACGGGGTACACCGTCGCCCGGGTGGACACCGGCCGGGGCGCGAACGACCTGCTGACGGTGGTGGGCGCGCTGCTGGGGGCGCAGCCGGGGGAATCGCTGCGGCTGCACGGGCGGTGGGGGTCGCATCCGCAGTACGGCAAGCAGTTCGTGGTGGAGAACTACACGACGGTGCTGCCGGCCACGGTGCAGGGGATCCAGCGCTATCTGGGCTCGGGGCTGATCAAGGGGATCGGGCCGCGGTTCGCGGAGCGGATCGTGGAGCGGTTCGGGGTGGACACCCTGGAGGTGATCGAGAACGAGCCGGGCCGGCTGATCGAGGTGCCGGGGCTCGGGCCGAAGCGGACCAAGAAGATCGCGGCCGCCTGGGAGGAGCAGAAGTCCATCAAGGAGGTGATGGTCTTTCTGCAGGGGGTCGGGGTGTCGACCTCGCTGGCCGTACGAATCTACAAACAGTACGGGGACGGCTCGATCGGGGTGGTGAAGAACGAGCCGTACCGGCTGGCGTCGGACGTGTGGGGCATCGGCTTTCTGACGGCGGACCGGATCGCGCAGGCGGTGGGGATCCCGCACGACAGTCCGGAGCGGGTGAAGGCGGGGCTGCAGTACGCGCTGTCGCAGAGCAGTGACCAGGGGCACTGCTTCCTGCCGGAGGAGCGGCTGATCGCGGACGGGGTGAAGCTGCTCCAGGTGGACGTGGGGCTGGTGATCGACTGCCTGGCGGAGCTGGTGGCCGCGGAGGGAGTGGTGCGGGAGTCGGTGCCGGGGGAGAGCGGTGAGCCGATCACCGCGGTGTACCTGGTCCCGTTCCACCGGGCGGAGATCTCGCTCGCCAACCAGCTGTTGCGGCTGCTGCGGTCGGACGTGGACCGGATGCCGTGGTTCGCGGATGTGGACTGGCCGGCCGCGCTGGGCTGGCTGGCGAAGCGTACGGGGGTGGAGCTGGCGCCGGAGCAGGAGCAGTCGGTGCGGCTGGCACTGACCGAGAAGGTCGCGGTGCTGACCGGGGGCCCCGGCTGCGGCAAGTCGTTCACGGTGAAGTCGGTCGTGACGCTGGCGCTGGCGAAGCGGGCGAAGGTGGTGCTGGCGGCACCGACCGGCCGGGCGGCGAAGCGGCTGTCGGAGCTGACCGGGGTGGAGGCGTCCACCGTTCACCGGCTGCTGGAGCTGAGGCCCGGCGGGGACGCGGCGTACGACCGGGACCGCCCGCTGGACGCCGACCTGGTGGTGGTCGACGAGGCGTCCATGCTGGACCTGATCCTGGCGAACAAGCTGGTCAAGGCGGTGGCGCCGGGGGCGCACCTGCTGTTCGTGGGGGATGTGGACCAGCTGCCGTCGGTGGGCGCCGGCGAGGTGCTGCGGGATCTGCTGACGCCGGGTGGGCCGATCCCGTCGGTGCGGCTGACCAGGATCTTCCGGCAGGCGCAGGAGTCGGGGGTGGTGACCAACGCGCACCGGATCAACGAGGGCCTGCCGCCGCTGACGGAGGGCCTGCCGGACTTCTTCCTGTTCGTGGAGGACGACACGGAGCAGGCGGCGGGCCTGACCGTGGACGTGGTGGCGCGGCGGATTCCGCAGCGGTTCGGGTTCGACGCGCGGCGGGACGTACAGGTGCTGGCGCCGATGCACCGGGGCCCGGCGGGCGCGGGGAACCTGAACACGCTGCTGCAGGCGGCGGTGACGCCGGCCCGGGAGGGGCTGGCGGAGCGGCGGTTCGGCGGGCGGACGTTCCGGGTCGGGGACAAGGTCACCCAGATCCGGAACAACTACGACAAGGGGCGGAACGGCGTCTTCAACGGCACAGTGGGAGTGGTGACCGCGCTCAGCGTGGACGACCAGCGGCTGACGGTGCTCACCGACGAGGACGAGGAGGTGCCCTACGACTTCGACGAGCTGGACGAGCTGGCCCACGCGTACGCGGTGACGATCCACCGGTCGCAGGGCAGCGAGTATCCCGTGGTGGTGATTCCGGTCACCACGTCCGCCTGGACGATGCTCCAGCGGAACCTCCTCTACACCGCTGTGACCAGGGCGCGGAAACTGGTTGTGCTGGTCGGGTCACGGAAGGCGATCGCTCAGGCTGTTCGAACCGTCAGTGCAGGTAGGAGGCATGCCGCGTTGGATCACCGGCTGGCAACTGGATGATTCTCCAAGGGATGGTTGCCTCTATTGTTCTCTTGACGTGAAGAGATTTACGACAGAGCCTAGGGTGGTGCCGATCTTGTCCGGTTCGTACCGGCTGCGGCAGAAGGTTTTGTAGGGGCGGGCCCTTCCGGGCCACCCCGGGTGCGCGGCTGTCCGCCAGATGGGGGATGGTAGAGACAGTCAGGGCACCTTGGAAGAGGATTCATTTCGTCGGTGAGGAAGACGTGAGCGACAACTCGGTAGTACTGCGGTACCAGGACGGCGAGTACGAGTACCCCGTCGTCGAGAGCACTGCGGGCAACGCCGGCTTCGACATCTCGAAGCTGCTCCCGCAGACCGGCCTGGTCACCCTGGACAACGGCTTCGGTAACACCGCCGCGTACAAGTCCGCGATCACCTTCGTGGACGGTGACAACGGCATCCTGCGGTACCGCGGCTACCCGATCGAGCAGCTCGCCGAGCAGGGCAGCTTCATCGAGACCGCGTACCTCCTGATCAACGGCGAGCTGCCGACCCCGGACCAGCTGGCGGAGTTCAACCGCGAGATCACCCAGCACACCCTGCTGCACGAGGACGTCAAGCGCTTCTACCAGGGCTTCCCGCGCGACGCCCACCCGATGGCGATGCTGTCCTCGGTGGTCGGTGCGCTGTCCACCTTCTACCAGGACAGCCACAACCCCTTCGACGCCGCCCAGCGCCACCTGTCGACGGTCCGCCTGCTGGCGAAGCTGCCGACGATCGCGGCCTACGCGTACAAGAAGTCGGTCGGCCAGCCGTTCGTCTACCCGCGCAACGACCTGAGCTACGTCGAGAACTTCCTCCGGATGACCTTCGCGGTCCCGGCCGAGGACTACGAGCTCAACCCGGTGATCGTCAACGCGCTGGACAAGCTGCTGATCCTGCACGCGGACCACGAGCAGAACTGCTCGACCTCCACCGTCCGCCTGGTGGGCTCCAGCCACGCCAACCAGTTCGCGTCCATCTCGGCCGGCATCTCGGCGCTCTGGGGCCCGCTGCACGGTGGCGCCAACCAGGCCGTGCTGGAGATGCTGGAGAGCATCCAGAAGGACGGCGGCGACGTCGACGCGTTCATCCGCAAGGTGAAGAACCGCGAGGACGGCGTCAAGCTGATGGGCTTCGGCCACCGCGTCTACAAGGCCTTCGACCCGCGCGCCGCGCAGGTCAAGATCCTTGCGCACGAGGTGCTCGGCCAGCTCGGCAAGTCCGACGAGCTGCTCGAGATCGCGCTGAAGCTGGAGGAGCACGCGCTCAGCGACGACTTCTTCGTCTCCCGCAAGCTGTACCCGAACGTGGACTTCTACACCGGCCTGATCTACCGCGCCATGGGCTTCCCGACCAGCATGTTCACCGTGCTGTTCGCCCTCGGCCGGCTGCCGGGCTGGATCGCCCACTGGCACGAGATGATCAACGACCCGACCAGCCGGATCGGCCGTCCGCGCCAGATCTACACCGGCACCGCGATCCGCGACTACGTGGCTCTCGACGCCCGCTGACCCAGGCACCGGAAGGGCCCGGCCGCACTCCCGAGATTCCGGGGAGTGCGACCGGGCCCTTCCGCGTCCCTCGCGGGGCCGCACACGTACGGCGCACGACTCCGGGGCCGGCCGCAGCCCGGGACGGCCGCTCAAAGCGTCCCTGACCCGCCACACCCCGGCGTCGTGCGCGAAGGCCGTCGAAGTCGACGACCGACCCGGGGCCCGCCGGAGCCCCGTCGGCGGCAGCGGTGGCAACGCGGTGACATGATGCCGTTCGCCACGTCTCCGCCCACCAAAAAAACTGCCGCACTACCAACCTAAGACGTATCAGGGTGCGAGAAGTTACGCCGGGGGGGTGTGAGCTGCCTCTCGCCACGCTCCGTGTGCGCGTGGTGCCGCGCCCATACCACACCTTCCCGCGCGCGCGACGTCACCCTCCCCGCAGTCACGGCAACCGAGCGTGATAGGAATCGTGGCATTCCGGTAGGGACCGTCCCGCACCCTCGCAGCGTGGCGGCGGAACTGGGGAGGGAGCGCGCAGATGGCCAGGAACGTCGTTGTCACCGGTGGTGGCACGGGTATCGGGTACGAGGTGGCGCGGCGGTTCGCCGAGGCGGGCGAACAGGTCGTGATCGTCGGCCGCCGGCGGGCGGTGCTCGAACAGTCCGCCGCCGACCTCGGGCCGAACGTCACCCCGCTGGTCTGCGACCTCGCCGACCCGGACGCGGTGGAGGCCGCGCTGGCCGCGCTGCCGGAGCGGATCGACGTCCTGGTGAACAACGCGGGCAGCCGGGAGACGGTGATCGGGGCCGGGCCGCACGCCCTGCTGGCCCGCTGGCGCGGGGACTTCGAGCGCAATGTGCTGACCGTGGTGATGCTCACCGAGTCCATCCGCGACCGGCTCACCCCGGGCGCCGGCCGGGTGGTCACCATCAGCTCGATCGCGGCGCTGCGCGGCGCCGGTTCGTTCGGGGCGGCCAAGGCCTCGCTGCACGCCTGGAACCACTTCCTGGCCGCGCAGCTGGGCACCTCGGGCATCACCGCCAACATCGTCGCCCCGGGAACGGTGGCCGGCACCGAGTTCTTCGGTCCGCGGCTGGACGAGGCGGAGGTTTCCCGCCGGGCCGCCCGGACGCTGCTCGGCCGGGTCGGCGAGACCGGCGAGGTCGCGGCGGCGGTCTACTTCCTGGCCTCGCCCGAGGCCGGGTTCATCACCGGCGAGATCCTGCACTGCAACGGCGGCGAGCTGCTCGGCCGTTGACGGCCCGGCCGCGCGGTCGAGGACGCCGAAGGACCCGCACCGCTTGGTACGGGTCCTTCGGCGTCCGTAGGTTCAGGCGGCCCGGAAGCGGCGCAGCCGGAGGCTGTTGGTGACCACGAAGACCGAGGAGAAGGCCATCGTGGCACCGGCGATCATCGGGTTGAGCAGGCCGGCCGCAGCGAGCGGGATCGCCGCGACGTTGTAGCCGAAGGCCCAGAACAGGTTGCCCTTGATGGTGCCGAGGGTCCGCCGGGAGAGCCGGATGGCGTCCGCCGCTGAGCGCAGGTCGCCGCGGACCAGGGTCAGGTCGCTTGCCTCGATCGCGGCGTCGGTGCCGGTGCCCATCGCCAGGCCCAGGTCGGCCTGGGCGAGCGCGGCGGCGTCGTTGACGCCGTCACCGACCATCGCGACCGAGCGGCCCTCGGCCTGGAGGCGCTTGACGGTGCTGACCTTGTCCTCCGGCAGCACCTCGGCGATCACGTCCTCCGGGGCGATGCCGACCTCGGCCGCCACCGCCTCGGCGACCAGCCGGTTGTCGCCGGTCAGCAGGACCGGCCGCAGGCCCAGGGCCCGCAGGTCGGCGATCGCCTCGGCGCTGGTCGGCTTGACCGCGTCGGCGACCTCCAGAACAGCCCGCGCCTCGCCGTCCCAGCCGACCGCCACGGCGGTCCGGCCGGCGGCCTCGGCGGCGGCCTTGGCGGCGGCGAGGGCCGGCGGCAGGTGCTGGGCCCAGTCGGCGAGCAGCGCCTCGCGCCCGGCGACCACGGCGTGGCCCTCGACGACGCCCTGCACGCCCCGGCCCGGGACGTTCTCGAAGCCCTCGACGGGCGGCAGTTCGCCGGTCCGCTCGGCGGCGGCCGCGGCGATCGCGGCGGCGATCGGGTGCTCGGAGGCGTGTTCCAGCGCGCCGGCCAGCCGCAGCGCCTCGGTCTCGGTGACACCGTCGGCGGTGTGCACGGCGGCGAGCGCCATCCGGCCGGTGGTGACGGTGCCGGTCTTGTCCAGCACGATGGTGTCCACCCGGCGGGTGGTCTCCAGTACCTCCGGGCCCTTGATCAGGATGCCGAGCTGGGCGCCGCGCCCGGTGCCGACCATCAGCGCGGTCGGGGTGGCCAGACCCAGGGCACAGGGGCAGGCGATGATCAGGACGGCGACGGCGGCGGTGAACGCCTCGGTGGGGCTGTTGGAGACCAGCAGCCAGCCGACCAGGGTGCCGAGCGCGATCAGGATGACGACCGGCACGAAGACGGCGGAGATCCGGTCGGCCAGCCGCTGGGCGGCGGCCTTGCCGTTCTGTGCGTCCTCGACCAGCCGGGCCATCCGGGAGAGCTGGGTGTCGGCGCCGACCCGGGTGGCCTCGACCACCAGACGGCCGCCGGCGTTGACGGTGGCGCCGGTGACGGAGTCGCCGACCGCGACCTCGACGGGCACGGACTCGCCGGTGAGCATCGAGGCGTCCACGGCGGAGGCGCCCTCGACGACCACGCCGTCGGTGGCGATCTTCTCGCCCGGGCGGACCACGAAGCGCATCCCGACGGCCAGTTGGGCCACCGGCATCCGCACCTCGCGGTTGTTCTGGAGCACGGCGACGTCCTTGGCGCCCAGGTCGAGCAGGGCGTGCAGGGCGGCGCCGGCGCGGCGCTTGGAGCGGGCCTCCAGGTAGCGGCCGAGCAGGATCAGCACGGTGACGGCGGCGGCCGTCTCCAGGTAGAGCGTGGAGGAGGCGTCGGTGTCGCCGATCGAGAACGAGAAGTCGTGCCGCATCCCGGCCATGCCCGCCTCGCCCCAGAACAGGGCCCAGAACGACCAGCCGAAGGCGGCCAGGGTGCCGAGCGAGACCAGGGTGTCCATGGTCGCGGCGCCGTGCTTGAGGTTGGTCCAGGCGGCCTTGTGGAACGGCAGGCCGCCGTAGACGACGACCGGGCCGGTGAGTGCGAAGGCCAGCCACTGCCAGTTGGTGAACTGCAGGGACGGGACCATCGACAGCATGACCACGGGGATGCTGAGGACGGCGCTGATCAGCAGCCGGTCCAGCAGCGGGTCGGCCGGCGGCTGCTCCTCGGCGGCGGCCGTGCCGGGAGCGGTGGCCGCAGTGGCCGGCGGCGGGGGCAGCTCGGCGGTGTACCCGGTGTTCTCGACGGTGGCGATGAGGTCCGCCACGCTCACTCCGGGCCCGAAGTCGACCCGGGCCTTCTCGGTGGCGAAGTTGACGGTGGCCTCGACGCCGTCCATCCGGTTGAGCTTCTTCTCGATCCGGGCCGCGCAGGAGGCGCAGGTCATCCCGCCGATCGACAGCTCGACCCGGTCCTGTACGGCGGCCCGGCCGTCCTGGCCGCCTATGCCGGCGGTCGCGCCCGGGGCGCTGGTGCCCGGAGTGGAGGTGCTCATGCTGATCAGCTCCTTGAAGAGAGCGTACGGCGGGGGCGCGGGGTGGGGCTCGTCCGGCCCCCGCCGTACTGCGGGGGGCTCAGGCGGACCGGCCGACCAGCTCGTAGCCGGCCTCGTCGACCGCGGCGCGGACCTGGTCGTCGTCGAGCTCGGTGGCGGAGGAGACCGTCACGGTGCCTGCCTTGGCGTCGGCGGCCACCTCGGTGACGCCGGTCAGGGTGGAGAGCTCCTTGCTGATCGAGCTCTCGCAGTGGCCGCAGCTCATGCCGGTCACGGTGTAGGTGATGGTGCTGGACATCGGGGCCTCCGAAAGGATTTGCGCTGCCACGGGTCTGCGCCCGGACTCTGATTCTGATAACACCATACCCCCAAGGGGTATTCCTCGGGAGAGTGAGTGGTGTGGCGTGGATCGCATTGCGGTGCGATCCGAGTGCAGAGCGTATGCGTGTGACTACGTCGTGCCGGAATCCACGCCGGGGGCGGGCGGGGCGATGGGGCGGGTGGGTGGGTGAGTGCGTTGATCGTCCGTTATGTTCGATATGTGTTTCCGATCCGCCGTGCCCAGTCGCCCGCGGTCCCGACTGCCTCGGGACTCCCGCCGGACCGGCGACGTGGCGCCCTGCTGGCCGCCGATCTCCAGGACGTGCCGTTCTGGCGGCGGGCCACCCCGGCGCTGATCGCGATCCTGCTGGTGGCGCTCGCGGACTTCCTCTCCGGCAAGGACCGCTACCTCGCACCGCTGATGTCCGTCGTCCCGACCATCGCCGCGCTCACCCTGCGGCCGGTCGAGCTGCTGATGGTCTGCTCGCTCGGGCTGCTCTCGGTCTTCGGGCTCAGCCACTACGACGAGGTCGCCGACGTCAACGACGACCGCTTCCTGTACGGCGCGATGGTCAGCTACCTGATGCTGACGCTGTTCTCCGCCTGGGTGGCCAAGATCCGGATGCGGCGCGCGGCGGCCTTCGCGGCCGTCAGCTCGGTGGCCGAGGCCGCCCAGCGGGCGCTGCTGCGGCTGCCGGGCCCGGTGGTCGGACCGCTGCATCTGGCGGTGCGGTACGTCTCCGCCGCCGACGCCTCGCGGATCGGCGGCGACCTCTACTCGGTGCTGGAGACCCCGCACGGCACCCGGGTGGCGGTCGGGGACGTCCGCGGCAAGGGGCTGGGGGCGGTGCAGACCGCCGCCGTGGTGCTCGGCTCGTTCCGGGAGGCCGCGTACGACGAGGCCGGGCTGCGCGGGGTGGCCGCGCGGATCGAGGCCAGCGTCGAGCGGCACGCGCCGGCCGGGGAGTTCACCACGGCGCTGTTCGCCGAGTTCCGGACGCCGGGGGTGATGGAACTGCTCCAGTACGGGCACGTCCCGCCGATCCGGGTGGACCGGGAGGGCCGGGCGCACGTGCTGGACGCCCCGGATCCGTGGGTGCCGCTGGGCCTCGGCCGGCTGGCCCCCGGTGAGCCGGCCACCTGGGACCAGCCGTTCGGCCACGACGACGTGCTGGTGCTCTGCACCGACGGTGTGGTCGAGGCCCGGCACCGGAAGAACGGCGAGTTCTACCCGCTGGCGGAGCGGGCCGGCCCGCTGGTCCGGGGCGCGGCCCGCTCGGCGGCGGAGCTGGAGGCGGCGGTCGGCCGGATCTACGCCGACCTGCTGGAGCACACCGGCGGGGAACTGCGCGACGACGCGCTGCTGCTGCTGATCACCCGCACCGACCGGTAGCGGGCACCGGCCGGCTCCCGGTTCAGGCCGCGGTGACCTCCGCGAGGGCGCGGAAGATCAGCGCGGTCGAGGTGGCGCCCGGGTCCTGGTGGCCGATGCTGCGCGGGCCGAGGTAGGAGGCGCGCCCCTTGCGGGCCTGGAGCGGTACGGTGTCGCGCGCCCCCTGCTCGGCCGCGGCCGCCGCCGCCGAGGCGGCCCCGGGCAGCCCGGCGCCCGCCGCCACCGCCGCCCGGTAGGCGGCCACCGCCGGGGTGTACGCGTCGACGATGGTCTTGTCGCCGGGCTCGGCCTTGCCGAGGGCGCGGATCGCGTCCAGGCCGGCGGCCAGCGCCTCGCCGAGTGCGGCGGCGTCGGGCAGAGCGGCGTCGGGCAGAGCGGTGTCGGGCAGAGCGGTGTCGGGCAGGGCGGCGCCGATGGCGCGGAAGGCCTTGCCGTACAGCGGGCCGGAGGCGCCGCCGACCTTGGAGATCAGCGTGGTGCCGGTCCTGTTCAGCAGTGCGCCCGGGCCGGCCGGGTCGAGGCCGTCCAGGGCGGTCAGCACGGCGGCGAAGCCGCGCCGCAGGTTGCTGCCGTGGTCGCCGTCCCCGATCGCCGAGTCCAGTTCGGTGAGCCGATCCTGCTCCTTCTCGACGGCCGTGGCGATCGCGCGGACCCAGGCCTCGGCGCGGGCGGTGCCGAAGCCCTCGGCCCCGTCGTCCCTGACTGCGTTGTCCATGACGGTGGTGTCCGCCTTCCGTTCAGGCCCGCTTGAGGGCGGGGGTGTCCACCGGGGCGTCCCACAGCTCCAGCAGCTGGGCGTCGGCCTTGGTGAGGGTGAGGGAGAAGCCCGCCATGTCGAGGCTGGTGACGTAGTTGCCGACCAGGCTGCGGGCCACCGTGATACCGCGTCCGGCCAGCCGGGCGGCGACCTCGCCGAAGACGATGTACAGCTCCAGCAGCGGGGTGCCCCCGAGGCCGTTCAGCAGGGCGATCACCTCGTCCCCGGCGGTCAGGTCGTGGTCGGTGAGGATGGTCTCGACCACCTCGGCGGCCAGCTCGCGGGCCGGGCGGAGCTTCTCGCGGCGCCGGCCGGGCTCGCCGTGGATGCCGACCCCGACCTCGATCTCGTCCTCCGGCAGGTCGAAGCCGGGCTTGCCGGCCGCCGGGACGGTCGCGGCGGTCAGCGCGACCGCGAAGGAGCGGGAGGCGGCGTTGACCCGCTCGCCCAGGGCGGCCACCTCGTCCAGCGTCGCGCCGCGCTCGGCCAGCGCACCGGCCGCCTTCTCCACCAGCACGGTCGCTCCGGTGCCCCGGCGGCCCGCCGTCCAGGTCGAGTCCTCGACCGCGACATCGTCGTCGACCAGGACGGTACGGACCTCCAGGCCCTCCTCGGCGGCCAGTTCGGCGGCCAGCTCGAAGTTCATCACGTCGCCGGTGTAGTTCTTCACCACGAAGACCACCCCGGCGCCGGAGTCCACGGCCCTGGCGGCGGCCAGCATCTGGTCCGGCACCGGGGAGGTGAACACCTCGCCCGGGCAGGCCGCGTCGAGCATGCCCGGGCCGACGAAGCCACCGTGCAGCGGCTCGTGGCCCGACCCGCCGCCCGAGACCAGGGCGACCTTGGACGCCTCCGGGCGGACCGCGCGGGTGATCACCCGGTTCGCGATGTCCACCGTCAACTCCGGGTGGGCGGCCGCGACTCCGGCCAGCGCGTCCTCCAGGACGCTCTCCGGGGTGTTGATCAGCTTCTTCACAGCGCTTCGCTCCCTCGGCAGACGGTGCTGCCCCGACGCTACGCCAGACGGGGGTGGTCGGCACCGGTTGCGACACGCGGAGGACGGGGTCGGACGGATCACTCCGCCGGAGCAGCGGGCCGGTCGTAGGGTCGGGGCCATGAGCGACTACGTGGGCATCGTCCTGGTCTCGCACAGCGCGCAGCTGGCCGCCGGGCTGCGCGAGCTGCTGGGCGAACTGGCTTCGGACGCGGTGCGGGTGGTGGTGGCGGCCGGGACGGAGGACGGCGGGCTCGGCACCAGCTACGACCTGATCGCGCGGGCCGTCGTGGCGGCGGACGGCGGGGCGGGGGTGGTGGTGCTGCCCGACCTGGGGAGCTCGGTGCTGACCGCCGTCGCGGTCCTGGAGGACGAGCCGCGCCCCGGCACGGTGCTGGTGGACGCGCCGTTCGTGGAGGGTGCGGTCGCCGCCGCCGTGACGGCCTCCACCGGGGCGGCGCTGGCCGAGGTGGTCGCGGCGGCCGAGGAAGCGCGGGCCTTCCGGAAGGTGTAGGGCCGGAAGGCGGTGGCCCGGGAGGTGTGGGCGAGGGGGCGGCTCAGGCGCTACTTGGCGTCGGCGTAGCAGTCCACCACCGCGGTGGTCAGCGGGAAACGGACCGGGGTGTCCCCGAAGACCAGCTGCCGGGCCTCGTCGGCCGCCTCGGCGACGGCCGCCGCCACCTGGTCGGCGAGATTGGCCGGGGTGTGCACCACCACCTCGTCGTGCTGGAAGAACACCAGGTGCGGGCGGTCGTCCGGGCCGGCCGCCGGCAGCGCGTTCAGTCGGCGGCGCAGCGCGGCGAGCAGCGCCAGCGCCCAGTCGGCGGCGCTGGCCTGGATGACGAAGTTGCGGGTGAAGCGGCCCCGGGCGCGGGCCGAGCGGCCGCCCGCGTCCGCCGCGTTCTCGGGGGCCTCGGTGAGGTCGAGCCAGTCGGCCGAGGGCGGCGGGCAGGCCCGGCCCAGCCGGGAGACGACCACGCCGCCGTCCTCGCCGGTACGGGCGGCCGCCTCCACGTACCCCATGGCGGCGGGGTAGCGGTGGCGCAGGGTGTTCAGCAGCGGGCCGATGTCGCCGCTGGTCTGCCCGTACATGGCGCCCAGCAGGCCGAGCTTGGCCTTGTCGCGGTCGCCCTGGAAGGCGCTGGCGGCCAGCGCCTCGTACAGGTCGCCGCCGGCGGCGGTGCGGGCCAGCCCGGCGTCCTGGGAGAGGGCGGCCAGCACCCGCGGCTCCAGCTGGGCGGCGTCCGCGACGACCAGCAGCCAGCCCGGGTCGGCGACCACGGCGCGGCGCAGGATGCGCGGGATCTGCAGGGCGCCGCCGCCCCGGCTGGCCCAGCGGCCGGAGACCACGCCGCCGACCACGTACTCGGGGCGGAACCGGCCACCGCGGGCCCAGGCGTCCTGCCAGGCCCAGCCGTGCGCGGCGTGGATCCGGGACAGCTCCTTGTAGCGGATCATCAGCGCGGCGGCCGGGTGGTCCACCTCCTTCAGCTCCCAGGAGCGGGTGGAGCCGAGCTGGATGCCCCGGTCGGCGAAGGCGCGCAGTACCTGGCTGTGCGAGTCGGGGTTGAACGGGCGCCCGCCGAGCGCCTGCTGGAGCTCGACGGCCAGCTCGGCCAGCAGCCTCGGCTGGGTGCCGGGGACGGTCGGACGCGGGCCGAGCAGCTCGGTGAGCAGCCGGTCGTGGATGTCGGCGCGCCAGGGCAGGCCGTCGTCCGCCATCTCGGCGGCCACCAGTGCGCCGGCCGACTCGGCGGCGACCAGCAGCCGGAACCGGGACCGGGCGGCCGGGTCGGCGATGGCGGCCAGCCGGCGCTGCTGCTCGGCGTGGACGGCGACCACGGCGGCCAGTGGGTCGGCGCCCGGCGGCAGTTGCAGGCGGTCGGGGGCGAACAGGGTGTCCTGCCCGTCGCCGGAGTCGGCGGAGCCCGGCTCGGGCAGATCGGCGGGGACGGGCAGGCCCTTCAGCCGGGCCCAGGCCGCGCCGAGCGAGCGCGGTGCGCCGAACCGGCCCTCGTGGGCCAGCAGCAGCGCCTCGACCAGTCGCAGGTCGTGGCAGCGGGCGAGCCGGTCGGGCAGTCGGGGGAGCAGCGGCGCGTAGCCGCTGTCGGCGGCGGCCCAGACCCAGCGCGGGTGCTCGGCCGCCTCCCGTTCGGCGACGGCGGCGGCGAGGTCGGCGGTGGCGGCGGGCGGACCGAGCGGGGCGCCGGAGTCGTCGAGGGGCTGGAGCCGGCCACCCGGGCCGTGCGGGTCGGGGACGAGGGCGATCCGGGGTGCCACGGGGGCTCCTCCTCTCGGGCGTACGGGCGTGTGACCTCGACGGTAGCCGGTGGGTACGACAACCGGCGTCCGGCTCGGGGCGGGGGGCGTAGGCAGCCCGGGTGACACCGCGTAGGGTCGGCGAAATGACCGAGAACCCGTTCTTCAAGGCCAGCACCCTGGCCTACGAACTGCCGCCGTTCGCCGAGATCCGGGAGGAGCACTACCTGCCGGCGTTCGAGCGCGGTATGGCCGACCAGCTCGCCGAGATCGCCGCGATCACCGCCGACCCCGAGCCGCCGACCTTCGACAACACGGTGATCGCGCTGGAGCGTTCGGGGTCGCTGCTGCGCCGGGTGAACGCGGTGTTCCTCAACCAGTCCTCCTCCGACACCACACCGGTGATCGACCGGATCGACGCCGAGGTCAGCCCGAAGCTCGCCGCACACGACGACGCGATCCACCTGGACGCCGAGCTGTTCGCCCGGATCGAGGAGCTGTACGGGCGGCGCGACGGGCTCGGCCTGGACGGGGAGTCGCTGCGGCTGCTGGAGCGCCGGCACACCGCCTTCGTCCGGGCCGGCGCCCGGCTGGGGGCCGCCGACCAGGAGCGGCTGCGCGGGCTGAACGCCGAACTGGCCGCCGCCGAGACGGCGTTCCGGCAGAACGTGTCGGCCGACTCGCAGGCCAGGGCGCTGGTGCTGGACTCCGCCGAGCAGCTGGACGGGCTCTCCCCGGACGCGATCGCCGCGGCGGCGGAGAACGGGCGGGCGCTCGGGCACGACGGCAAGTACGTGCTGAGCCTGAAGAACTTCTCCAACCAGACCGAGCTGGCCTTCCTCACCGACCGCTCGGTCCGCGAACGCCTGATGGCCGCCTCGCTGGGCCGCGCGGCCCGGGCCAACGGCCCACTGGCGATCCGGATGGCCACCCTGCGCGCCGAGCGGGCCCGGCTGCTCGGGTACGGCACGCACGCCGCCCACGTGGTCGCGGACGAGACCGCCGGCACCGTCGAGGCGGTGGACGGGCTGCTGGCCAGGCTGGTGCCGCCGGCGGTGGCCAACGCGCGCCGGGAGGCGGCGGAGCTGGCCGCCCTGGCGGCGGCCGACGGGATCGACGAGATCGCGGCGCACGACTGGGCGTACTACTCGGAGCTGGTCCGGCAGTCCTCGTACCAGGTGGACGCGGCGGCGCTGCGCCCGTACTTCGAGCTGGAGCGGGTGCTGCACGAGGGCGTCTTCTTCGCGGCGAACCTGGCGTACGGGGTGACCTTCACCGAGCGGCCGGACCTGACGGCGTACCACCCGGACGTGCGGGTCTTCGAGGTGTTCGAGGCGGACGGCGGCTCGCTGGGCCTGTTCCTCGGGGACTTCCACGCGCGGGCGTCCAAGCGCGGCGGCGCCTGGATGGACGAGCTGGTCACCCAGTCGAGGCTGCTCGGCCGGCGGCCGGTGGTGATGAACAACCTGAACATCGCCCGCCCGGCGTCCGGCGAGCCGGTGCTGCTCTCCTGGGACGAGGTGCGCACGCTGTTCCACGAGTTCGGGCACGCGCTGCACGGGCTGTTCTCGGACGTCCGCTACCCGTACTTCGCGGGGACGGCCGTGCCGCGGGACTTCGTCGAGTTCCCCTCGCAGGTCAACGAGATGTGGATGGTCTGGCCGGCCGTCCTGGCCAACTACGCCAAGCACCATGTGACGGGCGAGCCGCTGCCGGCCGAGCTGGTCGAGCGGATGGCGGCGGCGGAGGGCTTCGGGCAGGGCTTCCGCACGGTCGAGTACCTGGCGGCGGCGCTGCTGGACTGGGCCTGGCACACCGTGCCGGCCGGCCAGGAGATCGCGGACGCCGAGGAGTTCGAGGCGCGGGCGCTGGCCAAGGCCGGGCTCGCGGTGGCGGCGATCCCGCCGCGCTACCGGACGGCCTACTTCACGCACATCTTCGCCGGCGGGTACAGCGCGGGCTACTACGCCTACATCTGGTCGGAGGTGCTGGACGCCGAGACGGTGGAGTGGTTCAAGGGGAACGGCCGCGGGGTGCGGGAGAGCGGCGAGGTGTTCCGGGCCGAGCTGCTGTCGCGCGGCGACAGCCGGGACGCGCTGGACTCCTTCCGCGCGGTGATCGGGCGGGACCCGCAGACCGGGCCGCTGCTGGCGCGCCGGGGCCTGGCGTAGGGGAGCGCCCGTCCGGTGGCCCGCCCCTCGTCGGCGGGCCACCGGTGCCGGGCCACGGGCCGGGGGCCTCAGCGCGGGTCGGACGCCGGCGCGGCGGGATCGGGGGCCGGTGCGGTGGGCGGGACGGCGGTCGGCAGGTCGGCGGCCGCGGCCAGCCGGCCCCAGAGCAGGTCGGCGAGCGCCTGGACCATCCGGGGGCGTGAGCAGGGCCGGGACTCCAGCCACCAGTCGCCGGCCGCCAGCACCATGCCGGTGATGCCCCGGCCCCAGGCCTCGGCGAGCAGGTCGCGGTCGGGGCCGAGGTCCACCTGGCTCCGCACGGCCCCGGTGATCTCCTCCGCGATCTGCCGCAGGGCCGGGGCGAGCGCGTTGCCCGCGCCGCCCGGGTCGCCGGGCTCGGGGTGGGTGAGCAGCCGGTAGACCTGAGGGCGGGCCTCGATGCCGGCCAGGTAGGTGTCCAGTACGTGTTCGACCCGGTCCCGGCGCTCCAGCGGTTCGGTGAGTGCGGCCCGGACGGCGGCCAGCAGACTGCGGGTGTGGCGCTCGGTCAGGGCCCGGATCAGCCCGTTCCGGTCGCCGAAGTGGCGGTAGAGGATCGGTTTGGTGATCCCCGCCTCGGCGGCGATGGCGTTCATGCTGGCGGCCGGCCCGTCGCGCCGGATCACCCGGTCGGCGGCGTTGAGCAGTTGCTCGCGGCGCGGCTCGCCGGGGTTGGCGGGGGCGGCGGATGGCATACGGGGGCTCCTGGCTGGTCCGGGCGGGGGCGTTGACACGTGTTGCCCATCAGTAGCAGACTCCGGCGATGTTACCGCCGGTAACACCGGCCCGACACCGTTTCGGCGCCCGCTCCCCGGGGGCCGCTCGCCGGCGCCCGTTCCCCGGGCCCGCCGCGGGTGCCGCCGCAGACCCTCCCGCACCGTCCGGACCCCCTCGACCCCTTCGACCGGAGGCACCATGGGCACCTTCTCGCTGGACCCGGGCGCGGACCAGCTCGCCGTACGCGACTGGCTGCACGGCTTCGCCGCCGACGTGATGCGGCCCGCCGCGGCCGAGTGGGACGAACGCGAGGAGACCCCCTGGCCGATCATCCAGGAGGCCGCCAGGCTGGGCATCTACTCCCCGGACTTCTACGCCCAGCAGTACTTCGACCCCTCCGGCGTGGGCATCCCGATCGCCATGGAGGAACTGTTCTGGGGCGACGCGGGCATCGGCCTCGCCATCGTCGGCACCACGCTGGCCGCCGTCGCGGTGCTCGCCAACGGCACCGACGAGCAGATCGGCACCTGGGCGCCGCAGATGTTCGGCACGCCGGGCGACGTCAAGGTCGCCGCGTTCTGCTCCTCCGAGCCGGACGCCGGCTCCGACGTCTCCGCGCTGCGCACCCGCGCCGTCTACGACGAGGCCAAGGACGAGTGGGTGCTGAACGGCACCAAGACCTGGGCCACCAACGGCGGGATCGCCGCCGTCCACGTGGTGGTGGCCACCGTCGATCCGCGGCTCGGCGCGCGCGGGCAGGCGTCCTTCGTCGTCCCGCCGGGTACGCCCGGGCTGAGTCAGGGCCAGAAGTTCAAGAAGCACGGCATCCGCGCCTCGCACACCGCGGAGGTCGTCCTGGACGGTGTCCGGGTGCCCGGCCACTGCCTGCTCGGTGGCCGGGAGAAGCTGACGGAGCGGCTGGCCCGGGCCCGCGAGGGCGCCCGGAAGGGCGGCGGCCGGGGAAACGCCGCGATGGCCACCTTCGAGGCCTCCCGCCCGGCGGTCGGCGCGCAGGCGATCGGCATCGCCCGGGCCGCGTACGAGGTGGCGCTCGACTACGCGAAGACCCGGGTGCAGTTCGGCCGTCCGATCATCGACAACCAGGGTGTGGCCTTCCAACTGGCCGACATGAGGACCCGGATCGACGCCTCCCGGCTGCTGGTCTGGCGGGCGTCCTGGATGGCGGCCACCAACCAGCCGTTCACCTCGGCCGAGGGTTCGATGTCCAAGCTGTACGCGGGTGAGACCGCCAAGTGGGTCACCGCGCAGGCGATGCAGATCCTCGGGGGCAACGGGTTCACCCGGGAGTACCCGGTGGAGCGGATGCACCGGGACAGCGCGATCTACTCGATCTTCGAGGGGACCAGCGAGATCCAGCGGCTGGTGATCGCCCGGGCGATCTCCGGCCTGCCGATTCGGTGACCGGTCGCGAAGCGGTTCGGGCGGGTGGTTCGGGTGGGTGATCGCGCGGGTGACTCCGGGTGGTCTCGGGCGGCCACGGGTGGCCGCTCCGGCAGCTGTTACCGGGCGGCCCAGAAGGTGAGTCCGGCGGTCAGGGCACCCACCGCCGCGCCGGCGACGGTCTGCGCGGCGGTGTGGTCCCGCAGCACCACGCGGGACCAGCCGATCAGTGCGACCACCGGGGCGAGCAGCAGCCACCAGGGGCCGAGCGCGACGGCCAGGCAGACCACCGCGCCGCCGGCGACGGCGGTGTGGATGGAGACCTTCCACCAGACGGTGATCACCAGGATCGGGACCAGTGAGGCGAACATCGCCAGCACCATCGCGGTCAGGTCGGCGGGCGCGTCCAGCCAGAGCATCACCGCGAGGCTGGTCAGCACCGACAGCATGATGAACGGGATCACCACCAGGCGCCGCTGCCGGTGGCCGACGTGCCGGTCCTCCAGGGTGCCCTTGCGGATGCCGCGCTGGATGAACAGGGTCGGGACGACCGCCGCGAACAGCGCGGCGAACGCCGCCCAGCCGAGGCCCTTCCAGCCGTAGCGCAGCACGCCCAGCAGCGGCAGCATCGCGATGATCACGTTCTTCGGCTCGACGCCGTCGGTGACTCGCCGGGCCCAGGTCGTCCTGGTCGTCGGCTCGGTCGTCGGCTCGGCCATCGGGGTGCGTGCTCCAGGCGGGATCGGGTGCGGGGTGGTCGGATGATCGTAATGTCCCGATGCCCGATGCCCGATGCCCGGAAGCCGGGGCGAGGGGCCCGGGGCGAGGCCGTTCGGAACCGGCGGAGGTCGATCAGAACCGGGGCGGGCGGCCCTCCAGGAAGGCGGCGAGGCCCTCGCGGACGTCCCCGGCCTCGCGGGACCGCCGCTCCCAGGGCTCCAGGGCGGCCGCGGCGTGCTCCGGCGGCACCGCCAGCGCGGCCTTGACGGCGCCGATCGTCTGCGCCGAGCGCCGGGTCAGCAGCCGGGCGAACTCCAGTGCGGCGGCGTCCAGTTCGGCGCCCGGCGCGACCCGGTCGGCGAGGCCGATCGCGGCGCTGTCCCGCCCGGTCACCAACTCCCCGGAGAACAGCAGGTACTTCGCCCGGGCCGGGCCGACCAGCCGGGCCAGCCGCAGGGTCGGCACCGCCGGGTAGACCACGCCGAGCTTGGCCGGGGTGATGCCCAGCCGGGCGTCCTCGGCGACGAAGCGCAGGTCGCAGGCGACGGCCAGCTGGCAGCCTCCGCCGACGCAGGCGCCGTGCACCACCGCGACGGTGGGGTGCGGAAAGGCGGCCAGCGCCTCCTCGGCGGCGACGTTGACGGCGTGGTAGTCGTCGGCCCGGTCCGGGTCGGCGTAGACCTCGACGAGTTCGGCGATGTCCGCGCCCGCGCTGAAGGTTCCGCCCGCCCCGGTGACCAGCAGGGCGCGGACGCCCGGTTGTTCGGCGAGCCGGAGCAGGACCTTGGGCAGCGCCTGCCAGATGGCCAGGGTGACGGCGTTGCGCCGGTGCGGGCGGGCGAACTCCAGGACGGCCACGCCGTCCTCGCCGGTGAAGGCGTTGAGGCCCTCGACCTGGGTCGGGAACGGGGAGCGGTCCCGCGTGAGCGGCGGCCGGGCCATGCGTACCTCCGGGAGATCGTGGTGGGGCCCACTCTCTCAGGGCGTGGCGGCGCAGTGGTCGCCGAGCCCCCGTTCGATCAGGGCGAAGGCGCGCAGGACGTTCTCGGTGGCCTCGGGCCGGACGCCGGACGCCGGACGCCGGACGCCGGACGCCGGACGCCGGGCGGGTGCGGCGGGGCCCGGTGGTGCGTCCACCGGGCCCCGTCCGGGGTCGGCGTCAGCCCGCGGGCTTCCACTCGGGGGCCAGGATCGACCAGACCTCCTTGTTGTGGCGGACCCCGTTGTGCAGGAAGAACTCCCGCAGCGTGCCGTCCAGCTTCATGCCCATGCGCTGGGCGACCGCCCGGCTGCGGGCGTTGGCCGAGCTGCTGTACCACTCGACGCGGTGCAGGCCCCGGGTGCCGAAGGCGTAGTCGATCAGATGGCGGACGGCGGCGCCGACCAGACCCCGGCCCTCGCCCGCGGGTTCCGTCCAGACCCCGATCTCGCAGTTGCCCGCGTCGGCGCTGAAGTGCACGAACATCACGCCACCGACCAGCGTGCCGTCCAGCCAGATGCCGTAGATCCGGCCGGTGTCGGCGGCCTGCCTGTCGGCGTAGCCCTGGAGGGTGGCGCGGGCCGAGTCGAGGTCGGTGGAGCGGGAGGCCCAGGGGATCCAGGGGTCGGTGTGGGCGCGGGCCCGGTCGATGTGGGCCAGGAACTCGGCCGCCTGCCACGGCTCCAGCGGGCGCAGTTCGGCGTTCTCGGCGAGCGGTACGGCAAACACGGGCGGGCCTTTCGGAGCGAGGGTCGGGGTGCGGCCGGAGTGCGAACCGGTTGAGTCATATATACATAACAAACGTTTGGTACGTAAGATAGCGGCATGACGCCAGCCCGTGGAGACCATGCCGCCCGCCGCCTGGAAGTCTCCGAAGCGGTCTGGCGGGTGCTGTCGGCCCATGGCTTCGAAGGTCTGACGCTGCGTGCGGTGGCCGCCGAAATGGGCGCCTCCACCGGGCTGTTGACGCACTACTTCGCCAACAAGCGGGCCCTGGTGGCGTATGCGCTCGACGTGCTGGACCGGCGGTCCGGCGAGCGCCCGCGCCGCGCCGCCCCGGTGGACGGCCCCCCGCCGCCGGCCGGGCTGGCCCGGCTGCGGGCGGCGCTGCTGGACGTCCTGCCGCTGGACGAGGCGGCCGTGGCGGGCAACCGGATCTGGGTCGGCTCCTGGGACGTGGCGCTGGCCGACCCCGAGCTGGCGGCCGCGCACGCCGGCCGCTACGGGCGCTCACGGGAGGCGCTGGCGGGGCACATCACGGACGCCCAGCGGCTCGGCGAGCTGCCGGCCGGCGCGGACGCGGCGCGGCTCGCGGCGGGCGCGCAGGCCTTCGTGCTGGGGCTGGTGGTCCAGGCACTGTTCGCCCCGGGGGAGTTCCCGGCCGAGCGGCAGACCGCGTTGCTGGACGGCTATCTGGCCTGTCTGCCGACGGCGGCGGACCCGGCGGACCCGGCGGTTGCGACGGCGGGTTGAGCGGGGCGGTGCCCGCTTCGTGGTGTGCTGCCGGGCGGGGAGGAACCGTGGTGTCATCCACCGGCCGCTCGGGGGCGGTTCTCGGGCTGCGGAATGCCAGGTGCGCATTTCCGTCCCGAGGCCCGCTCGGGGAGGTCGGTGATGTGAGCTTCGCTGTGTTCGCGGCGAATGTCCTCCGGTACCCCGGGTGCGGGTGTTCCGCTTCTCCGTCGTGCATATGCCAGCAGAAAGTGAGCGGGCTGCGACGCCTCGTGTTCGCTGATTTCACCGAGTGTCCGCGGGTGGGTTCCGGGCGTGCGGGGATCGGACCCGGGAGGTAATGGGAGAGTCGGGCGGAACGGGCGGGGGGATTCGGTGAAACCGGCGCCGGCGTTGCTGTGCGGTCACGCTGGGTAGTGATGGCCAATTTGCCCGGGCGGTTGGTGTCCAACCGCCGCGTATTGGGCCAAAGTGCCGAACGCCTGGCGACTTCCCAGGTGAGAGGTGAGGTGTGCCCCCAGCAGGATTCGAACCTGCGACCTACCGCTTAGAAGGCGGGTGCTCTATCCGCTGAGCTATGGGGGCGGGACGGGCGGCGCCCTGGCGGGCGTGACCGTTGCCGGGGTCGGGCGACGGGCGCGTGCTGCGCCCGCTGTCCGGCCCCGTGCCTGAGGGTGCGGGTGGGGGTTGGCGGACCCTTGCCCTGTCGGGGACAGGATAAGGGTGTCCAGTTCCTCGGCCGGGTGTAACAACACCGTCGCGGGTGTGTCGGCTTCGGTGGAGCGGTCCGATAATCGCAGGTGAAGGCCGTGAGTGCAGCGGTCTGGCGGCCTTCCGTGCCGGACGTTGTGCAGTCGTTACGGGGCTGCCGCCCCACCCGTTATGGATTCGGCACGGAGAAAGTGTCGCGGCCAACGCGGGTGGGGGGTCGTATTCGGGTTCGTTCGGTCGGATGACGTGCGCGGACGGTGGAGTGAACCACCCTTCGGGGTGTGCGGTCGGGGCGGGAAGCGGCCGGTTTCTTGTCATGGCCGCGCGGAAGTGGGTGTGAAGCGGACTCTTGAAGGGCTCAAATTCACTCCTGCGAGTGACCCCGGTTTTCCACAGGCCCGAGTTGTCCACAGGATTTCCGATCTCGCTGGCGTTGATTTCCGGGGAAGAGCACTCTCAACTCGCGCCGATCGATTCCGTACGGTGCATCGCGGAGAACGGAGAGTGTTCTGTGAACGAGACCCAGGTGACGGTGATCGGCAATGTCGCGACCGAGGTGAGTTACGCCGAGACGGCCGGCGGTGTCCCGATGGCCAACTTCCGGCTGGCGTCGACGGAGCGCCGTTACGACCGGCAGAAGGACGGCTGGGTGGACGGCGAGACCCAGTGGGTGACGGTGACGGCCTGGCGTGCGCTGGCGGTGCATCTGATCGGCTCTCTCGCCAAGGGTGATCCGGTGGTGGTGAACGGTCGGCTGAGGGTGCGTGAGTGGACCGAAGGGGAGGCACGGCGCAGCAGGGTCGAGATCGACGCCCGGTCGGTCGGACACGATCTCACTCGCGGCACCACGGTCTTCCGCTGGTCGTCGGGGGTCAGGGGCGAGTCCGTGGGCGGTGCCGGGCCGGCGGCCGGTGTGCTCGTCGGGGAGGCCGTGCCGGGCTGGATCGCGGACGCGCTGGAGGCGCGAAAGGCGTCGGCGATGGCGTCGGTGACGGGCACCCAGGTGGCCGACGAGGGGAATGGGGGTGGCGAGCAGGCTGCCCTGATCTGACCGGCGGGTGATCTTAACTGTCGACAAATATGTTGATCGAGACGGTTGTTGTGCCCGCACGCGCAATCCCGGATCGGTTTACCGAAAGATCCAGACTTTCTGGCTGAGCGTCAGCTTGTGTGGAAGCTGGGAGTGTTGATAACGATACAGATACGGAATCGTCCTGATTTCGCATGGGGGTTTGCGCGCCTCCTGGACTCAATAGGATTCGTCTGGTTCACACACATGCGGCTGCGTCACAGGGGGCGCGGCAATGCAAGGCGGGCTGCCCATCGGCATGGCCCGGCCCGGAGGGATCCCAGATGTTCCACAGGCAGGGGCGGAGTCTTCCGCGCGTCACCACTGTCATGCTCACGACCAGCTTGGTGCTGGGCGGAAGCCTGCTCGCGGCCGGTGCGGCGGCTGCGGCTGACGCGCCCGGTGCGGGCGTCACGGCTGTCATTCAGCCGACGATGACGAGTGAGGAGATCGCCATCGAGGGCGGTCACTCCATACAGGGCGGTCTGTTCACGCTCAAGACGGCCAACGGTGTGATCCAGACGTACTGCATCGACATCGACCACCCGGTCAACATCACCAGCGGGGTGGAGTACCAGGAGTCGGACTGGAAGTCGAGCTCGCTCGGCCGCAAGGAGAAGGCGCAGGACGCCGCCAAGATCCGCTGGATCCTGGAGAACTCCTACCCGCAGGTGACGGACCTCAAGAAGCTCGCCACGGACGCCGGCGTCCAGGGCGAGCTCACCAAGGAGGACGCCGCCGCCGGCACCCAGGCCGCGATCTGGCGCTTCTCGGACGGCAAGAACGCCATCCCGAAGGACTCGCAGGCCAAGCAACTGCGCGACTACCTGGTCAGCGAGAAGAACAAGGGCATCGCCGCCGAGCCCAAGCCCTCGCTGAGCCTCACCCCGGACTCGGCGTCGGGCAAGCCGGGCAACAAGCTCGGCCCGTTCACCATCAACTCCAGCGCCTCCGAGGTGAAGCTGGCGCTGTCCGGCGACGCCGCGGACAAGGTGAAGCTGGTCGACAAGGACGGCAAGCCGGTCACCGGCCTGACCGGTCCGGTCGCCAAGGACACCCAGCTGTTCCTGGACGTGCCCGCGGGCACCCCGGACGGCGCGGCCACCGTCACGGCCGCGGCCGACACCGTGGTGCCCAGCGGCCGGGTCTTCCTCAGCAAGGGCTACACCCCCGAGAAGCACAGCCAGACCATGATCCTGGCCGGTTCCACCAAGCTCAGCGTCACCGACGCGGCCAAGGGCTCCTGGAAGCAGGGCAAGGGCGCGCTGCTGGACAGCACCGCCCAGGTCGAGTGCGACTCCAACGGCGTCCGGGTCACCGTGACCAACGGTGGTGACGAGGCGGCCACCGTCACGGTGAAGCCGGGCAAGTCGCTCACCGTGCAGCCGGGCAAGGCCGAGAGCGTCGTCGTCCCGGTCGCGGAGGACACCGCCTACGACATCACCGTCACCGGCCCGAACGGCTTCAGCAAGGAGTTCAAGGGCATCCTGGACTGCAAGGTCTCCAGCGTGACCCCGCCGACCTCCAGCCCGTCGGCCACCCCGGTCCCGACCGGCACCCCGACCGGCACCCCCAGCGGTACGCCGTCGGCCGCCCCCAGCACCGCGGCCGGGCAGCCGACTCCGGCCGGCAGCAGCTCGGCCCCCGGCACCACCGGTGACCTGGCCCAGACCGGTGGTAACGACGCCACCCCGATGATCGCCGCCGCCGCCGGCGGTCTGGTCGTGGCCGGCGGTGCCGCGGTCTTCGTCCTGCGCCGTCGCGGCCGCCACGGTCGCAGCGCCGCCTGAGGCCGCTGAGGCACTGAGGCTGCCGGCCCACTGAGGCAGCCGGGGCGCCGAGAGCGCCCGAACGCCACCGGCGCCGGACGCCGAAGGCGGCTGTACTCCCGGCCCGGCTCCCCGCACCTGTTGCGGGGGGCCGGGCCGCTTCGCGTCCGGGGCGCCCCGCCGTCATGCCCGTCCCTGCCCTCGCGCAGCCGCGTCCGCCGCCCCTGCCCTCGCGCAGCCGTGTCCGGTGGCCCGGGCGGATACCCCGGTGGGGCAGCCGGGGCGGTTCGGGGCTCCCGGCGGGTGCGGCACAATGGAAGGCTGCAAGCCGAATTACTCCCGACGACGCCGGAGCGATCTCACGTGGCGGAATACATCTACACGATGCGCAAGGTACGCAAGGCGCACGGAGACAAGGTCATCCTTGACGACGTGACGCTCAGCTTCCTCCCCGGAGCGAAGATCGGCGTCGTGGGCCCCAACGGCGCGGGTAAGTCCACCGTGCTGAAGATGATGGCCGGTCTGGAGCAGCCCTCCAACGGCGACGCCTTCCTCTCGCCCGGTTACACCGTCGGCATGCTGCTCCAGGAGCCGCCGCTCGACGAGACCAAGACCGTCCTGGAGAACGTCGAGGACGGCGTCAAGGAGATCAAGGGGAAGCTCAACCGCTTCAACGAGATCGCCGAGCTGATGGCCACCGACTACTCGGACGCGCTGCTCGACGAGATGGGCAAGCTCCAGGAGGATCTGGACCACGCCAACGCCTGGGACCTCGACGCCCAGCTGGAGCAGGCCATGGACGCGCTGGGCTGCCCGCCCGGCGACTGGGCCGTCACCAAGCTCTCCGGTGGCGAGAAGCGCCGCGTGGCGCTCTGCAAGCTGCTGCTGGAGGCCCCCGACCTGCTGCTGCTCGACGAGCCCACCAACCACCTGGACGCCGAGTCGGTGAACTGGCTGGAGCAGCACCTGGCCAAGTACGCCGGCACCGTCGTCGCCGTCACCCACGACCGGTACTTCCTGGACAACGTGGCCGGCTGGATCCTGGAGCTCGACCGCGGCCGCGCCATCGGCTACGAGGGCAACTACTCCACCTATCTGGAGAGCAAGCAGTCGCGCCTCAAGGTCGAGGGCCAGAAGGACGCCAAGCGCGCCAAGCGGCTCCGCGAGGAGCTGGAGTGGGTCCGCTCCAACGCCAAGGGCCGCCAGGCGAAGTCCAAGGCCCGTCTGGCCCGCTACGAGGAGATGGCGGCCGAGGCCGACAAGATGCGGAAGCTGGACTTCGAGGAGATCCAGATCCCGCCGGGCCCGCGTCTGGGCAGCATCGTCATCGAGGTGGAGAACCTCTCGAAGGCGTTCGGTGACAAGATCCTCATCGACGACCTGAGCTTCACCCTGCCGCGCAACGGCATCGTCGGCATCATCGGCCCGAACGGCGCCGGCAAGACCACGCTGTTCAAGATGCTCCAGGACCTGGAGACCCCGGACTCCGGCAAGGTCAAGGTCGGCGAGACGGTCAAGATCAGCTACGTCGACCAGACCCGCGCCAACATCGACCCGAAGAAGACGCTCTGGGAGGTCGTCTCCGACGGCCTGGACTGGATCAACGTCGGCCAGGTCGAGATGCCGTCCCGCGCCTACGTCTCGGCGTTCGGCTTCAAGGGCCCGGACCAGCAGAAGCCGGCCGGCGTGCTCTCCGGTGGTGAGCGCAACCGCCTGAACCTGGCGCTCACCCTCAAGCAGGGCGGCAACCTGCTGCTCCTCGACGAGCCGACCAACGACCTGGACGTCGAGACGCTCTCCTCGCTGGAGAACGCGCTGCTGGAGTTCCCCGGCTGCGCCGTGGTCATCTCCCACGACCGCTGGTTCCTGGACCGAGTGGCCACCCACATCCTCGCCTACGAGGGCGAGAGCAAGTGGTTCTGGTTCGAGGGCAACTTCGAGTCGTACGAGAAGAACAAGATCGAGCGGCTGGGCGCCGACGCCGCCCGTCCGCACCGGGCCACCTACAAGAAGCTGACCCGAGGCTGACATCCAGCTGTCACAACGGCCCGGCAGACTGCCCTCCGGGGCGGCCTGCCGGGCCGCGGCCCGCCGCCACAGCCGTCCGGCGGGTCAACGGACGTCGAGGAGAACACTCGTGGCACGCCACATCTACGCCTGCCCGCTGCGCTGGTCCGACATGGACGCCTTCGGGCACGTCAACAACGTGGTCTTCCTGCGGTACCTGGAGGAGGCCCGGATCGACTTCATGTTCACCCAGGCCGCCGCGGCCGGGGCGGGGGAGTTCGCGGGCGGTTCGGTGGTGGCCCGCCACGAGATCGACTACAAGCGCCCGCTGGTGCACCGGCCCGAGCCGGTCACCATCGAGACCTGGGTGACCAGGATCGGCGGCGCCTCGCTGACGGTCTCGTACGAGATCAAGGACACCGCCGAGGACGGCACCGAGACGGTGTACGTCCGGGCGTCCACCGTGGTCGTCCCCTACGACCTGGCCGAGGGCCGGCCGCGCCGGATCAGCCCGGTGGAGCGGGAGTTCCTCACGCGCTTCATGGACGACCGCAGCATGGACGACCGCAGCCCGGCCGGGGAGACGGCCGGCGCGGCCGCCTGAGCATCCGCTCCACCACCGACGACCTGACGATTCGAGCTGACGAGCGTTGACCACCACCGCCCCCCTCGCCCTCGCCGACGCCGGGGAGGCCGCCGACCTGGCCGCCTTCCTGGTCCGCCTGCTGCGCTTCGACAAGGCGGCGGCGGTGCGGTTGCAGGCGGTGGCCCGGCCCGGGGCCGACAGTGTGCTGGCGGTCTTCGGACGGCTGCCGCTGGGTGGTTCGGGCGCGCTGGCGATCCGCACCGCGCGGCTGACCGCGCTCGCCGCGCCCGTCGACCGCACCGTCTCGGCGGGCCAGTTGCTGGACGGTGTGAACGGCGAGGCGAACACCGTCACGCTGCCCGCGCCCGTCACCGGCCCGGCCTGGGCGGGTCTGCTGCCGCCGCGCTCCGGCTGGCGGCCGGCCGGTGAGCCCCCCGTTGACGAGGTGTACCCCGAACTGATGGCCGGCGTGAGGGAGTTCCGCGAGCGTAGCGAGGCCGTTCCGGAGCACCACCGGACCCGTGCGGTGCTGGACGCGCTCGCCGACGAGATCTGGTCCCGGCCGGTCGCCGCCCTGCCCGAACTGCCGCTGCGCGCCGTGCACGCGGCCTATGTGATCGGCTTCCTCAAGCCGGCCGTCCCGCTCACCGTGCACCGGGCCGGCGGCTGGCTCCGGCTGAGCGCCCCGGCCGGATCGGTGGCGGTCCGTACGGCGGCCGCGCCGGGCGCGGGTCTGGGGCTCAGCCCGGTCCGGTAGGACCGGACCCGGCGCGACCCGACCCGTCGCGTTCCGGGCGGCAGGCCGGGCCGGTCAGCCCTCGGTGTTGATCATCGAGGCGGCGGCGTAGACGAGATAGTCCCAGAGCTGGCGCTCGGCGTCGGCCGGCAGGGTCAGTTCGTCCACGGCGGTCCGCATGTGCTTCAGCCAGGCGTCGTGCGCCGCGCGGTCCACCTTGAACGGCACGTGCCGCATCCGCAGCCGCGGGTGGCCGCGCTGTTCGCTGTAGGTGCGGGGGCCGCCCCAGTACTGCATCAGGAACAGGGCGAAGCGCTCCTCGGCGGGCCCGAGGTCCTCCTCGGGGTACATCGGCCGCAGCAACTCGTCCTCGGCGACGCCCTGGTAGAAACGGTGCACCAGTCGACGGAAGGTCGGTTCGCCGCCGACCTGCTCGAAGAACGTCTCCTCGCTGAGCGTGCCACGCCGGATCTCTTTCACCCGACCATGGTCGCAGACGCCGACGGGGTCGTACACCGGGACTTCCGGCCTACGACCCCGTGCGGGACCCCTCGACGGGGAGCGGCTGCTACGCGTCCTCCCAGCGGAACAACCGCCCGGCGATCGCGGTGAGCACGGCGGCGAAGGCCAGCAGCCCGCCCATCGTCGGCAGCGCGTCCATCACGCCGCCGCCCCGGGAGAGCACCGACTGCGCCGCGCTGACCAGGTGCTTCAGCGGTAGTACCTCGGAGAAGGTCTTCAGCCAGCCGGGCATGTTGTCGGCCGGGAAGAACGAGCCGGACAGGAACGACATCGGCAGCACGATGATCTGCGAGATGCCGTTGGCCGCCTCCTCGGTCTTGGCGACCGACCCGGCCAGCAGGCCGATCGACATGAAGGCGATCGTGGCGCACACCACCAGCGGGATGATCAGCCACCAGTCTCCGGTGAGCTTCAGCCCGAAGAACGGGGTGGTGGCGACCGCGATGAAGACGGCCGTCTGGACGAGCGCGGTCAGCACCGAGACCGCGATCCGGGAGGCCACGATCGACCCGGCGCTGACCGGGGCCAGCCGCAGGCGCCGCAGGACCTTCTTCTGCCGCCAGGAGACCAGGGTCAGTGAAGCACTGAACACCGCACCGGTGGCCACCGCCCAGCCGAGCAGGCCGGGAGTGAGGAATTGGATCGGCTTCAGCGAGTTGTCCTCGACCTGGCTCGCGTCCAGCACGAAGGCCGGCGGTTTGCCGGTGGCGGCCTGGTTGGCCTGCTGGACCACCGAGTTGACGATGCCCTGGACGGAGCCGGCGCGGACCTGGTCGGCCGCGCTGAAGCGCAGTACCACCTTGCCGTCCGGCCCCTCCTTGATCATCGCGTCCAGGTCGCCCTTGCGGACCTTGTCCAGCGCGGCGGCCTCGTCGTCGCTGCGGTTGATCGTCAGGACCTTCTCCAGTTGGGCCCGGCCGTCGCCCTGCACCGAGTCCAGGATCTGGACCGCGCCGACCTGGACGACCTTGGCGTGCGGGCTGGTGGCGCCCTTGAGCAGGGTGCCGAGCAGCAGCAGGAACATCAACGGGAAGAGGATCACGAAGAAGACGGCGGCGCGGTCCCGGACGAAGGAGACCAGCATCACCCGCGAGAGACTCCCGAAGGCGCTGACCCGCTCGCGTTCCGGCGTTCCGGCGGGGCCGCCGGCCGGGGCCTGGGCCCGCTGCGCGGGCACTGCGGTGGCCTGGGTGCGGTCGGCGCTCATGCGCGGTACTCCCGTCCGGTGAGCTGGAGGAAGACGTCCTCCAGGGTGGCGCCGCGCACTTCGAGGCCGCGCAACGCGTTGCGCTCGGCCAGTACGGAGAGCACCGGGGCCGGGAGCCGGGTGGAGACGGAGAGCGAGACACCGTCGTCCTCGATCGAGGCGATCTCGGCACCGGCCGCCGCGAGCAGTTCGCGGGCGGTGTCGGCGCTCAGCAGGCCGGACTCCACGCTGACCCGCACGGTGTCGTCGATCTCCCGGACCAGGGCGGCCGGGGCGCCGGTCCTGAGGATCCTCCCGTGGTCCATCACCGAGACGCGGTCGCAGAGCACCTCCGCCTCGTCCAGGTAGTGGGTGGTGAGCACGACCGTGCGGCCCTCGGAGTTGATGCCCCGCAGCAGGTCCCAGAGGTTGCGGCGGGCCTGTGGGTCGAGGCCGGTGGTGGGTTCGTCCAGGAAGACGAGCTCCGGGTCGTGGGCCAGCGCGCAGGCGATGGAGAGTCGCTGGGCCTGGCCGCCGGACATCTTGTCGGTCATCACCGCGGCCGACTCGGCCAGGCCGACCCGCTCCAGCATCGCGTCGGCGCGCTTGGGGCCGACGCCGTAGAAGGAGGCGAAGGTGCGGATCGTCTCGCGTGCCGTCAGTTTGTTGAAGAAGGCCGAAGCCTGGAACTGCACGCCGATGCGCGGCAGCAGCTTCGGATTACGCGGCCAGGGAGCCATCCCCAGCAGCTCGATCCGGCCCTCGTCGGGTTTGCGGATTCCCTCCAGGATCTCCAGCGTGGTCGTCTTCCCGGCGCCGTTCGGGCCCAGGATCCCGTAGAACTCGCCGACCTCGACGGTGAGTGACACTCCGTCGACGGCTTGTACGTCCCCGTACCGCTGACGGATTCCGTCGGCGGATATAGCAGCAGTCATACATCCTGACCCTACGGGTATTCAGGAACGCCGTGCAGGTGGAGCACGGTCTTTGGGAGATCATTTTGCCTGGGGCGGTAATACGCCCGGACCGAGCGGTGGTTGACGACCGCTCGGCCCGGGACGGAGGTTCAGGCGCGGTGCAGGGTGATGGTGGTCCACGCTCCGATGTGGATCCGGTCGCCGTCGTTCAGCGGGATCGCGGTGTGCGGGGCGATCGGTTCGGCGCCGCCGTTCACCGTGGTGCCGTTGGTGGAGTCCTGGTCGACCAGCACCCAGCTGCCGTCCGCCTGTTCGGCGAGCAGCGCGTGCTGGTGCGAGGCGCCCGGGTCCTCCGGCGGTACCGACAGGTCGATCTCCGGTACGGTGCCGCGGTGCTGGCTTCGCCGGCCGATCCGCAGCTGGCCGCGACCGGTGATCGGAATGCGCCGCTCGGGGCAGTACGGCGGGAAGAACAGGCCCGCCGCCTCCGGGCCACTGCGGGCCATCATGTCGGTGAAGTAGTCGCGGTCGGCCGAGACCACCGCGAGCCAGTTGGACCGCACCGGCTCGGGCCGGCCGGGGTGCCCTGGTTGGCCGGGGTGGCCCAGCGGGGGCTGCTGCTGGACCTGCGGCGGCACCGGCGGGGCCAGGTTGAACGAGGTGCCGAACTCCTCGCCGCGACCGGTCGGGCCCGGCTGGGCGTAGACCGGGCCGGAGTCCTCGCGGGGCGGGTCCTCCTGGTACGGCGAGCCGTGCGCGGGTGCGGGCGCCTGCTGCCCGTTGGCGGGCTGGGGCGGCGGGTAGCCGTAGCCGGACGGCGCGCCGCTGTGGGGGCCCTGCGGGTGCTGCGGCTGCGGTGGCTGCTGCAACTGCGGCTGGTGCTGGGCCTGTTGGTGCTGGCCGTGTTGGTGCTGGCCGTGTTGGTGCTGGCTGTGCTGGGGCTGGGCGTGCGACAGCTGGCCGTGCTGGGGCTGCTGGTGCGGGGCCGGCTGCTGCTGTCCCTGGCCGCCGGGCTGCGGGCTGCCGCCGTACGCGGCCGGGATGTTCAGCGGGGCGGGCCCGGCCGCCTGCCCGGGGATGCCGCCGTCGGCCGTGGGCTGGCGGTGCGAGGGCGCGGAGAGGTCGTAGTCGTACCCGCACTCCTCGCAGAACCGGCCGGTCTGCGGGCTGCGGCAGATCGGGCAGACCACCAGGCCCTCGGTGAGCTCCGGGTAGCCCTGCGTGGCGGGGGGCGGTACCGCGCCGGGCGCCACCGGTCCGCCGAACGGCGCTCCGCCGTGACCGCCGGGCGCCCCGTGGGAGCTGTGGGAGCCGTAGCCGCCGGGGGCCGCGTGCCCTCCGGGCGTCCCAGGGATCCCGTGCGCGCCCGGGAGAGTGCCGGGCGGCGGCGGGATCGGTGGCGGTGGTGTCATCGGGAAGCCGCAGAAGTCGCACCAGTCCTCGGCCTGCGACTCATGGCCCCTCGGGCAGATCGGCATCAGGTCCCCCCTCAATTCCAGCCAGCTGGGGCAGCGTCAGGCCGGGCTCGGGCCCGGTCACGTCCTCACCGGTCACTTCTTCACACGTACGGTCTTGGTCGACCGGGTCTCAAGGGTCATCGAGTCGGCCTCGCTCACGTCCTTACGGAACCGAACCGTACCCTCCTTGGGGTCGACCACGTCCACCACCTTCTGGAGCAGTTTGAAGGTGCCCTCGTTGCCGGTCGCGTGGGCGATCCGGACGGCGGCGCCGAGCTTCGCGGTGGCGCGGTCCACGTCCCCGGCCCGGTGGGCCTCCAGCCCCTCCTGGATGGAGGAGGCCAGTTCGGCCTGCCCGGTGTAGTGGGCCACCTGCGGGCTGATCCGGGTGGACGAGGCCAGGTCGTCCGTCCAGACCGCCTTGACCAGGCCCTGGGTCAGCACCTCGGGCCCGCCGCCGGCCTGCGGCGGCAGGACCAGGCTGACCCGGGCGGCGAGCATCTCGTTGCCGACGGCGGCGGCCGGGACCTCCACGCAGACGTGGTAGTCGCGGCTCTCGTCGCCCCAGGAGCCGGTGGGATAGTCGCCCGCGCGGGGGCCGGCCTCCGCGCGGCGGCCGGTCAGGTCCTCCACCGAGGGAGCGACCTGCTTGACGAACTTGACCACCGCGTTGGCCGGCGTCCAGATCCGCAGCGCGACGTCGGCGACCTGCTTGCCCATCGCGCCGGCCATCATCGAGCGGAAGTCCTCGGCGAGGCCGGACGGTTCGGCGACGATGTCGACGGTGCCGAGCAGCGCGGAGGAGATCTTGCGCAGCTCGTCCACCTTCCAGTCGGTGCCCACGCCTCGGCAGTCGGCGGTGAAGTGGCCGGTCACCCGCTCGATGGCGCGGTCCAGGTCGGCCGCCGACTCGTGCTCGTTGTTGCCGTCGGTCAGCAGGATGGCGTGCCGGATGGCGATGTCGCGGCGGCTGAGGAAGAGCTTGTCGGCCTTGGCCAGCCAGGTGCCCATGGCGGTGCCGCCGGCCGCGTTGAGCCGGCGCAGCGCCTCTCTGGCCCGGGCGCGGGTGGCCTCGGAGGCGATCGCGAGGGTGCCGTCCCCGGGATAGATGTCGCGGGCCTCGTGGGTGCCGGCCACCACGGCGAAGGCGACGCCGTCGCGGACGGTGTCGATGGCGGCGGCGGTGGCCTCCCGGGCGCCGCGCATCTTGCTGGCCGGGTAGTCCATCGAGCCGGAGCAGTCCACCATGATCACCACGGCGGCGGACTGGTTGCCCGCGCCCTGCGACCCCGCGTCGGACACTCCCAGCGGACGGCCGCCGGACGTGCCGCCGCCGGTCGCGGTGACGGTGACGATGGCGTTCACCTCGCGGGCGCCGTCCGCGAGGAACTCGTTCTGGAAGATGTCCACGTCGAACCTGGGCAGGTTCGGCTTCGCCAGTGTTGCCATGGGCCGGTGGCTCCCGTCGGGTGGTCGAAGGTGCGAAACGGTCGGTGGGGGCGGGTGGGGCCGGGGCGGCGCGTGCGTCAGGCCGTCGGCGGGTGCGGCGGTCGCGGGGGGACGACCGGCGGTGCGGCGGGCGGCGCGGCGGGCGGCAGGGGCGCGGCGGGCGAGCCGATCACCGGCAGGTCGGGGAGGGTCGGGTCGTGTTCCTCCTCGGGGCCCTCCGGTGCGGCGCCGATCACCGGCAGGTCCAGCGCGGTCGCCGTCCGGGCGTCCTCCCCGGTGTCCTCCCCGCCGGCGGGCCCGGCGGCCGGCCCGGTGGTCGGGTCGATCGGCAGGACGGCGACGGTGATGTTGTCGTGCCCGCCGGCCGCGACCGCGAACTTCACCAGGGTCTGCGCCGCGGCGAGCGGTTCGGCGCGGGCGTCCTGGCGGACGAAGTAGGCCAGGTCGGTGGCGGCCTCGGCGTAGTTCCAGAGGCCGTCGGTGCAGATCAGCAGCACACCGGGGACGTGCGGGGTGAAGTCCAGGGTGTGCGGGACGACCTCCTCGGCGTCCGCGCCGAGCCAGCCGGTGATGGCGTGGGCGCGCGGGTCGGCGTAGGCCTCGGCCTCGGCCATCAGCCCGGCCTCGACCATCCGGGCGGCCCAGGAGTCGTCCTGGGTGAGCCGGAACGGCTCGGCGCAGGCCCGGTCGTCCGGGATCCAGTAGGCCCGGGTGTCGCCGACCCAGCCGATGGTGACCCGGCCGCCGGACGCTATCGCGCTGACGTAGGTGCAGGCGGGCGCGTTGAGGTCGGGCCGGGTGGGCGAGGCGCCGTCCACGGCGAGGTCGGCGACGGCCTTGGCGGCGTCGGCGATCGCCTGGCGCATCGCCGCGTTGGGCTCGTGGCCGGCCTCCAGCGCGGTGAGCAGCGACTCGGAGGCGGTGTCGACGGCGGTCTCGGACGCCTCGTCGGGCCGGTCGGAGGAGGAGACCCCGTCGCAGACCACGGCCACCACGACCGGCTCGCCACCGGGCAGCGAGGTGGCGGCGACGGTGAAGGAGTCCTCGTTGCGGTGGTGGCGCACGCCCCGGTCGCTGACCCCGGCGACGCCCGCGAGGGACTTCTCCATGTGGTCGCGCGGGCGGGGCTGGGCGCCGCCGCAGGCCTCGCAGTAGCCGTCGGTGGTGACCTGCGGCACGCCGCAGTGCACGCAGACCGGAGCGCTCTGCGCCGGGACGGTCGGCGGGTGGTCCTCACCGCGGGCGGCGGACCAGCTGGCGGGCATCGCGCCCGGGGCCGGGCGGCCGTCCCGGCCGGCCCCGCAGGAGCCGCAGAAGACGTCCTCCGGATCCAGCGGCTCGGAACAGCTCGGGCACACGGTCTGCTGTGGCATTGGCTACACCCACGTCCTGGGGCGGGCACGGTTGGCCCGCTCCACCATCTCGATCCTGGTCTCGGCCCGGTCGGCCAACCGGGCGAGTACCCGGTAGGACTGCTCCAGTGCGAACCGCAGTTCCCGTTCGACGGCCGGCCGTCCCAGTACGGTGACCTCGCCGGCCGACCGGGCCTGGCCGCCCTCTCCGGGAGAGCCGGCCGTCACCCAGCCGAGCGCGGCGCCGAGCACCTCCACGGCGAGCTCCTCGCGGCGGCGGTCGTCCAGGCGCAGCGCGGTCAGCTGCGCGGAGCTCGCGCCGAGGTCGGCGCCGAGCGGGTCGGTGGCGGGCCGTTCGCGCAGCCGGGCCCGGACGGCGGCGATCCGGGCGGCGGTGAACTGGCTGGAGGTGGCCGGCACCGACTCCAGGACGGCGACGGCGCCCGGCCGGTCGAGGTCCCCGAGCCGGACCCGGGCCAGCCCGAAGGCGGCGCTCAGGTAGGCCTGGTCGGTGCTCCACACCAGCCGGTAGAACTCGGCCGAGTCGCCGCCGGAGCCGAGGAGTTCGGCGCAGATGGCGAGGGCCAGCTTCGGGGCGCTCTCGCCGGGGAAGGCGTCGTAGACGGCGTCGAAGGCCTCGGCGGCGGCGCGTACGCCGCCCGGGTCGGGGGCCCGGTCCGCCGCGGTGGCGGAGCCGGCCAGGGCGGTCAGGCCGCGGTACCAGACCACCCGCCAGTCGTCGGGGTGGTCGTTCTCCAGAGCGGTCAGGGCGTCCGCGGCCTCGCGGTGCCGGCCGAGTTCCAGCTGGGCGCGCAGCTCGCGCAGCCGTCGCTCGACGGAGTCGGCGGGCGCGCCGGCCAGGGCGGTCAGCGCCTCCTCGGGGTCGGCCCCGAGCAGGGTGGCGAGGAAGCCGGCGTTGGGGTCGGCGGGGTCGACCCGGGGGGCGGGCAGCGCCAGCGCGGCGGCGGCCGGGTCGAGGGCGGCCACCCGCAGCTCGCCGGGTACGGTGCCGGGCAGTACCAGCTCGGTGTCGACCACCCGCAGCTCCGGGCCGAACAGGGTGGAGAGGGCGGGGCGCGGCCGGCCGTCCTGGAGCGCCAGCACCTCGCGCAGCACGCCGGTGAGCTGGTCGGCCATCTCCTCGGCGGAGGCGAACCGGCGGGCCGGGTCCGGGTCGGTGGCACGGACCAGGAAGCGGTAGTACGACTCGTACGCGGCGAAGACCGGTACGGCCTCGGACCCGGGCAGGGAGTGGCGGTAGGTGGTGCTGTAGCCCTGGAAGTCGAAGGTGAGCACCGCGAGGGTGCGGGCCACGGTGTAGAGGTCGGAGGCGGGGGAGGGGCCGTCGGTGGCGATCTCGGGGGCCTGGTAGCCGATGGTGCCGTAGATCGGGCCGTCGTCGTCCAGGTGGCGGACCGCGCCCATGTCGATGATCTTGAGCGCGTCGCCGCTCTGGATCACGTTGTCGATCTTGAAGTCGCAGTACACCAGGCCCCGGCTGTGCAGGTACCCGAGTGCGGGCAGCGCCTCCAGCGCGTACGCGATCGCCTGCTCCACCGGCAGCGGCTCGCGGTGGCCGTCCGGCGTGCGGCGATCGTTGGCGATGTCCTTGAGCGACTTGCCGCCGACGTACTCCATGACGATGTAGCCGTCGGTGGAGCCGGTGCGCAGGTCCGGGTGCTCGGCGAAGTTGATGATGCGGACGATGTTCGGGTGGTCCACCTCGGCCAGGAAGCGCCGCTCCGCGACGGCCACCGCGAGCGCGTCCTCGTCCCCGGTGTCCAGCAGGCCCTTCAGCACCACCCACTTGTCGTTGACCCGCCGGTCCACCGCCAGGTAGATCCAGCCGAGCCCGCCGTGCGCCAGACAGCCCACCACCTCGTACTGCCCGCCGACCAGGTCCCCCCGGCGCAGCTTGGGCGTGAACGAGTACGGCGTGCCGCACTTGGTGCAGAAGCCCTCCGGGCGGCCCGGGCGGCCGTTCTTCTCCCGGCCCACCGGGGTGTCGCACTTGGAGCAGAACCGCTTGCGCTCCGGCACCTCGGGGTTGGCCAGCACGGCCTGCGCCGGGTTGGCGTCCGGGACGCTCGGCACCGTCACCAGGCCGGCGCCGAGCCGGCTGCGGGTGCCCGCGCTGACGCTGCCCCGGCTGCTGCGCACCGACACCGAGCGGCCGCTGCCGGTCCGGGTGGAGCGGTGCGAGCGGGAGCGGCCGGACATCGTGTGGGACGAGCCGGAGCCGGCCCGGGACGAGCCGCTCCGCCCGGAGTCGGGGGCGACCCGGGCCGAGGGCAGGTACGGCTGGGTGAGCCCGGTGTCGCCGCCGGGGGCGGTGAGGCCGCACTCGTCGCAGTAGCCGTCGTCGTCGATCGTCCCGGCGCAGTCGCGCGGGCAGGGCGAACCCGGGCCCGCGGCGGTGGCCGGGGTGCCCGCCGGGCTGCCGGAGGCGGCGGTCTTCACCGAGGACGCGCCCGCCGGTGCGAGCCCGCACTCGTCGCAGTAGCCGTCCTCGTCGATCGTCCCGCCGCCGGTGCACTCCGGCCGCTCGCACGCTTCGCCCATGAACCTCAGCCCCCCTGAACCTGTCCGTCGACCGGCGCCCCGCCGGCCTCTCCCTGCACGGCCTCTCCTTGCGCGGCCCCGCCGGCTCCGGCCCCACCCGCTCCGGGCCCGTCCTGCTCCGACGCGTCCGGGGTGGGCCGCAGCGACTGCTGGAAGCGGGCCACCGCGGCGGCCGCCGCCCGCAGGTCGCAGGGCGCGCTCCAGAGCAGCCAGCGCGCCTTCTCGTAGCGCTCGACCACTTCCGGGTCCTCGGCGACCCGAAGCCGGGCCGCCATCGCCTTGTACGCGTCCAGCCGTCCGCGCAGCTCGGCCCGGACGGCCAGCGGCTGGGTCACCTCGGTGAGCGACTGCCGGGCCCGGCCCAGCTCCTTGGCGGCGGCGTCCTCCAGGGCGTCCAGCAGCGGTGCCAGCCGGTACCACTGGCCGCTCTGGCGCAACTCCAGTGCCAGCACGATCCGTTCGCGCAGCGCCGAGGCCGGGCCCGGCACCGCGGGCACCTCGGTGGCCGCTATCTTCGCCAGCACCTCGCCGCGCGCCCGGCGGGCCTCCGCCAGCGTGGCGTCCGCCCGTTGCAGCAGCTCGCCGACGCCCTGCAGCCGCTCCTCGGCGTCGTCGCGCAGCCGCAGCATGTTCTCCAGCTCCAGCCGGACGCCGTCCAGCGCCCGCCCGGCCCGGTCGAACCGTTCGGTGTCCACCATTCCGGAGGGGGTGGCCAGCGCGGTGCCGTCCGGAGTGGTGCCGCGCTGGGCGGGCACCCGGGCCGGTCGCCAGAGCGCCAGCGGGTCGCTGCGGACCTCGGCCCGCAGCTCCGTCAGATCGGCGTCCAGCCCGACCAGGTCGTCGGCGAGCGGGTGGTGGCCGGTGCGGACGCCGAGCGAACCGGCCAGGTTCCGTACCCGGTGCAGCTCGGCCAGCAGCAGGTCGATCCGGGCCGGCAGCGCGGACCAGACGGCGTCGGCGGCGCTCACCACCTCCAGCACGGTGGCGTACCAGGAGTTCATCCGCACCATCAGCGCGTCCAGGCTGACCCGCTCGACCAGCCTGGCGGGTGCGCCGAGCAGCTGCGGGCCGTCCGGCAGCGCACCGCCGGGCACGGTGACCGCCTCGCCGGTCAGCAGCTCGCTCAGTTCGGCGAGTTCGGGCGTGCCGGGCCTGGCCTTGCGGGCGCGCACCGCGCGGGCGGAGGCCAGGGCCTCCGAGTAGCGGTCGAACAGCGCCCAGAGCAGCGGCAGGCCCTGCCCGGCGACCGTCCAGCGCTCCTGGGTGCGGCCGGCCAGCTCGGCGCCGTCGAGCAGGCGCAGACCGGGATGGTCCTGGAGCGAGAGCAGGGCCGACTCGACCGCGTCGCGCTCCGCGCCGAGGCGCGCCAGCGCGCGGTCCACCTCCTCCCGGCTCAGCACCGGGCCAGCAGATGCTGCCAACGCCGTGTCCTTCCTGTCTGGTGTCGCTCGCTGTGCCGTCCGGTGCCGCTCGCTGCGGTGTCCGCCGTGGTGTCCGCCGCGCTGTCCGGGTCCCTCCGCTCCGGTCGTCGGCCGCACCGCGACCGTCCCGACCCTAGCCGGTGGCCCGGAGGACGGGCCGGGCGCGGGCCGTCAGGACGCCCTCATCGGCGCGCCTCGCACCGATCCGGTCGGGCGCCGCTCAGCGGGCCTGCTCCTTCGGCCAGTAGTGGTCGGCGTCGTTCAGCATGTACGGCTTGAGCCAGCGGTCGTAGCCCGCCCGCCAGGCGCCGCCGGAGTGGTAGTCGGCGAGTACCTGGTTCACCCGGGCCGTCAGGTCGGTGCTGTTCTTCAGCATCGCGATGCCCATGACGGCCGGCCGGACCTCGCCGTCCACCACCCGGACGGTCTGGTCCTGGGCCGCCTGGCTCGCCGCGAGGCCGTCGTCGGTCATGGTCGCGTCGATCTTGCCGAGCTGCATCAGCACCAGGCAGTCCAGGTGGTTCTCCACCGTGACGATCTTCCCGACCTTCGGGCGGGCCTTCAGCTCGTCCTCCGCCGAGGAGCTCGACGCGGCGCAGACGGTCTTGCCGTTCACCGCCTCGTCTATGGTCCTGGCCGGCGACGACTTCGGCACCAGCACCCGCTGGCTGGTGGTGAAGTACGGCTTGGAGAAGGCGACCTGGTCCAGCCGGTCGCAGGTGATCGTCATGGTCCGGACGATCAGGTCGACCCGGCCCTCCTGGATGAACTTGATCCGCTCGGCGGTCGGCACCGCCTTGAGGGTCACCTTCTCCGGGTCGCCCATGAGGGCCGTGCCGATCGCCTTGGCGAGGTCGATGTCGAAGCCCTCGATCTGACCGGTGTTCGGGTTGCGCGCGCCCCAGCGGTAGCTGTTCTGGTCCACGCCGATCACCAGGCTGCGCCGGGCCTTGATCGCCTTCACCGCCGGGCCGTCCTCGGTGCTCGCCGGCACGCTCTTGTAGACGTCGCAGTCGGCCTGCGGCTGCTGCGGCGCCTGTTCTGCCCGGGGTGCCCGCTGCCCCGCGGCCGCCGCCGGCAGCACGGCGCCCTGCGGGGCGCCCGCGCCCAGCACCGCCGCGCAGGACGCCAGCAGCGCCACCGCCGTCACCGACCGGGCCCGTACGTTTCCCTTGCGCATGATGTCCGTTCCCCCTCTACCGGTACTCGGCCAGTCGCCGGCCGAGGCCGCGCGCCGCCGCCACGGCCGCCACCAGGGCCAGCAGCGCCACCGCCACGGCGGCGGTGCGCAGGTCCCCGTCGATGCCCTCGGCCGCCTGCCGGAACTCCTTCAGCTCGATCCCGGCGGCGTTGGCCAGCCCCTGGTCGGCGGCGCTGAACGAGGCGTCGGCGCTCTTCGGCACGTCCGCCTCCTTGACCGTCACCGTGGCGTCCAGCGCGCCCTGGTAGTCCGCGTCGACGTTCTCCAGCCTGCTCGCCGCGGCGTGCCGGTCGTACCACTCCTCGTACCGCGTCCTGGCGTCCCCGATGGCCGGGGACGCGTCCGGCGGGGCCAGCCGCAGCGCCGTCACCAGCGTGCCGCCGCGGGGGAGATCCCCGTCGCCCTCCTTGCGGCTCTCCAGGTGCTCGGTCGTCGTCGTCCACAGGTCCGCGTACGTGGTGCTCGAACCCCGGGCGACGAAGTGCAGGTTCTCCGCCAGCCGGGCGGTCAGCACGTCCACCCGGGCCGCGTTGAGTGCCCGCAGCGGGGCCGCGCCCCTGGACTCGCTGCGCGCCAGGCCGTTGTGCGCGTCCAGCCCCGCGACCGTCAGCCAGAGCGCCCCGGCCAGCACGGCGGCGGTCGCGCCGAGCAGACCGGGGTTGAACACCCGGTTGGTGCGCCGGAACAGCCTGATCTGCACCCAGACCAGCGCGCCCAGGGTCACCACGCCCAGCCCGTACGCCGCCCACGGCACGGCCTTGGCCTCGGCGAAGTCGTCCGCCAGCTCCTGGTTCTCGGCGGCGGTCAGCTGGGCGGCGGCCGGCAGCAGCACCGTCCGCATCTGGTCGGAGGCGTACCGCAGATAGGCGCCGCCGAGCGGGAAGCCCTGCCGGTTGTCCGCCCGGGCGGCCTCCACCAGACCGGCGTAGACCGGCACCTGCTGGTTGAGCGTGGTGAGCCAGCCCTGGGCGGGGGAGGAGGCGGTGGTCCGCGCCGCGGCCTCGGTGATCAGCCGGGAGGCCGTCGCCAGGTCCTGCTCGTACCGGTCCCGGACGGCCTTCGGCTCCGCACCGGCCAGCAGGAAGCCGGTGGCCGCCGTGGTGTCCGCGTCGGCCAGCGAGCGGTGGATGTCGGCGGCCGCCTGGCTCAGCGGCTGGCTGTACGAGACCACCCGTTCCGCCGCCTGCGCACGGGAGTTGACCTGCCAGGCGGTGAGCGCGCCGAACGCCACGGTGAGCACGGCCAGCAGGGCCCCGGCCAGCCGCAGCCGGCCCGGCGCCGTTCCGGTGGCCCGGCCGAGCCGGGCGCGCAGCCCGGTGGCCGGGACCGCCGCCGCCGGGCCGCCGGGCGGTACCGGCACCACCGCGCCCGGCTCCTGTGTACGTACTGGTGTCGCCACCCGCCTCACCCTCCCCTGTGGCCCGCCCCGTCATCCGGGGCCCGGCCGTTGCCAGCAGTATGGCCGTCAGTCCCCGCGGCCACACCCGACTTGCGCCGATCTTGAGCATCTCCGAGCGGCGGAACGGCCGCTGCCGCCGGACGCGGGGCGGGCGGCGATCGCTGCGACGCGGGATGCACCCTATGCGGTTCCCCGGACAGTCGGAGGGGAGGGGTCCGCTTGTGTCCGGGCACCGGTTCGGCGGGGACCGCTCCGTACCATGGGCCGTATGCGCCTGCTTGGAACCATCTCCGCCGACCGTCCGCTGCTCGTCGTCGCCGTCCGGGAGGAGGCCGCCCACCTCGGCGACCGGCTCCCCGTGCTGCTCACCGGCATCGGCAAGGTCAACGCCGCCGCCGCGCTGGCCACCGTCCTCGCCCGGGGGGAGCACCCCAGCGAGGTGGTCAACCTCGGCACCGCCGGCGCCCTGCGCCCCGGCTGGGAAGGCACCCACCAGGTCACCCAGGTGCTCCAGCACGACATCGACACCCCGGCCCTGTACGCCCTCACCGGCCGCACCTACGGCGCGCCGCTCGTCGTCGGCAAGGGCGACGGCCCGGTACTGGCCACCGGCGACCTCTTCGTCTCCGACCCGGCCGCCCGCGAGCGCCTGGCCGAGCACGCCGACCTGGTCGACATGGAGGGCTACGCCCTCGCCACCGTCGCCCACCGGGCGGGCGTGCCCGTCCGGCTGGTCAAGCACGTCAGCGACGAGGCCGGCGCGGACGCCGGGCACACCTGGCGCGAGTCGGTCGACGACTGCGCACGCCACCTCGCCGACTGGCTGCACACCCAGGGCTGGTGACGGTGCGGCCGGAGCGATTCAGGGGGGTACGAGTGAACGGGAAGACCACACCGTCCGTGGGCCGCGACGTCCGCCCGCCCGGGCTCAACGCCGACGAGCCGACCACCCTGCTCACCTTTCTCGACTACCTGCGCGAGGCCGTCATCGGCAAGACCGCGGGGCTCTCCGACGAGGACGCCCGGCGGCCCGGCGTCGCCTCCGGCACCAGCCTGCTCTGGCTGGTGCGGCACCTCACCGCCGTCGAACTCAACTGGTTCGTCTGGGCCTACCGGGGCGCGGACGTCGAACCCTGGGACGACGACGCGCCCTCGCCCGGCGACGAGACGGTGGCCGGATCGGTCGCCGCCTACCGGGCCGCGATCGCCCGGGCCAACGAGGTGATCGCCGCCGCGGCCACCGACCTCGACCACCCCGGCGTGCGCTCGCTGCGCCCCGACGCCGAAGCCCCGTCGATGCGCTGGCTGCTCGTCCACATGATCGAGGAGACCGGCCGGCACGCCGGCCACGCCGACATCCTCCGCGAACAGCTGGACGGTTCGGTCGGTCGCTAGGGCTTGGGCCGGGCACCGACCGCTGCCGGCGGGGGCGGCAGCGGCCCGCGAAGCGCTCAGGCCGCGATGGAGAGAACCCGCTGAATCGCCCCTGATGCCCCGCCCGGCTCTTCGTCCTCCGCCACCGGGGCGAAGGCGGCGTGCGGATGCTCCCGAAGCAACTCCATCCACGTGCGGACCGTGGTTCCGTGCGGTACGGGGACGACGCTGACCGGGCGGGCCGGTAGCCGCGGCGACATCACGGATGCCACAAGGCTGTTGTCGATCATCGTTACCAGGATCGACTGGTGGCCGATCCGTCCGATGCGTTCCATGACATGACGCGCGGGCTCGTCGGCGGCCGCCACGATCAGGTCGTGCTCACCGGATCCTGCGCCACCGTCGATGCTGGAGAGGAAGTTCATGAAACCGGTGATGTCGTTCGACCGGAGACGTTCGATCACGGCATCCCGCGCCAGATTGAATGACGGGTCGTCCGACGCCGCGCGGAAGTTCAGGGACATCGAGTTCGCGACGGCGAAGTCGATCTCGGTCATCTCTTCCCGTGTCGGGTAGGCGATGTCATCGGCCAGGCCGTGCTGGGCCAGCCACTGATTGACCTCGGTCCACAGCCAGACCTGGGAGCGGCCCGCCGTACCTTCCGGAGGGGGGAAGGGGGTGCCTCCCGACTTGCGGCTTCCGTTGATCCACTGGGCCACGTTCTGGCGGGTCCGGTCGGTCCGGTCGGCAATCTCGTGGATGCCCACGAGATCTCGGTCGAGCCTCAGCACCCGAAGCTGGGGAAGTGTCGCGTGTGCCACCGACACCGCACCGAGTGCGGCCTGGACAGCAGTGGCGCCGTCAAAGGCGACCGTCAACAAATTCAAGCCGCCCGCGCGGGCCAGCATTGCATCCATCTGCTCGCGGAGGGTTTCAACCGCCGAATCGTCGTCTACATCGACACCGGCGACAACGAAGGTGAACTCGTACTCCATGGCGTCCCCCTTCTGCTCGACATCCTCACGATGGCAGAAGTGTTGTCGTTCGTCAACGGTTAAATAGCCATAAAGTGGACATTTCGCTGTGTGACTAGTTGCGGGGCAACCCTGTCAGGCTTCGGTTGGCGGCCTCGGGCGGCAGTGGGCAGCGGGCGGCCGTACGGTTGATCCGCTTGGCTTCGTTTCCGGCATTCCTCGGGGTGCTGCTGATCGGGATCGTGGTGCACCGGGCCGCGCACGGGCAGTAAAGCCTGCCCCAGTGTCCGTCCTGGTGGAGGGCCCAGCCTTGGGCCACCCACTTTTCCAACGCCTCCCGAATCTCCTTCTTCGGGTGGCCGCCCGGCGACAGGGGGGCGCCTACCACCAGGGCACCTCCATCGGGCTGTGTCCGGCATGCCGCCCGGCCGGGTGCGCCGCCGCGCATCCGGAGAGTCGAACGTCGAGGCGGGAGGAAGCGGCCTCGGTGACGGCTCTGGCCGGGGCCGAGTCAAGGTCGAGCAGAGACACCAAGTGCCCTTTCGCGCGCTCACGGCCCCGGTTGGAGTGCTGTCCGGCCTGGGCGTGTCTGCGCCGCGGCTTCAGCGGGCCGTTCGGGTGGTGCGAAAAGCCTAGCCCTCTGCGGGGCCGTGCCGCTTCCGTGCCGCGAAGCAGCTGGTTGTATGTCAGTTCCTCACCCTGTGCCGCGGTTCAGCGCGGCCGTCCCCCCAGGAGCGGTCGCGTTGTCGGGTCGGGGTTGGCGCTGACGGTGTTCCGGGCGGCGGCGGCCGCCGCGCTCTGGCTTGAACTCCCCGCCAAGGTCGATGCGTTGGCCCGCCGTTACGAGGTGGCCACCGGTCCCGGCCGGGATGTCGTGCTACTCGACGGGGTGGAGGGGACGGTCCATGAGCGACTGAGTGGCTGGTCAGCTGATCACGGCGGCCGACTGGGCCGCCGCCACCACGGCCTCGGTGGTGGTGACCTTGGCGAACCGCATCGCGTGCAGCACCGCCCCGGTGGCGCGGGCGAGTTCGGCGGCCGGGACGGTCACGCCGTCCGGGCCGGCCATGTCGAAGGTGTGCATGGCGTCGGCCGGGAAGACGGTGTCGTAGCCGAGGTTGCCGGCCATCCGTGCGGTGGTCTCGTTGCACACGTTCGTCATGATCCCGGTGATCACCACCTGCCGTGCGCCCCGCTGCTGGAGCCAGGCGTGCAGGTCCGGCGTGCCGTAGAAGGCGCTGTTGACCGGCTTGGTGATGTGCAGGTCCGCGCGCACGCCCGCGACCACGTCCTTGAGCTCGAACCCGGAAGTCCCCGGCACCAGCGGTCCGACCTGCGACGCGTGCTGCACCACCACGATCGGTCGTCCGGTGCTCTCCCATGCGGAGACCAGCTCGCCGATCCGCTGCTCGGCCTCCGGGTTGTCGCGGGTGCCCCAGAACGCGTAGTCCTCGAAACCCTTCTGAACGTCGATCAGGACGAGGACGGAGTCGGTGTCAATGGTCAGTGGCGCGTCGAGCGCGCTGGTGTTGGTCATGGCTCCATCCTGCAACGCGACGTGTACCGTCCGTGATGGGTCGTGGTGCCAGGTATCGATAGATTTCTGCCAGGGTGCGCGGTCCGGTCCCACCGGCCGGGCACGTGTTGGTTCCGGGCCCCAGGGGTCGGCCGCCGCTAGATTTCTGCCATGCGCAGGGTGGGTTGTCTGATCTTCGATGGTGTCCGGCCGTTCGACTACGCGGTGATCGGGGAGGTGTGGTCGAACCGGGTCACCCGGCCCGGGCTGCCCCATTTCGAGCTGCGGGTGTGCGGACCGGACGGCGCCCGGGTGCGGCTCGGGGGCGGCCTGGAGCGGGTGCCGGACTTCGGGCTGGACGCCCTGCTGGACTGCGATCTGATCGTCGTGCCCGGGCTGGAGAACCCGACGGAGCCGCGCGATCCGGCGGTCCTGGCGGCGCTGCGGGCCGCACACGAACGGGGCGTGTCGATCGCCTCGCTCTGCGCGGGCGCGTTCGTCCTCGCCGAGGCCGGGCTGCTGGAGGGCCGTACCGCCACCACCCACTGGGCCCTCGCGCCCGAACTCGCCCGCCGCTTCCCGGCCGTGGACGTCCACCCCGAGGTGCTGTTCACCGGCGGGGGCGACCTGTGGACCTCCGCCGGAGTGGCGGCCGGTATCGACCTCTGTCTGCACCTGGTCCGCGCCGCGCACGGCCAGCAGGCCGCCGCCGCGATCGCCCGTGCGATGGTCACCGCTCCGTTCCGGCCCGGCGGCCAGGCCCAGTTCATCCCCTCCCCGGTGCCGGAGGACGCCGGCCGCGGCGACGACACGCTGGCCCGGGCCCGCGCGGAGATCCTGGGCTCGCTGGACACCCCGTGGAGCGTCCGCCGGATGGCCGGGCTGGCGCTGATGTCGGAGCGCTCCTTCGCCCGCCGCTTCGGCGAGACCACCGGCACCACCCCGCTGCGGTGGCTGCTGGAGCAGCGGGTCCTGGCGGCGCAGCGGCTGCTGGAAGAGACCGACCTGCCGGTGGACGCCATCGCCGTCCGCTGCGGCTTCGGCTCGGCGGTGTCCCTGCGGCCCGCCTTCGTGGCACGGGTCGGCGTCGCCCCGCGCGAGTACCGGCGGACCTTCCGGGGACGGGAGGCCGGTTAGAACGCGGCGGGCGGGCGGAGGGCGAGGTCGGAGGCGAGCGCCCAGTGCTCGTCGGGCGCGGTGACGATGAGGTACCCGGCGCCGTGCGGGAGCCGGGCGCTGGTGCAGCCTTCGGCGGAGTACGCGTCGACGGCGACGGCGACCCCGTCCAGCCGGACCTCGGTGCGCCGGGAGTCCGGAGTGATGACGCGGCCCCGGTACGGACCTGGCCCGAGCCGATCCGAGTTGGCGAGGAAGACCTGGAGCTGGGTCTCGGGTGTGGTCAGCGACTTCACCCGGTGACTCTCGGGCACGGGCCGTGAGGTCTGGACGATCGCGACCAGGTCCTTGTTCACGTGGTAGTTGACGTCGAGGTGGCAGAGGAACCCGTTGGAATTCTGCCGCCCCAGCAGCGTGAACCACTCGCCCGGAGGCTGCCGCAGGACGGCGATCGGCTCGCCGAAATCCTCGGCCACCTCGCGGGAGGACGGGATGCGGAAGTCGCGCGGGCCGGTGCTGCGGAACATGGATGCACCCCAATTGCTTTGGATGGGAAAGGCATTGGTCAAGTACACCATCGGCGTGGAGGGGTGTCGACGGGATTCGAAACCTTGGCTCAGGGTTCGTCCAGGCGTCGAGGTGGGAACTCAGCGTGATCGCGTGGCCGCCGAGGGTGTGAAGAACTGGACTGCCGATGTGAGCGTTGCGCACGACTGCGAGGACATACACCACCTGGTGGATCGGATGACCCCGGCCCAGGTGCGGCGATTGATGCTGCTCGTCACGCAGGACGAGGAACTGGCGCCGGTGGCGGAGGGCCTGACCGCGGAGGACGAGACTCGGGAGGCGGAGGCCGGGCACTCCGACCGGCTGCTGTCCCTTGCGGGAATCATCGATGGTCCGGCGGACCTTGCCGAGCGGCTGGGCGTGGATCGGGTGGCGACGTTGGATCGTCGGCACTTCACGGTCGTGAAGCCCGCGCATTGCGCCGTTCTCACCTTGCTGCCCTGAGTCGCACAGCGCATCGATGGCGCGTCGGCAGGTCGGCCGACGCGCCATCGCGGATCGTCGTCGGTGAGTGTTCGGAGGCCGGCAGCCGCCGGTTGCGGCGGCGGCCGGCCTCCGACCGTCCCGGGGCGGGTCAGCAGTTGCAGTGCCACTGGTAGTCGACCGGGGGAGTCCGGACGGCGCCGTGGGGGACGGTGCGGGAGGCGATCGCCGGGTGGATCGTCCGGCCGGCCTTGATGGTCTCGGCGACCTTGATGTGCTGGATCTCCTCCGGGGCGACCGTCACGGGGTTGGCGCTGAGGATGACCAGGTCGGCGAGTTTGCCGACCTCGATGCTGCCCTTGGTGTCCTGCTCGAAGTACTGGTGGGCGGCGTTGATGGTGATCGACCGGACGGCGTCCAGGGCCGACACGCACTGGTCCGGGCCGAGGACGACCTTGTCGGTGCGGGTGCGGCGGGTGACCTGGCTGGACAGGATGGCGATCGAGTTGGGCAGCGCCACCGGGGCGTCGTGGTGCGAGGTGTAGATCATGCGGCGCTCCAGCGCCCAGCGGGCCGGGGAGATGTTCGCGGCGCGCTCCTCGCCGAGGACGGTCTTTCGGTACCAGTCGCCCCAGTAGTAGGTGTGCATGGAGAAGAACGACGGGATGATGCCGAGCAGGGCGAAGTCGTTGATCTGGTCATGGCGGGCGGTCTGGGCGTGGATCGCGACCGTCCGCCGGTCGCCGGGCCCGGCCTCCTCGGTGGCGGCCCTGACCGCGCCGATGAACTGGTCGATCGAGGCGTCCCCGTTGACGTGCGCGAGCACCTGCCAGCCGCGCTCGTACGCCGTCCGCACCTGGGTCAGGACGACGGCGTCGTCCTTGATGGTGGGGTAGCCGCAGTAGTCGTCCGGCTTGCCCGCCGGGGGCTTCGCGTACGGCTTGGTGAGCCAGGCGGTGCGGCCCTGCGGGGAGCCGTCCAGGTACATCTTCACGCCTGCGGCCCGCACACCGTTGACGTACTTCGGGCCTGCCTCGACCGGGTCCCCGATCGTGTCCCGGTTCAGCACCGCCGCCGTGGACTCGTCGGCCCGCGCGTAGGCGACGACGTCGATCTCGAACGGCACGGCGGCGGCGATCGCCCGCAGGATGTCCAGGTTCTCCAGGGTGGTGCCGCCCTCCTGGACCGTCGTGAAGCCGAACGAGGCCGCCGACTCCGCCCCCTTGCCGAACAGGCCGAGCCGCGCGGACTCCGGCAGGCCCGCCATCGCCGCCGCCGAGGCGGGGGAGAAGGCCGTCTCCTCCAGCACCCCGTTCGGCTCGCCGTGCGGAGGGGCTTCGACGTCCTCCCGGCGGCGGATGACGCCGCCGTCGGGGTCGTCGCTGTCCGGGGTGTAGCCGAGCGCCGCCAGCCCCAGGCTGTTCACCGCCCCCAGGTGGAAGGACTGGTGGATCGCCAGCACCGGCCGCTCGGTGGACACCTCGTCCAGGTCGTCCCGGGTGGGGTGCACACCCTCTTCCAGCACGGCGTCGTCGTAGCCGAAGCCGACGATCCACTCCGAGGCGCGCCCGACCGGTGTGTCCGCCCAGTCCCGCAGCTTCTGCTGGAGCGAGGCGATGTCGGTGACGTCGCCGTCCGGGTCGGCCAGCAGATTGGCGATGGTGGCCTGGAGGCCGATGCCCCCGAGGTGGCCGTGCGCGTCGATGAACCCCGGGAGCAGCGCCCGGCCTTCGAGATCACGCACCTGCGTGGCGGGACCGCGCCAGCGGTCGAGGGCCGCGGCGTGGTCGCCGACGAAGACGATGATGCCGTTCTTCACCGCCACGGCCTCGGCGGTGGGCGGCTCGGCCACCGTCACGATCTCACCGTTGTGGAAGATGAGGTCGGCCTCGTCGTACGGTGCCTGCGGCTGATCGCCCATGCTGCTTCCTCTCGCGCCGATTGCGGTCTGTCGTGCGGGCACTACCCCGGGTGATCGATCGTCAACCCCGCTTCGTCACACGGTGATCACGCTCTGCGTGCGTCCGAAGGCGGGGCCCGTGCGCCCGGGTGCGGGGGGCGATCGGCGCCCGGGCGAACTCGCCGATCCCGCCCGCACCCGGGCGGCAACCCCGGTGCTCGGTCGGCTCGTTGGCGAGGGGTGGCCCGCGTCCGCCCTCCTTTTCCCCGCCTGGCTGACCGTTTCTGATCGCCTGGCGATCCTGACCAAACATTTTCGATCACTCTGCGTTTTGGGCTGGTGCTGTGAGTAGTCGAGCAGTTAGCGTCGCCCAGCGTGCACGGATGATCCCTGTTCGATCAACAGAGGTGGTAGTTCATGGCACAGGAACCCAGGGTCGATGTCGCCCTCACCCTCCTGGAGGGCCAGGCGGAGCCCTCCCGGGCGGAGCTGGCGGAGGCGACCGCCCAGCTGACGCCGGGGATCTGGTTCACCACGGCGTTGACCGCCCCCGCCGATGGACGGCAGCCCGACGTGGTGTGGGACCTGACCGGTGCCTCGCCCTACGAGGGCCAGGTCGCGAAGGGCCAGGCCGCGGTCTACTACGCCAACCCGAAGTTCGGCCTCAGCCGGCCGTTCATCTTCTCGGACGGCTTCAGCTACGGCCCGAGCGACCTGCCCGGGCTGTTCGCGCACTTCAACCAGGAGTACGAGGCCGGCAAGCCGGGCTTCCTCGACCAGCTGCTGCGCCGTGGCATCGACGTGATCCTGCTCGGCTTCGAGGAGCGGCACACCCACATCCAGGCCAACGCCGAGGTCGCGATCAGCGCCATCCTCAGGGCGATCGAGGAGCGCAAGAGCGACACGCCGCTGACCGTCGGCGGGGTGAGCATGGGCGGGATCGTCACCCGCTACGCGCTCGCCAAGCTGGAGTCCCAGCAGGTCGACCACCAGACCGCGACGTACCTCTCGTACGACTCGCCGCACAACGGCGCCTGGATCCCGCTGATCCTCCAGCAGATGGCCTACTTCTTCGAGGACTTCACCCCGGCCGGGCCCGATGGGGCCAAGCAGGCCGATCTGATCCGGAGCCCCGCCGCGCAGCAGCTGCTCTGGGCCTGGGTGGAGAACTCCAAGTACGAGGGCCCGGTGGCCGCGCGGTCCAGCGAACTGCGGGACGACTTCCTGCGGGACTTCCAGAGCATCGGCAACTTCCCGCAGCGCCCGCTCAAGCTCGGCGTCGCCAACGGCCGGGGCGACGGCGTCGGCCTTCCGCTGCCGACGGGCGAGGTCGCCTTCGACTGGCAGGCCCTGATCGCCAGCGCCACCGCCCGGTTCCAGCCGGACAAGGGCGAGAAGCAGAAGATCGGCGGCATGCACCTCGGCCTGGCGGTGCGTCGCAGCACCACCACCGAGGTCCCGGCGCTGGACAACGCGCCCGGCGGCACGATGGGCACCTTCGGCCTGGTCGCGGACGCGCTCAAGGCGAAGATCGCCGACGACTACCGCAGCGGCGCCTTCGTCCCGGCCGTCAGCGCGGTGGCGCTCGACTACGACCCGGCGAAGTGGGACGTCGACCTGAAGGCTCCCGTCCCCACGCCCGACAGCGGGAAGAGCCACCTGGACGACTACGCCCTCGACACCGACAACAACGAGCACGGCCACATCTCCGGCGCCCTGATCGACTGGATCGTCGAGCGCATCGCCCCCTGACCCTTCCGGCCTGGTCCGGAGCACCCCCGCGGATGGGCTACGATTTACCCCATCACCCAGATGCGCGGGTGGCGGAATAGGCAGACGCGCTGGATTCAGGTTCCAGTGCCCGAAAGGGCGTGGGGGTTCAACTCCCCCCTCGCGCACAAAAGGTCAACCGACCCAATGCGGCCGGTCAAACCGACACCATGTCGGTTTGACCGGCCGTTTTGATGTCAGGAGACGCGGATCGCCCCTCACGACACCGTGAGGGGCGATCCGTGTTTTCGCTGTTCAGGTGGGGTGTGGGGGGTGGTGGCGGCCGGGCGCGGCCCGGGTGTGCGCCGGGGGTCAGGCCAGGTAGTAATAGGGGGCCGCCCGGCCTGCCTCGGCGTCGAGGACCTTGGGGTTGGCCTTCAGGTAGTTGTGCATGGCCAGGGCGGCCTCCGTGCCCTCGCCCGCGGCGGTGGCGATGCGGCGTTCGGCGCGGTAGCGGACGTCTCCGGCCGCGAAGACGCCGGGTTTGTTGGTGGCCATGTCGGTCACGTTCTCGAGGTCCTTCTTGTGCTCCTCGTATTTGAACGTCCCCTTCTTGATGGCGTCGAGGAAGATGTCCAGGCCGGTGGCGGCGAGTCCGTACTTGTCCGTCTCGTTCTTGCGGACGACGGTGATGCCCGCGTCCTCGATCCACTTGGTCTGGGGGTCGGCACTGATGAGGGCGTAGACGGCGGTGACGGCGTACGACTTGGCCTTGGCGACCACCGTCAGTTTCGCGTTCGGGTTGTCCGGCGGCGGGGTCTTGATGGCGTCGAACTCGGTGGCCTCGGTGTTCTCCACGACGGTGATGTTCTTGTCGGCCTTGATCTTGTCGGAGATCACCTTGAGCATCGTTTTGGTCAAGGTGTCGCGGATCAGCATGACAACCTTGGCGCCCTTGCCGGAGAACATGAGCGCGGCCCGTCCGGCCGAGTCGCCGCCGCCGATGACCACGATCGTGTCCTTCGCCGTCACGCCCTCCGCGTCCGCGGGCAGGGCGTAGTAGTAGATGCCCTCGTCCTCGAAGGCGGCGGCGGTGGGCTGGGTCAGCTTGCGCGGGATGACGCCGGTGGCGAGCAGGACCAGTGAGGCGCTCACCGTCACGGCGTCGTGGGGGGCGTCCGAGTTCGTCGCGGTGATCTCGTGCTTCTTCGTCTTCGGATCGTCGCTGGGCTTGAAGGCCGTCACGCCGTAGCCGGGAAGCCACTGCGCCTCGAACTTCTTCGCCTGGAGGACGGCCCTGTGGCACAGGTCGCCGGCGTCGATCCCCTCATCGAACCCGAGGTAGTTGTCGATCTGGTTGACCGCCGTGGCGGCCGTTCCGCCGGGGGCGTACTGCTCGATGATGAGCGTGGTGAGGTCGTAGAGGCTGCGGGCGTTGATGGCTGCGGCCAGGCCGGCCGGGCCTCCCCCGATCACGACGAGGTCGTACGTCGAACTCTTCTTGGGAAGCAGCAGATCCATCGTCGCCGCGAGCTGGGCCGGCGTGGGGTTTTTGAGAGTCGTCGTGCCGACCGTCACCACGGTGTCCGTCGCGTTCGGATCGATCGTCACCTTGACGTCGTAGTCGCCGAGTTCCAGAAACCGCTTGATCCGTTCGACCGTCTTGTCCTTGGCTTTCGCCGTGATCGTGGCCGTGGGCTTCGGCATCGTGCTCCTCCTTGCGGACGGCGGGGTCCCGTTCGGGGCGGTGCCTGCGCTCCACCCGGCCTTTCCTGGAGGGTCGGGACGTCCGATGGGGCGCCATCCGGGCGGATCATGGACCTGAGGGGAAGGCCGGAAACCGAAGGGCGGTCAGCTGCGCCCGAACGAGTGGAGGGCCTGGCTCTTCCCCCTCAGTCCGTCCAGGACCATGTCCGTCAGGCGCTCCGGCAGGTCGGGCTCGATCGGGCGGTGGCCGAGCAGGGCGCGGGTCTGGAGCGGGGCGCAGAGCAGTTCCAGGGCCAGGGCCGTGTCGGTGTCCGTGGGGAGTTCCCCGCGCGCGACGGCCCGGCCGACGATGGCGCCGGCCTGGTCGAGGCGGGACTGCCAGAAGGTCTGCCAGGCCTCGGCGAGGTCGGGGTCGTCGGAACTGAGTACGGCCGCCCGGGCGACGGAGCGGCCGGTCGGGGTGGCGAGGTACTGGGCCAGCGCGCGGGCGAAGGCGGCCAGGTCGGTGCGGACGGCTCCGGTGTCGGGGACGGGGATGCCCTCGTTGCTGCCGGTGAGCATGGCATCCAGCACGAGCTTCTCCCGGGTGCCCCAACGCCGGTACACCGTGGTCTCGTTGACCCCTGCGCGCGCCGCCACCCCGGCGATGCTGAGCCGGTCGACGCCCTCCTCGGCCAGCAGCTCCGCGGCGGCCGCCAGAACGGCCTGGCGCACGCGCGCGGCACGGCCGCCCGGGCGGCGGCGGATCGGTTCCGGCTCTTCTTCGGTCATGTGGATCACCTCGGCCACCACATTAACGCAAGGATGCTTGCGTTAGGCGTCGCCCGGGCGCATAGTCGTTAACGCAGGAATTCCGGCTTTAAGTGCGACAGGAGGCACCACCATGTCCTTCACCTGGCCCCTGGACCCGCAGGACCTGTTCGTCGAGCGTTACCCGCAGATGGCCCTCGGCCTGCCCGCCGACGAGGTGGACGCGGTCCGCGCCGCCGTCACCGAGATGTGGCCCGACCGGCCCGGCGGCTGGGTGTACGAGTGGTCCGCCCTCGCCGCCCGCCACGCCGAGGCCGGGCGCCACCGCCTGGCCGCGCAGGCGTACGGCTGGGCCAAGTTCCCCTCGCTCGCCGACGACCCGAAGCGCACCGCGCTCGCCCGCCAGGTCGAGCAGTACGTGCTCGCCGCCCCCGGCTTCCCGGTGGAGTTCGAGCGCCGCACGCTCACCGTCCCCTACCGCGGCGGCGACGCCACCTTGCCGGTCCACCTGATGGCCGCTCCCGGCCTGCCCGCCGACGCCCCGGTCGTCCTCGCCGGCGGCGGCGTGGACTCCTGGAAGACCGACCTGCACGGCATGTGGGAGCAGCTCGCGTTCACCCTGCCGGCGCGGCTGCTGCTGTTCGACCTCCCCGGCACCGGCGAGACCGCCCACCTGCCGATGACCCCGGCCGCCGGGGCCGAGGTGATCGCCGCACTGGTCGGCTTCGCCCGCGCGGCCGGCAACGGGAAGGTCGGCCACTTCGGCATCTCGATGGGCGGCTACTACTCCGCCCGGACCGGACTGACCGGGGTGGTGGACGCCTCCGTGGTGCTCGGCGGCCCGGTGGAGCGCTCCTTCGCTCCCGGTCGCGGTTTCGCCTTCGGCATGGACGGCATCGTCGGCAACGCCCTGGGCTTCGACGCCGTGCCGACCAGGGCTGAGCTCGACGAGGCCTTCGCGGCATTCGACCTGCGCCCGCTGCTGGACCAGGACGCCAACGGGCCGATGCTGGTGGTCAACGGCGCCGAGGACGTCCACGTCCCCCAGGACGACACCCTGGTGTTCGAGGGCCGCCGGGACACCCGGGTCGAACTGATCCCGGACACCGGCCACTGCGCCATCTCGCGCTTCGACGAGGCGATGGCCGTGATCGCCCCCTGGCTGAAGGACACCCTGACCGGCTGATTCGGCGCTTCTGCCACGGGAAGCTCACCGCGGCGGCCGGCTCAGGAGAGCGAAGGGGCTGCTCCGGGCGAGCAGCCAGCCGCGGGTGAGCGTCCGAACGGTGAGCGGCGTCCGGGAAATGATCTCCATCCGGCCGGGAACGCAGACGGGAGCGCCGGTGGATTGCTGCTGGTGGAGGATTGCGTCGGTTGGCCACGAACAGATGAGGCCGGTCAACCCCACGGTTGACCGGCCTCGTTGTTTTCCGTCGCTTCCTGCAACTCCTTCTCTTCACACCTGGAAGCTCTGGATGTCCGATGTCGAGCTCGTGAAGCCGTTGGTCGAAATGACCCTCACCTGAACCTGTGTCCCCGGAGAGAACTGGCTTCGGTCGATCGTGATCGTCGGGTTCTTCAGGCCGACCCCGACGGTCTGCCAGGTCCGTCCCCCATCAGTGCTGACCTGGGTCGCAAAGGTCTGACCGTCCTGCGGTACCGGGCCGAAGTCCAGATCCAGCCCGACGTTCCCGTCCTGTGCCGTCGTCGGACGGGCGCCGCGCAGGACCGGGGGCGGGGCTCCGGGGCGGAAGGTGTCCACGACCTGTCCGCCGACGAGCAGTTCGACGGACGCCGGGTCGGTCCCCACCGGGAGGACCGCGTCGACCAGGCCGGTGCGATCCTGCCCCGGTTCCGGGTCCGACGACAGCTTGACCGTGACCGGGAAGTCCTGCGGCGGTGCGCCGCCGGCCTGCTGGATCCGCAGGACCACCGGGACCCCTCCGTCCGGGCCGGTGCCGTCCGGCTGTTCGGCCTGTCCGGCCGGGGCCGGCCGGGCCGGTTGCTGGGCCGCCGCCGACACCGGGTTGACGAAGCGGATGGCACCGGCACGCTGGGTGAGGTTGACCGTCCCGACCACGCTGACGAGTTGCCCGGCGTCGGGTGCCGCTCCCCGTGCCGCTTCGTCGGCCGCCGGTATCGGGGCCGGCGCGGTGGTCACCGAGAGTTGCGGGAACCGGTCGTCGGGGCGGCCACCGCTCCGCGTGGTGACTCTCAGTTCGTGGGCGGCCTCGCGGAGCGGAGCCACCGGGGTGGGCGCCGGGGCGCCGGCTGCGAGGGAGTCCTCGGCCAGCAGGCGCCGGCGGATGCCCTCGTAGGTGTAGCTGCAGGGCCACTGGAGGTTGCAGTAGGTCATGACATCGTGCCAGGGCACCCCTGGCTTGGCGGCCATCGGCAGATTCAGCTGGGGGTCGCCCACGTCGAATCCGGCGAAGCTGTTCGCGTCGTCGGCCAGCTGTCCGTTCTGGAACGGGTAGTTCTGCAGGTCGTCCTTCGATTCACCGCAGAATCCCGGGTGCTTGCGGCCGTAGGTGTGGCCGAGTTCGTGCCCGCCGTACCAGTCGGCGTACGTGCCGTCGAAGTCCCAGCCCCAGGTGGCCGCACCGCACGGCGACGAGGCGACGGTGGTGGGATCGGGTGTGTCGGGCACCCCGGAGGCGCATCCGCGCATGAAGAACCCGCCGTCGGCCGCCTGGCCGATGTAGTGGGTGCGCCGGTCACCGCCGGCGCTGATGTCGAGCGCGCGGATGGCGGCGATCTGGGCGTTGGTGTCGGTGCACTGGAACGGCGGGGTGGCCGTGACGTCGATGACGGCGTGTGGTGCTTCGACGACGTCGGCCACCGGGTAGGCGCGCCTGAGCCAGCTGATCAGGAAGGTGTGGTCCATGTCCCGCGGGGTGTAGGTGACCGGGGGGTTCCCGGCGGTGGCCATGGTGTAGCGCAGCCCCAGGACCCGCACCCGGAGCGGCGGGGAGGTGTGGAACCACACGGTCGGGCCGATGGACGACCCTTTGAACGGGACGTCGGCACCCGTCATGGTGTCGGTCAGGGAGATCGAACTCACGCTGAGTGCCCCTTCGGCCGTCAGCACGCTCGGCACGACGAAGTTGAGGCTCAGACCTGCGTCGGCCCGACGGGTGGGCAGGTCCTTGGGCGTGGCCGGATCGAGGGAAACGGTATTGGCCGAGGAAACGGTGATCGGGGGATAGGTGGGCGACCGGAGCAGGGTCACGGTGCCGTTCACGCCGGTGGCGGGGCCGCTCGCGCCGCTCACGTAGGCGCGGATCACGGTGACCTTGCCGGCGATCAGGGTAACGCTGTGCTGGAGGTCCTGAATGGCCTGGGTGACCTCCGCGGCGTCCAGTACGGCGCGCGTCTGAGTAGTCATGACTGACCCCTTGGAGGAGCGTTCCGGCCCTTTCAGGCTATGCCGCCGCAGGGCTGTCCGCCGTTCGGCGGCGACCCCAGAAGGGGCTCAGAGGCCAACGCCTCTCCTGGTCGTACGCGTACGCATGATTCCTTCGGTAGGCCGCCGCGATGCCGTCCAGGAACGCCGTGTAGTCGGCGAGCGATGCCCTCGTCCGTTCCCCGTCGGCGAGGGAGTCGGCCACGGCCCGTCCGGCGCGGGCACCGGTGTGCAGTGCGGTGAGGATGCCCTGCGAGGAGAGCGGGTCGAAGGCGAGGGCGGCGTCCCCGGCCGCCACCCAGCCGGGCCCGGCCGCCGGGGTGAGCCGCAGGCCGTGGGCCGGCGTCCAGCGCGGCACGGGTGTCGCGGCCGGACCGTGTCCGGTCAGGCGGCGCCGGACGTGGACGGTGCGACTGAGCGCGTGCCAGAAGCCCTGCGGGGTCCGCAGGGACGGGTCGGCGAGGTCGGCGTCGGTCAGATGGGCGACCAGGCGCCCGGCCGGGATCCGGGTGGTGTACCACCAGCCGTGCGGCGCCGCCTCCACCAGGGTGCGGGCCTCGGCGTCCTCCGGGCCCTCCGGGCCCTCCGGGCCCTCCGGGCCCTCCGGGCCCTCCGGGCCCTCCGGGCCCTCCGGGCCCTCCGGGCCCTCCGGGCCCTCCGGGCCCTCCG
>NZ_JBIVMI010000019.1:58803-157627 GCF_044753005.1 Kitasatospora sp. NPDC088548
CCGGGCCCTCCGGGCCCTCCGGGCCCTCCGGGCCCTCCGGGCCCTCCGGGCCCTCCGGGCCCTCCGGGCCCTCCGGGCCCTCCGGGCCCTCCGGGGCGGCCGGTTGCGCCGGGCCCGACGGGTGGCGGTCGGGGAACACGGCGTACGCGGCGACGAGCCGGTCCTGCCGTCGGCGGTGGCCGCCGCGTCGGCCGATGACGCAGCGTCGGCCGGTCGCGTCGACCGTCCAGCGGACGGACAGCTCCGCCACGGCGCCGGTGGTCCGCTCGCGGACGATCAGGCGGTCGTCGATCCGCTCCAGTGCGGTGGCCTGCCGCAGTTCGGCGCCGGCCGCGACGGCCGTGTCCCGCAGGAAGGCGTCGAAGCGGAGCCGGTCGAGGTGCCAGCCGTGCCCGTACGGGTCGAACAGGTGGCTGCGGCCGTGCAGCGCTTCCGACCCCCAGGCGGCGTACGTGCCGGTGGAGACGGGGTGACCGGACGCCAGGAAGGCGTCCAGCAGCCCGAGGCCGCCCAGCAGCGGCCGGGCGGCGGGCGGCAGGAACTCCCCGATCTTGAACGCGGGCCGGGCGGGGGGCGCGGCGCGTGGCGGGGAGTGGCCGCCGTCGTCCAGGAGCACGACGCGGTGGCCGGCCCGGGCCAGGACGAGCGCCGCCACGGCGCCCGCCGGACCGCCGCCCGCCACGACGGCGTCGACGGGTCCGGACGGGCGCACGCGAACCGGCGGGCGAGGGCTCACCGGCTGGGCCGCAGGCGCTTGACCTTGTCGATGAACCCGGCCGAGACCTCCTCGTCGGGAGCGTCCGCCATGGTGGCCGCGGTGGCCAGCGCGGCCGCGCCCAGGACGGGGTCCGCGCCGCGGTCCACGTGCACGGTGACCAGGTTGCGCCCGGCCGGCGGGGCGGGCTCGGCGGGGAAGCTCACCTCGGACTCCACCAGGACCTCCGCCGGGAGACGGGGATCGTCGCTGGGGCCGGGCCGACGCTCGACCACCCCGAGCCTGCCGAAGTCCTGCACCATCGCGTTGATGGCGGCCGTGTAGTCGCGGGGCAGCCAGCGGAGCCAGGTCCGCCGGTTCTGGAACGCGGCCAGGCGATCGGCGATCGGGCGGGAGGTGTCCATCACCACGTCGTAGTCCTCCTCGGCGAGCACGTGGTTGGGCACCCGGGCCGGCCAGAAGGTGGGCAGGTACGGGTCGTACGGGCCGAAGCCGAGCGAGACGCCGTACTCGTAGCCCGACCGGCAGCTCGCCGTGTCGGTCTGCCACGGCACCGCCATCCACCGGGTCAGGTCGCCCGGGCCCTGGGCGTGCAGCGGGCCGTCGAGGGAGAGCGCGAGCTCCGGCGTCAGGGTCTGGCCGTAGTCGGGCGGGGGAGGCGCCGCCGGGTCGCGGTGCCGCACCCGGAACGGGCCGCTGTACAGGGTGATGTGGCGCATCGGCCAGGTCAGCTCGCAGCCCGGGTGGAAGGCGTCGGCGAGGCAGAACGACAGGGCCGCCCGGTCGAGGGTCCCGGGCTGTTCGGCGAACGGGACGTCGTCGAGGGTGGCGGGCGGCGCGGCCGTCGGGTCGTAGTCGTCGACGAAGTCCCCGCGGGCCCAGCGCTGCAGGAGGCGGTACTGCAACGCGGAGAGCGTCATGTGCTGGCGCACGGACTGGGGCGGCAGGTTCATCGCGTCGCCGTAGACCGGCGGCCAGGGCACCGGTGACATGCCGTCGCGGTCGTAGTCGCGGACGGCGAGCCAGATCTGCCGGCGCAGTTCCCGCTGGACGGGCGAGGGGTCGGCCAGCGCGGCGACCCGGGCGGGGTCGAGGAGGAACTCGCGGCCGCCGAAGCCGAACTGGGTGGCCAGGCCCTTGTTGACCCACTGCAGGCCGGACAGCCGGCGCAGCACGGGCAGCACGTCACGGGTGAACGAGACCTGCTGCGGCTCGGGGAGCTGCCCGGCGCTGAAGAAGGAGTCGCGCACCAGGTCGTACATCGTGCGTACCGAGGCGAGTTCGGGCGCGTAGTTGGGGGGCGCGGTCACCACCCAGCCCGGCTCGACCGGGATCGGCCGTCCGTCGATGCTCACCTCGGCGGTGACCGGGCCGTCGGAGGTGTCGTCGTACCAGCCGTCGTTGTTGGCGAAGGTGTCGGCGGGGGTGCCGGTCGACGAGGCCGAGACGCCGTGGCCGCCGAGGAAGATCAGCCGGCCGCTGTCGTCGGTGCGCAGTTCCCCGAGGTAGACGGGTTTGCCCATGAAGGTGCCGGTGTCGAAGCGGTACTCGGGCTTGTCGGAGCGGTCGCGGCCGCGCACCGAACGGGGGCCGGGGTCGATGACCAGGAGGTCCTTGCGCTGGTCGGCCTGGATCTTGGGGTTGCGCAGGTTGCTGGCGTCGGACTGGTTCGCCTCCGGGATGTCGAGGGCGATCTGGAACTGGTACCAGGCCGCCTTCGAGTTGGCGACGTGCACGGTCCAGCGCAGGTCGGCGTTGTCGGCGGTCAGTTCGGCGACCGGCTGGCCGGCGGCGTTGTAACCGTAGACCCGGAACCGGACGGCCTGGCGCTTCAGGGCGCCGGTGACGTCCTTGTAGCTCCCGGCGGGCAGCGGGGCCGGATCGTCGACCTCGGGGGCGAGGACGAAGTCGTCCATCGTGCTGTCGCCGACCCGGGCCACGCCGATGGCCGGGTGCACGGCGGCCCGGACGATCCGGGTGTCGCGGGCCGCCGGCGGGGTGATCTGCGGACGGGCGGGGCCGGGCTCGGCCGTCGGGACGCCGTTCACGTCGCGGCGCTGTTCGGCCGAGGCCAGGTACACCGTCCTGCGCACCTCGGCGATGCTGCCCACCGGGGTGTGCTCGGCGAGACCGTGCCACGGGTTGAGGGCGAGGTTCTCACCGTACGCGGCCTGGCCGCGGGCCGTGACGTCCTGCTGCTGGAGGGTCAGCCGGGCCACCTTCACGGGGGCGCTCTCGGACTCCTCCCACCGCACGGTCGCCCGGTCCAGCGGCATCTTCTCGTCGTCGGTGCGGAACTGGAGCATCAGGTCGAAGGCCGCCGGACCGGCCTTGAGCCGGTGGACCAGGTCGGCACCGAGGTAGGTGGGGTTCTCGTCGGGCGGAGTCGCCGCCGGGTCGCCGGTCTCGCAACCGGCGGGCACCAGCTTGTACTTGACGAAACGATCCGGTCCGAAGGCGTAGGGGAGCACACCCCAGTAGGTGGCGGTCAGCACGCTCGGCTCGAACTTGGCCATCGCGTCGAGGATTTCGCGGGTGACCGGATGGGCTTCCAGGTACTTGTCGTAACTGCCGTCGATGACACCGGCCTTGGTGAACTCGCACATGTCCTGGGCGGTGTCGACGAAGAAGACGTCGAAGTTCTGCAGCAGCAGGTCCTGGGTGCCGGCCTCGGCGTAGCCCTCCAGCAGCTTCGGGCCGGGCACACCGAACAGCTTGATGCCGATGCCGAGGGTGGTCATCAGGTCGGGACTGCCGGGCACGGTGTCGCTGGAGAACCGCACCCAGGCGGACAGGCCGCCGGCCTGGGTGCGGGTGCTCTCCAGGAACCCGACGCGCAGGTCCGCCGGCAGGTCGTCGGCGACCGTGAGCGTGCCACGGGCCACGCCGTGCGGTTTGAGGAACACCGGCCGCTTGACGGGGTCCTGGCCGCGGGCCATCCGCACGCCCTGGGTCAGGTCCACGAACATCTGCTTCAGTGCGCCGGCCGCGTTCTCGGCGCAGCCCGGCAGGGGTGGCAGCCCGGCGGTGTCGTCGAAGGGCTCGGGGGTCCCGGTCATGCTGTGCTCCCGTCGGTGCGGTGGTGGGTCGGGGCCGGCGGGTCGCTTCGGGCGATGCCGCTCGCGGCTTCCGGATCCCAGACAAGCGTGCACAGACCTGCGAGGGGTGGCGCGCCGACGTACCCCCGAAACGACCAGGCAGCGGGCCCGGTGCGGACCATCTCACTCCAATCGGTCAGCAGCGGTCGCCCGGTCCGGGGCCCCGGTGGCAGCGTCGTCGATGGGATGTGCTGGAGAGGATCGGGGACGCGGTGCGCAGGGCCGTCCTCGACGAGGTCGCGGGGCTCGACCTCGCGCCGCCGCCGCGTGAGGCGCCGTTCGGCAACGCCGGCTCACCGCACGACGCGGTGGACGCGTTGGTGCGGCGGCCGGGTCCGATCGGGATCGTGATGGCGCCGGGGGAGTGGTGGGCACCGCCGAGACCGATGCGGCCCGGGCCGGGGCGACGTGCCCGAGCAGCCTGTGCGCCCCGGGCCTCCGCCCCCGGCCTGCGCCCGCCGGAGGCACGGTTCCGCTTCGCCGGGCCCTGCGTCGAAGCGGCCTGCGGCCAGTGGGAGGGGGATCGGCCCTCATAGGGTCAGGTCAGCCGACCCCATGTGGCCGGTCAGTCCGACGGGATGTCGGGTTGACCGGCCGTTCTGGTGTTCGTGGACGCGGAGGGCCCCTCACGAAATCGTGAGGGGCCTCGCGCGTACGCCGACAGCCGCTACCGCGACAAGTTCTCCAGAGCCGACAAGATGACACACAGGACGTTGTCGATGGCGGGGGCAAGGGAGGAAGTCGCCAATGCGAAACCGAAGAGTACGCCAACGATCCCAGTGAATACGACGGCCGGCCGGTGGTGGACGAGGACAAGTGCGAGGAACACAAGGCCGAGGAAAATGACAGCTGAGATCGAATGCAGCACGGACAGTCCTTTCTGTCGAGGTGATGCAGTGGAACAGGCCTCCGGGTAGCCATGCGCTTCATGGAGGGGGGCATGCCTGCGCAGCCCGCCCGGACCGGTGGCAAGCACCACCTGATCAGCGATGGCAGCGAGATCCGGCTCCTCGCCCTGGTCGAACGGCATCCCGCCGGTCGCTCGTTCCGCCCGCCTGCGGACTCATCTGCCGACGACGGCTCAACAGGCGGTTCCAGTGGTCGTGCGACGAGTTCGTCGGCGCATTCCGCCCCTTCCGCCCCCTCGTGTACGGGCGGGAGACGGTGAGGGAGCCGGGCCCCGGAATGGTTCTTGGGGATCGCCGCCCATGGGGCTATTTCTATGCGACAGGGATCGTCCTCGCCATCCAGCGACCTTTTCCGCGCGCTGCCAACCGTGTGAACAGGAGGGGTTCAAAGCCCGGGTGATCGCGTGAACCCGCAGGTCACAGCGGCGTGGAGAGCTCCGGCCGGCCTGTCGCACAGATACCGGGATTCCGACTGAATGGGGTGACCTCGCGGAGTCGCCCTGAACGGGCGTCGAGGGGGAGTGTCCGGTCGACGGCGGATCTGATGATCAAGGAGGTGTCGGCGGTGGCCGGGCTCACGGTGGCCGTAACGCTCCCTCGATCGGGGGAGGCCGCCGGTGGGCTGCCCGGCCATACTGACGATCATGATCAGGGGAATCCGGCCGCTGCTGCGCGGCTCCACGTACGCGGGTGCGCTGTTCGCCTACTGCGGAGCGCTGGCGAGCCTGCCGCTGCTGCCTTTCGCCATGCTGCCGGCGCTGGTGTGGCGGTCCGCTCCCTATGGGGTTCGGTTCGTGCTGACCCTGTTGGTCTGGGCGGCACTGATCGTCGTGGTCGGGCTGGCCCGCACCACGCGGCGGGTGCTGATCGTCGGCGCGCGTCGGCTGCTGGGGGTTCCGTTGCCGGATCCGGTGGCCGCGCGTCGGTCCGCGCGCTCACCCGGCACCGCGTCGGCCCCTGCCGTGCCGTCCGGTGCCGATCGCTGGCGGACGCCGCTCTGGCTGCTGCTGCAGGTGGCGCTGGGGTGGACGGGAGGCCTGGCGAGCACGGTGCTGCTCGGCGCGGGCCTGGCCCTGCCGGGGGGCTGGACCTCCGGTGAGGCACGGGTGAGCTGGTCCGGCTGGTCGGTACAGGTGGCGGGTGTCTGGAGCTGGGTGGTGGCGCTCGTCTGTCTGGTGCTGGTGCCGGTTGTGTGTGTGGTGGTGACGGGTGCTTTGCGGTGGCTGGCGCCGGGGTTGTTGGGTCCGTCGTCGGCGGAGCGGCTTGCGCTGGCGGCGGAGCGGGAGCTGCTGCTGGCCGAACGCAACCGGCTGGCGCGTGAGTTGCACGATTCGATCGGGCATACGCTGACGGCGGCCACGATTCAGGCGGCGGTGGCGGGTGAGGTGCTTTCCGTCGATCCGGTGGCGGCGCGGGCGGCTCTGCGTGGTATCGAGGAGTCGGCCCGGGCCGCGTTGGAGGACCTGGACTATGTGCTGGGTGTGCTGCGTGAGGAGGAGCCGGGGACGGCGCCGGCGCGGACTCTGGAGGATCTGCCCGAGTTGCTGGACCGGTTGCGGTGCGCGGGTGCGGTGGTGGAGCCGGTGCTGTCGGGCGACCTGGCGCGGGTGCGGGGGACGCTCTCCCGGGCGGCGTACCGGATTCTGCAGGAGGGGCTGACGAACGCGTTGCGGCACGGGGCGGGTGGTCCGGTCGAGGTCCGGGTGACGGTCGCGCCGGACGGGCTGGAGCTCGGCGTGGTCAACCGGACCGGGACCGGAGCGGGGACGGGCACGGGCGCGGGTGTCTTTCCGACGTCCGGGCACGGTCTGCCGGGGCTGGCCGAGCGGGTGCGGCTGCTGCACGGTGAGATCGAGGCGGGCCCGGACGGGCCGCGGCACTGGCGGCTGGCGGTCCGGCTGCCGATACGGTTGCCGGCATGACCGACCCTGCCGACACCCCCGTGACCCTCCTGATCGCGGACGACGACGAGGTGACCCGCAGCGGTCTGCGCATGCTGCTCGCGGCACAGCCGGGGATCACGGTGGTCGGGGAGGCCGCCGACGGCGTCGAGGCCGTCGAGCGGGCGCGGCTGCTGCGGCCGGACGTGGTCCTGATGGACGTGCGGATGCCGCGCTGCAACGGGATCGAGGCCACCCGGCAGTTGCTGGCCGCCTCGGCCGAGCCGCCGAAGGTCGTGATGATCACCACCTTCGAGAACGACGGCTACGTCACCGCCGCACTCAGCGCGGGAGCCAGCGGATTCGTACTCAAACGGCTCCCGGTCCGCCAGATCGCACAGGCGGTACGGGTGGTCGCGGCGGGAGAGGCGATCCTCTTCCCGGCGGCGCTGCGCCGGATGGTCGCGGCCCGTCCGCTGGGTTCCGCCGAGGCGTTGCCGGGGGCGGCGCTGACGGGGCGGGAGGAGGAGGTGCTGCGGCTGATGGCGACCGGTCTGTCCAACCCGGAGATCGCGAACGCGCTCAGGGTGAGTCTGGAGACGGTGAAGACGCACGTCGGGAACGTGCTGCTCAAGCTCGGCGCGCAGAACCGGACCCACGCGGTGGTGATCGCGTACGAGTCCGGTCTGGTGGTCCCGGGGTCCACCGGCTGACCGGACGGCCAGGGCGACCGCCCGGGTCCGCTTCGAGGCCCGGGCCGCGCGTCCGGGCTGCCGTGCCCCTGACCTCGGCGGCCCCGCACTCACCCCAACATCGGTGCACAGAAGGGAGTTTGGCGACAGCTGGTAGTGCTTTGTCAGGTGGTGTCGGAGGTCTGCCATGGGATGGGTTGTCGGCATGTGGGGCAGGTGCCGGTCCAGGTGGCGATGAGGTGTTGGAGGAGGTCCAGGGCCTGGTAGAAGGTCAGGCCCTGGCCAGGGCTTTGGGGAGGGCCCGCTGTTCGGTGAGGAACAGGTGGGCGGCGCTGACGAGGGTGACGTGGCGGTGCCGGCCGATGTAGGAGCGGCCTTCGAAGTGGTCCAGGCCCAGGCGGGTCTTCAGCTCGCGGTAGTCGTGTTCGATCCGCCAGCGTGACTTCGCCAGCCGGACCAGGTCCTTGGCGGGGATGTCGGCGGGCAGGTTCGAGATCCAGTACTTGACCGGTTCCGCCTCGTTCTCCGGCCACTGGGCGATCAGCCAGGTGAGGGGGATCGTGCCGTCGTGGGCCGGCCTGGGACGCCGCCCGGCGAGCCGGATGCGCAGGAGGACGAAGTGCGAGCTCATCGCGGCTTTGGAGCCCTTGCGCCAGGTCACGCTCCGCCCGGCCCGGCGTCCGGCGGCCAGAACGTGCTCGCGCAGGGAGATCGGGCGGGAGCGGTAGCGTGGCAGTGGCAGTGGCAGTGGCAGTGGCCGCGGACCGAGGCCTCCGTAGGGCGGCTGGTACGGTTCGGCGTCCTCGCTGTGGGCGGTCATCTCGCCCTTGGCCTGCAGTACGTAGGCCAGGAAGCGGTCCTCCAGGCCGTGACGGAAGTCGGCGTTGGCGCCGTAGGCGGTGTCCGCGAGCTCGTCGAGCATGTCCAGCGCCAGACGCCATTTCGGCCGGTGGTGCTCGTCCTCGGGGATCCGGCAGGCCGCACGCCGCCTGCGGCCCGTCCCATGACTCGGGCAGGAAGCGGTGTCGGAGAGCGCGTGGACGCTGACGCCGATCTGGCAGCTGCCGACCTTGCCGAGGGTGCCCGAGTACTGCCGGGCGACCCCGGGCGACGCCTGGCCGTCCTTGGGGAACCCGGTGTCGTCCACGGCCCACACCTCGGGCCGCACCGCCCGCCGCGCCAGCCGGGCCCGCACGTCCCCGACCGACCAGGTCGAGGACGTCATGAACTGCTGCAACCGCTGGTGGTCGACTTGCAGCCGCTCGGCCATCGGCTGCATCGACTTGCGCCGGCCGTCCAGCAGCAGCCCCCGCAGATACAGTCCGCCCTTGACCCGCTGATCACACCGGGCCAAGGGCGCGAACACCTCAGCCGCGAACTCCTCCAACCGACCCCGCCACACCGCAAGCTCCCCAGCCCTCATACGACCGGAGAACTACCGACTACACGATGTGACAAGCCACCTAACAAAGCACTACCAGATGAGATCAAGGCGTCCACATGTAGCCGGGGGTGTCGGACGGCATCGGACCGCCGAGGAAGTGGCTGATCAGGAGGGTCACAGCGAAGTAGGTGAGGAGCAGGATGTTGGCCAGTCCGATGCCCGCCAGGAGGCGGACCGCGGCCGGGGCACGGCCGGTGAGGAGCTCCGTTCCGCGGAAGATGTAGGGGACGGTGCCGCGGGCCTGGGCCTGGTGACGGATCACGACGGCGCCGGTGGAGATGAACAGGGTGACCGCGGCGTAGTACAGCAGCGGCATCCCGTACCAGTGCCCCTCGAACAGGGTGAGGACGGTGGGCTGGGTGGCGTACGAGAAGAAGCCTGTGCTTCCCCAGACGGCCTCGATTGCCCAGTCGACGACGAATCCGGCGGCCAGCGTGGCGGGGAGGAGTCGCCCCCAGCCCCACTGCGGGAAGCGCCGGGAGATGCGGATGGTGAGCCATGCCTGGATCCACACCCAGGTCATCAGGGCGACGAAGCCGAGCCCGCTCAGGCCCAGAAGGGTCTCCGGCTGGCCTGGTGGGCTGTGCCAGCCCGGGATCTGCTCGCCCCAGGTTGCCACGTTGACGGTGTGGCGGTTCACCACGATCGACAGAGCCCGGTAGTTGAACAGAGGCGACTGCCAGAATGCGAGGACGTACCCCAGCAACAGGGCGGCGTCGAAGGTGATCTGCCCGGTGCGGCGGCATTGCCGTACGACGATCCAGGTGTAGACGGCCGCGAGCAGGACGACTACGGCTTGTACCGCCCAGACGGCCGCTTCGCGGGGAGCGGATATGTTGTCGTGGGCGGACGGCACCGCGTGGGCGTCACCCGCGGCGGCCCAGCGGATGAAGATCCATGCCTGCAGGGCGAGGAACAGTGCCCCCAGGGTGGCGAAGACGGTCGCCGGGGTGATCCGGCGGCTGCGTGCCTCTACCGGCGACATCTGCTGTCGGGCCGGTTCGGGGGTGGCGGGTCGTGGGTCCATGCCGGACTCCTAGGTGAGAGCGCGGGTCAGATCTGTCCCGAAGTGCGCGCAGGCGTCGAGGATTTCCGCGGGCCAGGGGGCAGGGGCGAAGGTGCTGCCGTCGCGGTGGACGTTGGCCCACATCTGCTCGCCGCGGGCGACCAGGTCCTCCCGGCCCTCACTGGTCCGGTAGAAGGCGAAGTCGCCCTTCATGAAGTGCAGTCGCACCCAAGGGATGGTGAGCCGCACCAGGATCCGGTCGGCGGCCCAGATCTCCCCGAGGTACTCGCAGGAGGCGGAGGAGGTGAGCATGGTGAGTTCACCGGTGAGACCGCCCATGTAGCGGGGGCAGTAGGCGCAGCCGAAGCGCTCACGGCATTCGCCCTGCCACCTGAAGAGATGGGCGAAATAGACGAAGCCGGCGCCGCTGGTCTCGCCGAAGGTGACGATGTGCTCCATCTCGTACCAGCGGAGTTGTGCTGGGGCGGGGCGGGGCGGGGCCGCTTCCGGAGTCATGGTGCGACCTCCGTGTCCGGGTGTCCGCGGTCCGGCAGGAGCACCGCGTCCAGTGTGGCGAAGACCTGGCAGTGCAGGCCGGTGATTTGGGCGAGGACGGTGCCGTCGGGGGCGAACGCGGTGTACCGGTCCTGCGTGAGCTCTCCGTGCAGACCGATGCCCGCCGGGTGGTGGGTGGCGAGTTCGCTGTCCGGGCCGGGAGTGCGGATGTCCAGGCGGTCGATGCCGGTCGGGGCCTGCACGGCGACCTTGCCGGGACCGGTGAGCCGGAAACAGCAGGTACGGCCGAGGGCGTCGAGGAGCAGGACGGGCAGGACGGCGTGGCTGAAGGCGTCCTCGTGGGCGAGCAGCGGCTGGAAGCGCCCCTCGGCCCGTTCCTCGTCGGCGAGGATGTCGACCGTGTTCCGGAAGACTCCGGTCAGGCGGATCGGTGAGTCGGAGCGGCAGAGGGGGTCGGTCTGCCTGGTCCCGGCAGCCAGGGGCGGGGTGTCCCAGTGCGGTGGTGGCTCCTGCGGGGGGCCCAGCAGCACCTCGAGAGTGGCATGGCAGCGGTCCGAACGCAGCACCCGGCCGCCCGGGGTACGCACATCGGAGAGCACGCGGACCCGGACGGTCCGGTGGGTGGCGGAGTCCTGCGCGGTGGTGTCCTCGGCGACGATGCGGTACTTGGTGGGGCCCGGGGTGCGTGGATCGGCCCGGACGAACTCCTGGAAGCGGATGTCGCGCAGCTGGCGGACCGGCATTCCGGGGTGGAGCCGGCCTGCGGCCTCGGCGGCCATGGCCACCATGGCCATACCCGGGAGTGTCGGCCGCCCGTCGACGAGGTGCTCCAGGAGGTAGCGGTCGTGCCCGGGGCTCAGGGCCCAGTCCCAGCGTGCCCGGCCGGGTGATGTCTCGACGGGTTCGCCGAGCAGGCCGGCCGGGACGCCGCGGGTATCGGCGGTGTCGGTGGCGTCGGCGGTGTCGAAGGTCGCGAGTACCCGGGGGAAGCGGCGCTCGGCGATCTGCCGGTCGTATCCGGTCGTGTAGACGGGGGCGGGCTCGGCCGGGCGGGCCGAGACGAGTTCGGAGAGCCAGTAGGCGCAGCCTTCGGAGTTGCTCACCCCGGTGCGTACTCCCGTGCGCTCCAGGCGTTGGCGGGTCGCCTCGGCGGCGGCCGATCCGGCCTCCTCCCACAGGCCCCAGTTGACGGTCACGGCCGTACCGCCGAGGAGCCGGGACTCGTAGCGTGCCGCGGCGGCGAGGTACTCGCTGCCCGCCGTGTAGTCGGTCTCGCCGGGCAGGCCGAACAGCACGATCGAGGACCCGAAGTTGCACCAGCGCCGGGGCGGCGCGGCGGCGAACGCCGCCTTGAGGTGGCGGTATCCGGCGATCTTGGTGTCCTTGACGCGCCGGAAGCCGGCCAGTGTCTTCGTCGTGTACTGGGCCGACTCCTGGCTGAACGCCGAGTTCAGCAGGAGGTCGATCCGCGGGTGGCGGGACGTGATGGTGGCGACCACCCGCTCCACGGCGGCCCGGTCGGTGATGTCGCACTGCTGGTAGTGGACCCGCTCCGCACCGCACAGCCTGCGCAGTCGGCGCAGGTTCGTGGCGGCCTCCCGGGCGAGCCAGTTCCGGTCGAAGGTGCGGCTCAGTTCCGCGATCGGGGGCCCGGGGCGCTCGGTGGTGCCGCGTCGGATGAAGTCGGCGCGCAGCTGTGCCTCGTCGCCGTCCGCCGCGTCGAGGAGTTCCGGCGGTACGGAGCCGGGGTCGCTGCGGCCGAGGAGCCAGATCACCGGCCGGTGTCTGCGGGCCAGTTCGGCCAGGGCCACGGCGGCGATGCCGCGGGCTCCGCCCACCGCGACGACCACCGGCTCCGGTCCCAGCGCGTCCACCGGATCGCCGGGGCCCGGTACGGGCAGCGGGGCCGGGCAGAGCAGTTCGGTGTGCCGCAGCCCGCCCTGGTAGTACGCCACCGGGGCGTCGCGGTCTGCGGCACTCTCGGCGGCGAGCTCGTGCAGCGCGCCGTCCAGTGGTGCGTCGGTGACCAGCGCGAAGGCCCGGTCCCGGGGGATCTCCCAGCCCAGGGCGCGGACGAATCCGGTGAACTGCGCGGTGTCGGGGTGGACTTGGAGATCGGGGAGCGGATCGAGCACGGTGACGGCGAAGCTTCCCCGGGTCAGCCGCTCACCGCAGCGTTTGGCGGCGAGCAGAGCGAATTCCAGCAGTCGGTCCAGGGCCGGGTCCTGGAGGTACCAGTCCTCGACGGGGCGGTGGACGGCGGCGAAGACGCGGATGTCGGGGCGCTGGGCGGCGATCCGGTCGAGGACGGCGTCCGCACTCGACTCGTCGGTGATCTCCGGGACCACCGCGGCGACGGAGGCCGGGGTGGCCGGATCGGTGCTCACCAGCAGGGCGCCCGCGGCTGCGGCCGTGCCGGCCAGTTGCGCGGCCAGTCGCGCGGAACCCACCAGTATCACGGACGACGGGGGGACGGCCGCTCCCGCCTCGGCCGCCGGCCGGGCATCGCTGCGCCGCAGGGCGATCGCGCCCCGGCTGCTGCGTGCCGGATCGCCGTCGTGCTGCCGGGAGCCGGGCGGGGTGAGCGTGACGAGCAGGCCGGGCGAGGCGCCGACCGACTCGGCCCGTTCGCCGCGGACGAGGCGGCGCAGCAGCTCGACGGCGCCCTGCGCGCCCAGGTAGTCATGGCTGTCCGCCGTGGGCCGGGCGGTGTCGTTCGCCTCACGCAGTGTGGTCGTCGTGAGGTGGGCCAGCACGGGCCAGCCCCGCTCGCGGGCGACCGAGGCCCGGGTGAGGGCGAGCAGGAAGGCGCCTTCGGCGAGCCGGGCCCGGTCGGACTCGGTGAAGTCCGCGGTCTCCGGGGTGGTGGAGCTGTTCAGCGCCAGTACCAGGGCCAGTTTCATCCGTCGTTGCCGCAGGTGGCGCGCGGCGACGTGGAGGGCGGTGAGAGCCGAGGTGGCGCCGCTGTCGATGGACATGGTGGGGCCGTGCAGGTCCCAGCGGTTGGCGATGCGGTAGGCGGCCAGGTCGGGAACGCTGCCGGTGAGCGACTCGTCGGTGATCCGCTGCCTGGCGCGTACCTGTGCCAGTACCGCGTCGAAGGCGGCCTGCTCGTCGTCGTTCCACGGCACGGCCTCCAGGTCTCCCGAGGCCGCGCGGACGGTGGCGTCGGCCCAGCTCTCGGAGGGGCCGTAGTGGGCGGACAGGATGCCGGTGTCCTCCCGCAGGCCGTCCCACAGTTCGCCGTGCTCAAGGACGAACCGGTGCGCGACGTCCAGGGCCATGCGATGGCTGCGGTCGATGACGTCGGTGACGACCGGGGGCAGCCGGGTCGCGGCGAAGTCCGACGCCGGGTAGGCGTCCCCGAAGCCGTGCGGGGGCGGGCCCTCGCCGGTGGCGAGCCAGTGGTGCACGTCCTCCGGCTCGGGCCGGCCGGGCAGCCAGGCGCTCCACGCGGTGAGCACCAGCGGGTCGTCCTGTTCCCGCTGCGGCCGGGACCCGTCGTGTGCGGGGGCCTGCGGACGGTCACGGACCAGCAGGTGGGCGTTGGCCCCGCCGACTCCGGATCCGCTGATCCCGACCACCCGCGGCCGGTCCCCGGCGGGCCAGCTGACATCCCCGGTCGGTACGTGTACCAACGTACCGGCGAGTGCCGGGTGCGGGGTCGTGAACCGGCGCTGGCCGGGGATCGTACCGTGTTCGAGGGCCTTCACCGCATGGATGACGGAGAGGCCGCCGGCCGCCCAGGCGGCGTGTCCGAGCAGCGACTTGTTCGAGGTGCACAGCAGGCACCGGCCGGGCCCTGCCGCGTCCACCAGGCCGTCGATCTCCACCTGGTCGCCCTTGAGTGTGCCGGTGCCGTGTGCGACCACCCACGAGACGTCGTCCGCCGTCACCGTGCCGTCGGCCCAGGCAAGCGTAATGGCGCGGCGGAGCCCGTCGGGGTGGGGCGTGGATATGGTCGTGCCGCGTCCGTCGGTGGCCAGACCCGTGCCGCTGATCACCGCGAGCACCCGGTCGCCGTCCGCGACGGCCCGGTCGTACCGCTTGATGGCGATCATGGTGGCGGCCTCGGAGAACAGCGTGCCGTCCGCGTTCGCGTCGAAGGCCCGCACATCCCCGCTCCCGGACATGCCCTGGAACTTGGCCGCGGTGACCGCCATGAGCCGGCCGATGCCGTTGAGCGATCCGCAGTAGGCGATGTCGCAGTCACCGGCCAGCAGACTCGCGATGCCGAGGTCGACGGCGTACAGGGAGGAGGCGCAGGCGGCGGTGACCGCCAGCCAGTCGCTGTCCTCGGGGAGCAGCCCGGTCGCCGCCCGGCGCACCACCAGATCCGGCAGTACCAGACGCGGGCGGGGGCTCGCGTTGGTGTAGCGGCCACGCAGCCGGGTGAGCAGCCGTTGCTCGTACGCGGTGCGGGCGGCGCTCCCCGAGGCCAGTCCACGTGCCATGTGGCGTGCCAGGTACGAGGCCAGCAGGGTGTCCTCGGCGGCCAGCGTGGCCCCCGTCCAGGTCGCGACGTAGCAGCCCGCGCGCCGGCCGGGGCGCGGGCCGGCGCCGTCCAGCGCCTGAAGCAGGCAGTGCCGCAGCCACAGCACCTCGCTGTCGCTCGGCCCCCAGTCGCCGCGCTCGATCTCGGCGGCGAGGACGGGATGGGGGCGGAACCCGGAGATGTACCCGCCGTCGCGGCCGAAGGTGCGGTCCTCGGCCTCTGGGTCCGGTGAGTGGATGAGGTCCCCGTCGAAGCGGACCGGCGGGCGGAACCGGCGCTCGTCCGAGGTGAGGACCCGCCACACCTCCTCGGGGCTGTTCGCGCCCGGTGCGACGGCCCCCATCCCGACAACCGCGACCGAGCGGTCCGCAGGTCCGGTACGCGATGTCATGATCCGTCACCTTCGGCCGCCGGTCGCCCTGCCGCGAGCTGCCGGAGCAGCTCCGCGACCTGGCCGACGGTGCGGTAGGAGGCGACCCGTACCTGTTCGGGCGGCGTCGGCAGGCGGAAGAGGTCCAGGAGACGGACGAACGCCTGGGTGTGCTTGAGGGACGAGACCCCCAGTTCGGCCTCCAGCTCGGAGTCCTCCTCGATGACCTCGACGGGGTACTGGAGGGCGTCGGCGTAGACCTGCCGGATGCGCGTGACGAGCTCGTCGTGCGGAGGCAGCCCGGCGGCTGCGGACTCTGCGCCCGTGGCCTCGGCGGTTGTGGCCGCGGGCACGGCACCCGGGTGAGGCGTGAGATCAGGCACCGGTCCGGGTGCGGTGCCGGCTGTTGCGGGTGCGGTGCCCGGCGGCTCGGACGCGGGCAGGACCGGGCCGGCCGGTGTCGGCGGGGCTTCGTCGGCCGGTGCCCCGAGGGCGACGGGCTTCGCGTCGACGGCCCCGTCCCCCGAGAGCAGCGACCCGACGCGCTCGCGCAGCACCGACGCCGCCGCCCGTCCGGGCAGGAGGGGGACCGCGCTCGCACCGGCCGGAAGATTCGCGGACACCAGGTCGCTCAGCACACTGCGGGCACCGCACTCGACGAACGTCGCGACGCCGTCGCTGTACAGCCGCGTCAACGTCTCCCGGAAGCCGACGGGCAGGATGAGCAACCCGTCCAGCAGTTCCCGGACCTCCGCCCGGCTGGACAGGTACCGGCCCAGCTGCGGCGAGTACACCGGCGTCGTGGGTGGCCGGATCGGCACATCCGCGGTGGCCAGCGCGAACCGGTGGGCCGCCGCGGCCAGCATCGGGTTGTGGTAGGCGCCGGGAATGCCGAGCACAGTGGCCTTCACCCCGGCCGTCCCGGCCAGTTGCCGTACCACGTCGACGGCGTCGGCGCGCCCGGAGACCACCACCTGGCGGGGGCCGTTGTCGACGGCGACGGTCAGCGAGCCGTCGCCCGCGGCGCCGCACAGGTGCCGCGCCCGGTGGACATCGGTGTCGAGGGCGAGCATCGCGCCCGGTGGCAGGTCTGCCTCGGTCACGGCCTTCAACCGTTCGCAGAGCAGCCGCGCACCGTCCGCGACGCCGAGCGCACCCGCGACGACCAGCGCCGTCACCTCGCCGCTGCTGTGTCCCAGGAGGACATCGGCGCGGACACCGGCCTGTTCGAGGATGTCGGCCAGCACGAGGGAGGTGGAGTAGAAGCCGAGCCACAGGTGCTCGGGGCCTTCGGGAGTCTCGGGGCCCTCGGGGGTCCTGGGGATCCGGGCGTCGGTGCTCTGCAGCAGCAGTGGCGAGACCGGCCCCCAGCCGTACTCGGCGGCGGCCTTGTCCACCTCCTTCAGGAGCATGCGATGCTCCTGGATCCCGTTGGCATGTGGCCGGAAGGCGCCTGCCAGGTGCGCCCCCGGACTGGTGAACATCCATGCGGATCTCGCCATTTCGGACTCCGCTTTTCCTGAATACCGGGCACTGGGGCAGAGGGGAGAGCAGTGGATCGCCCCGGGCGACCGGTAGCCCACGCAGATGCTGTACGGGAGGACGCTCGAACGGTGCGTTCTCCGTCCGCCGGGGCCGCTCCTCCTCCGAGGGTCGATACCTGCCAGTAGACGGCGGCGGCCACCCGGGCACAAGGAGTTCGGCGGACGGATACGTTGAGGGCGTTGCATGTTGTGAACTTGTGAAATCGGCCGGGTGCGGGACGGCGTTCCAGGCCGGGTCCGGCGGATTGCCGCCCGGGGCCCGGCACCCCTTTCATATCGGCGGTTCGAGCGGCGAGGCGCTCTTGAGGTCGTTGCCTCCTCCGGTCGCCGCGAAGGGTGGCGGGCCGTGCCCGAGCAGGGAGAACGCCATGACCGCACGCCCTCCCAACGTCCGGCTGCGCGCGTTGCTGGACGAGGCCTCCTGGACGGGCCGGGGTCTGGCCGAGGCCGTCAACGGCGCGGGCCGGGAGAGCGGCCTGGTGCTCACCTACGGCCGGGCCGCGGTGTGCCGCTGGCTGGCCGGTACCCGGCCGCCCGCGCGGATCGCGGTACTGGTCGCCGAGGTGCTCACCCGCCGGATCGGGCGACCGGTCGCGATCGCGGAGACCGGCCTGACCGGTCTCACGGGCCTCACCGCCCCGGAGGGTGCGGTTCCGGTCCTCGGCGACCGGTGCGGCGTGCGCCAGCTGGTCGAACTGTGTGCTGCCGACGCCGATCCCGCCCGTCGCCCGGCGTTACGTCACACCGTCTACCACGAGATCCAACTCGCCGCGCCCAGCCGGGCCGAGGAGACGCCCGCGAGGCCGGCGGCAAGGAACCGGCCGGGGCCGAGTACCCGGTTCGGGCTGTCGCGGGCCGAGATGGTGGAGACGATGACCGCGATGTTCTCCCGGGCGGACGCCGCTTTCGGGGGCGGCCACACCCGTACCGCCCTGGTCGCCTATCTGGCGGGCGACGTCACGCTGTGGCTGCGGACCCACCGTGTCGCGACCGTTCCCGACCGCCTGCTGTCGTCCGCCGCGCTGCTGGTCTGCCTCGCCGGGTCCATGTGCTCCGACGAGCACCTGCACGGGCTTGCCCGCCGTTACCAGCTCGCCTCCCTCGGCCTGGCCCGCGAGAGCGGGGACGGTGTCACCGGCGCGATCGTGCTTCGCGGTATGAGTGAACACGCCTACGGTCTGGGCCACTTGCGCGAGGCCCACCTCCTCGCCGAGCGCGCCGCCGAACAGCACAGCTGGACGGCCCACATGACGGCCGCCTTCCTGATCGGCCAACTCGCCGTGACCACGGCGGCGAACGGGGACCGCGACCGCGCGCTGGCCCAGCTGCGCGAGGCTGAACGCCACCTGGCGAAAGCCGATCCCGGCGACAGTGGCCCCGGTGCCTACCATCCGGCCCAACTGGCCCGTCATCAGGCCGAGGTGCTGACCTCGACCGGCGACGTCACCGGTGCGATCGGCGCCCTCAAGCGGTCCCTCCGCCACCACCCGCCGTCCGAGCGGCGCTCCCGCGCCCTCACCGCGGCCCGGCTGGCCGAACTCCAGATCCGGGTCGGCCTGATCGAGGCGGCCTGCGTCACCGCGCAGGGTTTCTGCCGGGACTATCCCTGTCTGCGCTCGGCCCGCGTGACAGCCGCCCTGGAGCTGCTCCGCGCCTGCCTGGCGCCCTACCGCCGCACCGCGGCCGCCCGCGCCATGCTCGACCGGCTGGCCGCTTCCGCCGAGGCCTCGCCGCGTCCGGCCGGGGCGTGGGCGGCGTAGCCCCCGGCGTGCGGGGGCGGGGGCCGGCGTCGACCGGGCATTCGAACGCCGGCTCCCTTGATTGGCCGTACCCGGCGTGACGGGCGATGGCCCCGGTCACATGCTGGAGACGCGGACATCCCCGCGCGGCATCCCTTCGTGCACCCGTCAGCCGGTGTGCGGCCCACGCGCTCCCACGGTGGGGAGGGCGCGAAGCCGGCGGTACGGACCCCGGCGGTTCCGCCCGAAGCGGCCGCCGGCCACCGCCCGACCCCGGGGCGTCCGCGTCCGAGGCCCCGTCGTCCCGCCGGAGCCCGCGAGCTTCCAGGAGCCAGCCAGATGACCGCCATTGCCTATGTGAAGATCCACCCCGCGATCGGTGTCGCGCGGGTGGGCAACGGTGACACGTTCTTCTACGGACCGGAGACACCGGACGAGCCGCCCAGGAGCCCGGGCTCCTACAAGGAGGGCACCGGCAGGATCAAACGGCAGGCGGCGCGCTTCCGCGTCTACGGCTACGACAAGGACGGCAAGGTCGTCCGGGAGATCCTGGACGGACAGGGCGGTGCCGGTGTCGAGTGGACGGTCCACCTGGCCAACCGGAAGGCGGCCTGGTACAAGTTCTCGCTCGCGCTGGACATCCCCGAGGCCCAGAGCCTGTCGCAGGACCAGTACGAACGGCGCAACAACGCGCTCGCCAGGGACGTGCTGACCATCGACCCGGGCCCCCGGACGATCACGGGCGCGGGCCGGAGCGGCCAGAGCTTCGACACCGGGAAGATCAACAACATCCCCGTCCACCTGGGAGAGCTGCGGACCGACGACAAGGGCCGGCTCGTCGTCCTGGGCGGCAGGGGCAGCTCCGCCTCGTTCACCAGCCCGCCGTCCCCGCTCACCACCTTCGGCAACAACGAGGGCTGGTACGACGACATCTCCGACGGTCCGGTGACCGCCGAGGTCACCATCGACGGCACGTCGGTGGAGGTGAAACCGGCCTGGGTGGTGGTCGCGCCCCCGAACTACGCGCCCGACGTCAAGGGCATCGTGACGCTCCACGACCTGCTGTACGACCTCTTCGTCCAGACCGGTGACCTGCCCGCCCCCACCACGGTCGTCTTCGACGAGCACATCAAGCCGCTGCTCCAGCGGTTCAACGGACACCAGTGGGTCAACCAGGGCTTCGCCGCCGAGTACGGCTGGAACGGCCCCAACGACTTCACCTCGCCCGGACTGCTCGCCGTCCTCGGCAGCAAGAAGGACCAGTACCACGACCTCCGCCAGCGCGTGTACTACCAGATGCGCAGCTACGACCGGGACGGCCTGTCCCCGCTGCCCTGGCCCTGGCTCTACGGGGACGCCATGGCCGTCCCCGCGAAGTCCCCCCGCCAGTACGGAGTCCTGACGACGACCCAGGACCAGATGCTCGCCCAGTGGGTGGACGGGAACTTCGACGACAAGACGAAGCACACCGCCTACCAGTCGCTGGACGGCGCTCCCGTGGAGCTGCAGCCCGGGCTGCTCGACCGGGCCGCCCTGGACTACTGTCTCGCCGACGCCTTCCACCCCGGCTGCGAGGTCACCTGGCCGATCCGCCACGACACCCTCTACGCCGAGCCGTTCCGGATCAGCCACCGCCCGGGCGACGATCCCGAACCCGACTACGGTCAGTACCTCCTGCCGGAACGCGCGTTGTCGGCCAACGGCCCCCTGCACGCCCAGATGCCGGGCGGCCTCACCCGCTGGATGGGCGTCCCCTGGCAGACCGACACCGCGAGCTGCCGCTCCGGCTACGAACTCCGGGCCAACATCGGCCCCCGCTACAGCCCCTACCTGCCGTCCTTCTGGCCGGCCCGGGTGCCCAACCACGTCCTGAAGAAGACCGACTTCGACATCGTCAACCAGGCCCCGAACGGCACCATCACCGAGGACCGGCGTGAAGAGGCCTTCGTGAAGCGGGCGGTGTGGCTGCGGTTCCTGAGCCCGGACAAGCAGACCGGCCTGCGGAACATGGTCGACAACTGGTCCAAGTTCGGCGTCGTCGAGACCAACCCCTACACGGTGGACGACAAGTTCCCGAAGGCGATCCTGGTGGAGTCCACGCCCGACCCCTCGCTCGGCCCGGTCGACGACCGCCAGAACCTCGTCAACATCCATGTGCGCGAGGCCGGTCACCCCCGGCTGGCCGAGGAGCAGCGCGCCACCGTCGAGCAGCACGCGGCCGACGAGGTCGCCCGCACCAGCGTGTTCCGGCCCGAGGAGATCTCGGCCGGCTACCTCGCCAAGGTCGACCCGTTCCGGGACACCCGGTGACCACGGCGGCGGCGCCCACCGAGAGCCGCACGGCCCGCCGGTACGACACCGACCCGTACGCCGGTCCGTACGCCGACCCGGACACCGACCCGTACGCCGACCTGTACGACGGTCCGTACGCCGAACGGTACGGGACCGACCGGTACGACGCCGTCGTCGCGGGCGGTGGCCCGGCGGGCGCCGCCGCCGCCCTCACCCTGGCCCGGGCCGGACGCACCGTCCTGCTCGCCGACGCGGGCGGCGGCCCGTCCAAGACCGGCGAGTCCCTCGTGCCCGCCGCCCGGCTGCTCCTCCACGACCTCGGCGTCGACATCCGGTCGCTCGACGCCGATCACCGCCCCTGCCGCGCCACCCTCTCCGCCTGGGGCTCACCGCACCTGCACCGGACGGACTTCATCACCGACCCGTACGGGCACGGCTGGCACCTCGACCGGCCCGCCTTCGACCGCCTGCTGCGCGCCGCCGTCCGCACGCACCGGGCGGACGTCGCCGAACGCGCCACGGTCACCCACCCCGCCCCCCACCCCGGCGGCGGATGGCAGGTGACCGTACGCGCCGACGGTGCGGCCCGCCCGGTGCGCTGCCGGTGGCTGGTCGACGCCACCGGCCGCCGCGCCTCGCTCGCGACCAGGTGCGGAGCCCGCCGCCACCGCTACGACCGGCTGATCGCCGTCCACCTGCGCCTGACCGCCGGCCCCGCCGACAGCGAGGGGGCCTCGCTCGTCGAGTCCGCCCCCGACGGCTGGTGGTACACCGCGCCCCACACCCCCGCCCACCGGCTCGTCACCTACTTCACCGACACCGACCTCGCCCCGCCCGGCCTCGGCCACCCCGGGGCCTTCCTCGACCGGCTCGCCGCCACCCGCCACACGGCCCGGCTCGCCGTCGGCCGCTCGCCCCTCGCGGGGGCTTCACCGCGCCGCTGCGCCGCGCACACCGCGCGGCTGGAGCCGCTCGCCGGCGAGGGCTGGATCGCGGCCGGGGACGCGGCGATCGCCTTCGACCCGCTCTCCTCGCAGGGCATCCTCACCGCCCTCTACTCGGGTCTCTGCGCCGGCCAGGCGATCGACGCCCGGCTCCGCGGCGAGGCCGGCGCGCTGGACGGCTACGCGGCGCGGCTGGGCGAGACCTTCGACGCCTACCGGTACGGCCACCGCCAGATCCACATCGGCGAGGAGCGGTGGCACAGCCGCCCGTTCTGGCAGCGCCGGCGGTCCCCGGGTGGGCCGGGTTCCCTCGCCCATTTCATCTGACGTACCGTCAATTCTCTTTCACCTGGCATCAGAAGAAAACTTTCATGGTGGGCTCCGGGCGGCCGGCGTGTCTGACCAGGATGCTGTCCCGTGGCCCTGAACGCGGTCCGGCCCTCCGTGGGTTCGCAGAGGGCTGGACCTGCCTGCGCCGGGTGGGGGCCCTGCTGCCAGTACCGTCGACCGCGCGGCACCGCCCGGCCGCCGTGTGGTGCGGATCACGGCAACGGTGGTGGGCGGGCGGACAGGACGCGGTGTGGAGAAATCGATTCGAGCCCGGATACGGGCCGGGGACGCGGTGGCGTTCGGGCAGATCTTCGAGGATCACGCCCGCGCGGTGTACCGGCACGCCGTCCGGATGACCGGTGACCGGACCGTCGCCGAGGACGTGGTCTCGCTGACCTTCCTGGAGGCCTGGCGGCTGCGGGCGAAGGTCGAGGAGGAGGGCGAGAGCCTCCGGCCCTGGCTGCTGGGTATCGCCACCAACGTCATCCGCAACATCCGCCGGGCCGCCCGGCGGCACCAGCGGGCGCTCGCGAAACTGCCGCCGCGCGAGGTGGTCCCGGACTTCGCCGCCGAGCTGGCAGGACGGCTCGCCGATACCGAGCAACTCGCCGCCACCAAAGCCGCGTTGGAACAGCTGCGCCCGGCCGAGCGGGAGGTGTTCGCCCTGTGCGTGTGGGAGGGCATGGACCACGCGGCCGTCGCCGAAGCGCTGGGCAAGCCGGTCGGGACGGTCCGCTCCCGGCTGTCGCGCGCCCGCGGCAGGCTGCGGGACCTCGCGGCGAAGGAGCTGGCGGCCTCCCGGAAGACCGCCTCGGAGAAAGGCGTGCAACGCACGGCTGCCGACGGACAGGTAGCAGGTGACCGCGGGTTCGCGGTCCGGTCGAGCAAGGAGACGATCCGATGAACGCCACCCCCCAGTCCCGGTCTCGGCAGACCGAGCGGGAGGAACTGGCCCGGCTGCTGCCGGCCGTGGCCGATCCGGAGCTCCCTCGCGACCGCCATGTCCTGCTGAAGGAGCATCTGATGGACACCGTGACCGAGCAATCCCGGCGCGCGGCCAGGCGACGGACCCTGACCGTGCGGGTGGCGCTCCCGCTGGGCCTGGCCGCCGCCGCGGCCGGGATCGCGTTCACCGCCACGGCGGGCCGCCCCGTCACGTCCACGCCCGGCAGTGCCGGTGCCACCGCCGGGAGCCAGGTGCTGGGCGACATCACCAACGCGGCGTACACCCTGCAGAGCGGCGGCGACGACCTCGTCAGGCTGACCGTCCTGGAGTCGTACAAGCCGGTCGACGCGGCCCAGTTGCAGCGTGACCTGGACCGGCTCGGCGCCCGCACCCACGTCTACGCCGGCGAGCCCGACTGCCACGCCCCCGAGCCGGAGAGCCCCGCCGACCCGCCGGGCGACGGCGACGGCAACCCGGACTGGCTCGCCACCCACGGCTGGAACATCGAGAGCGAGGGACTCAAGCACGTCCTGACCATCCGCCCCAGCGCCATCCCGGCCGGCGTCCAGCTCTACATCTACCTCCCCATGGCCAAGGTCGACCCGGCCAACGGCTTCCGTGAGATGGAGGCCAACCTCATGAAGACCCCCGGCCCCACGTGCATGCCCAGCAAGACCTACAGCAACCCGCTGGCCAGCCTGTTCCCGACGCCGCCGCCGACGCCCTGAGCCGCGCTCCCCGGCGCCGCCGGCGATGGTGCCGGGGAGTTGGCGGATCAGGCCGTGCCGGGCAGCCAGCCGTTCTGCACGGCGCGCGCGCCCGCCTGGAAGCGGCTGCGGGCGTCGAGGCGTTCCATCAGGTCGGTGGCGATGCGGCGGGCCGTGCGGGAGGAGACGCCGAGGCGCTTGGCGATGGCGTCGTCGGTGTGGCCGTCGGCGAGAAGGGTGAGCGCGGTGTTCTCCTGGGCGCTGAGTCCGTGCTTGTCCAGCGGGGTGGCACTGCCGAGGGGCTGGGCACCGGCCCAGACCGTCTCGAACAGGGCGCAGAGGGCGGTCAGCATGCCCTGCCCGTTGAGGACGACGGCGCCGGCGGCGGTGTCGTCGCTCTGGACGGGGATGACGGCGGTCGTCCGGTCGACGACGATCATCCGGGTGGGCAGCACCGGCACGGTGCGGACCTGACCTCCGTGCGAGGCAAGCCAGTTGACGTAGTCCACGGTGTGCGGACTGTTACGGACGCTGTCGAGGTAGACGGTGCGCATCCGGATGCCCCGCTCCAGGAGCGTCTGGTTGAGGGGTTTGGCGGCCTCGATGTTCTCGGGCTTCTGCCCGCCGTCGGGGGAGAAGGTCATGACCTCCTCGCGCATGCCGCGGGTGAGTGAGGCCAGGCGGTCGCGGATCTGGTCGAGGCCGACCAGGTGCTCGACGTCGGGGTGGCCGGTGCTGGGGCGCAGGTCGGCGTACTCGGCGATGAGCTGGGCGGCGGCCGCCCGGGAGGCCTCGATGCGCAGCTGCTGGGCCGCGAGTTCGGCCTGCTGGCGGGCCATCAGGATCTCCATCCCGATGTCGGGGGAGACCGCGCGCAGCTCGCCCTGCCGTTCGGCGGAGGGGCGGAGCAGGGACAGCTCGCTGAGCGTGTCCAGCGCCGCTCTGACCTGCTGCTCCGGGAGCGAGAGGCGTAGGGCGAGGGCGTCCACCCCGTCGTGCGGGCGGGCGAGCATCGCGCGGTAAACGGTTTCTGACGTGCTGTCCAGGCCAAGTGTTGTGAGCACCTGCCGCCCCCCCCGGTAATAAATCTTGTTCGAGTCGCACGCGATCATTTCATATGAGGCATCCCCGGGCCAGCGTGCTGGACGGTTCAGGCCAAGGGGAAAGCCGCCCGAGGGGCGCCCCGGAAGCGAATTGTCCCGTTCGGTGGCCTCGCTCCAGATGTCATGGCTACATCACCTTGTGGCCCCGCCGCGCACCGGCCGTTGTCCGCTTCCGGCAGCGCGGGACGGAACGGTCCAGGGACGTTTCCGTCCACCGGAGAACTCTTCCGGAGGGCTGGAACTGGAACCAAACTGGTGATCGCCGGCAGGGAGCACCGCCCGAACGGCACACCGGTCGAAGCGTCACCGCGGGACGCGAGCACCGGAATCCATTGCCACGTCGCATCCGAAGGGGATACCACCATGTTCCGTACCGTCACCGCCAGGGCCGCCGCGGTCGCCGCCCTCGCCCTCGCCCTCTCCGGTCTGGTCCCCGCCCTCGCCGCCGCCGAGCAGGCCACCCCGGCGCTGCCCGCCGCCGCGACCGGCACCCCCGTGCCGACCGGCATCCCCACGACCGTTCTGGCCAGCGACATGATCTGGGGCTGACCGCCCGCCCCGTCCGTCCGCAGGTCCCCGCCGACCGGCTGCTCCTGCAGGGCAGCCGTCCGCCACCGCGCAGTGTCCACTGCCCCGGGCCGGACCTTCAGCGTGGAAAGCCCAGCGCCGAAAGCCCTGTTCCGCACGCGCTGTTCCGGAATACCCCGCCCTGAATTCGCAGCTCCGAAATGCCCCGTTCCGGCCCGTCCTGATCTGAAGAGGCCGGCTCTTTTCCGCCCGTAGAGGAGAACAGTCATGTCTTCGAAGCCTTCCAAGACCCTGCGTATCGTCCTGGCCACCGCCATCGCCACCTCGGGCGCCGTGGTCGCCACCACCTTCACGACCGCTTCCGCCCAGGCGGCCGTCACGTCGACGAACGCGGTGCAGCTCACCCGCAGCGAGGTCCTCAGCCGGGCCAACAGCTGGGTCGACAAGGGGCTGAAGTACAACCAGCAAGGCTCCTACCAGGGCTACCGGACGGACTGCTCCGGCTACGCCTCGATGGCCTGGAAGCTGAGCACCCCCGGCCTGGACACCACCAGTTTCGTGCCCAGCGGTGTCGCGTCCAGGATCGGCAAGGACGCCCTCAAGCCCGGTGACGCCCTCCTGAACGACGCCGCCGGCAACAACGGCCACATCGTCATCTTCGACCACTGGGTCGACTCGTCGCACGCCTCCTACGTCGGGTACGAGTTCAGCGGTTCCGGGGTCTGGCACCGGACGATCCCCTACCCCTACTTCGCCGGCCACGGAACCTACTTCCCGGTTCACGACAACGGCGTCGTCGACAGCCCCACCGCACCCGGGCTGAACGACAACCCGGCGGCGCTGCCGCCCGGAACGCTGGTCAAGGCGCCGGGCGGTTCGACGGTCAAGGTCATCGTCGACGGTGCCGGCCTGGCGATCACCGGCTCGGACGTGGCCGCCGACGGCTACGACCTCTCGAAGATCGTCAACGTCACCGACGCGTCCTTCAACGCGCTCGCCGGCGCACCCTCGGCCGGGACGGTGGTCTACGACCAGGCGGGCAACGACCCGAGCCGCTACGTGACGGTCGGCGGCACCGCGCTGCCGATCAGCGCCGCGGAGTGGACCGCCTACGGCTACAACACCCGGCCGCTGATGGGCGTGCCGACCTCCTGGCTGCAGGGGGCGCTGGCCAACCCGGTGGCGTCCGGGACGGTGGTCATGGACCAGTCGGGGACCGACTCCAGCCGCTACGTGATGCTGGGCGGCGCCGCGCTGCCCATCGGCGGCGCGGAGTGGACCGCCAACGGGTACGACGTCCGCCCGCTGATGGGCGTCCCCGGCCAGTGGCTCCGGGGTGCCGTCCAGCGCTCCGTCCCGGACGACACGGTGGTCATGGACCAGGCGGGTACCGATTCCAGCCGGTATGTGATCCAGAACGGTGTGGCGCTGCCGATCGGTGGTGCGGAGTGGACCGCCAACGGGTATGACATCCGGCCGTTGATGGGTGTTCCGGGACAGTGGCTCGCGGGTCGGGCGGGTGCGGTGATTCCGAACCGGACGATCGTGCGGGATGCGGCCGGTGGGAACTCGACGATCTATGTGACGGCCGGTGGGGTGGCGGTGCCGCTGAGCGGCGCGGACTACACGGCCTTCGGGTACGACCAGCTGCCGCTGCGTGGTGTTCCGGGTGCGTGGCTGTCGCAGGCGGCGGCGAAGGCCGCTCCGGTGAACGGGACGCTGCTGGTCTCGCCGGACAGCACGACGGTCTGGCTGGTGACCGGTGGGGCGAAGAAGGGCCTGACGGCCGCGGACTTCGGCCCGGGCAAGTACAGCCTCGACGACGTGGTGCGGGTGCCCACCGCGCTGACCGCGAAGCTCCCCACCGTCCAGTAACCGCACCCCCGCAGCGCCGCCCGGCCCTTCCGGCCGGGCGGGCCGAACCTATCGCGTGAGGGCGCGGTCGTGCCGCCGGGCCGGGAAAGTCGGACTATTGCGCGCCGGTCCAGGTGGCTTTCAACTCCTGCCAGCGGACCGACTGTTCGGGGGTCAGGGTGCCCCGGAGTTCGGCCAGTTTGAGGAGCTGGGCCTCGGTTTCGGCGCCCAGGGACTGGGCCTCGGCGCGGTAGTGGTCGGTGAGGAGGGCGTCGAGTTCGGCGTCGGTCATGGCGGGGGCGAGGCGCTGGGCGAGTTTGGCCATGTTGCGGTAGGAGCCCTGGAGCCGGAACGGGGGTTCGGTGCGGGTGCGGTCGTCCTGGGCGGCGGATGCGATGTAGGCGCGGTTGACCGTCAGGACCGTCTCGCGCAGCCGCAGCAGGCCGGCCAGGACGGCGGTCATCCGGTCGGTCTCGGCGGGCGGCCAGGGCCGGCTGAGCTCGCCGGGGGCCGGTTCGCCGGCGGCGCGGCGCAGCAGGGTGTCCAGGTCGGCGCGGTCGGCGGTGGCCAGCGGGGCGAGGTGGGGGCTGGCGGTGAGCGCGTTCTCGACGAAGCTCAGCGCGAAGAGGTCGGTGCGGCCCGCGATGACGTCGCCGAGGTTCCAGACGTCGGCGCGGTTGGCGAGCATGTCGGGCAGCCGGAAGAGCCGGCCGGTCTCGGTGTACGGGTTGGCGGCCATGACGACCGCGAAGCGCTTGCCGCGCAGGTCCCACTCGCGGGCCCGGCCGTCCCGGACGCCGTCGACGCGGCGCTGGGCGTCGCAGAGCGGGATGAACCGTTGCAGGAACTCGGCCGAGGTGTGCTGGATGTCGTCGAGGTAGAGCAGCACGTTGTTGCCCGCGTGGAGGGCGAAGTTGAGCTTCTCGACCTCGCGGCGGGCGGTGGCGTTGGGGGCCTCGGCCGGGTCGAGGGAGGTGACCCGGTGGCCGAGGGCGGGGCCGTCGACCTTGACCAGGAGCAGACCGAGCCGTTCGGCCAGGTACTCGACGAGGGTGGTCTTGCCGTAGCCGGGCGGGGAGACGAGCAGCAGCAGGCCGCTGCGGTCCGCCGGGGCGTGGCTGCCGGGGGCCTGGGCCGTGCCCAGCTGCTTGGCGAGGTTGTCGCCGACCAGCGGCAGGTAGACCTCGTCGATCAGCCGGTTGCGGACGAAGCCGTTGAGCGGTGCCGGGCGGTACTGCTCCAGCCGGAGCCGGTCGTGCTCGGCGGCCAGCAGGTCGGTGCGCAGGCGCTGGTAGGCGCGGTACGCCGGGACGTCGTGGGTGGTGAAGTCGGTCGCCCGGGCGAGGAGTTCGTCCAGTCTGAGGTCGAGGCCGCCGCCGGGGAGCCGGGGGTGGTCGCCGAGCAGGCCGGTGAGCCGGGTGGTGACGGCGCCGCCTGCGGGGTAGCGGGGGAGGCCGGGGCAGAGCAGCGTGGCCGCCGCCTCGGCGAGGTCGTCGGCGGCGGCCCGGACGCCGGTGGCCGCGGTGCCGGCCTCCAGCCAGGCGTGCGCGAGCTGGCGCCGGGCGGGGAGGAGAGCCGGGTCGTCGGGCAGGGCGGCGAGGGCCTCGGTGAGGCCGGTCGCCTCGGGCGCGGCGTGGAACTTGTCGAGCAGCGCGGTGACGGCGGGCGGGGTGGCGAAGGCGAGGTCGGCGCGGGCCAGTTCCTCGACGAGGTAGCGTCCGGCGGGCTCGGCGGCCTGGGTGAACTCTCCCACGGCCGCGTCCAGTTCACGGGCCAGTGCGTCCAGCGCGGGGACCGGCCCGAAGGCGCTGCGGGCCAGCCCCAGCGACCGGGCCCGGGTGCGCCAGACCAGCCGCTGCCGTTCGTCGGCGCCGTACGCCCAGTACAGCTGTGCGGCGGCGCGCGCCCCGGCGGGGTGGCGCAGCAGGCCGGCCTCGGCGTGCAGTCGCAGCAGCGCGCGGAGGATGGTGGTGGCGTCGTGGTCGTGGACGCCGCGCTGGTAGCCCTCGTCGTGCCGCTGCTCGGCGGCCCGGCGGACGAGTTCGTCCAGCGTGCCGTCGGCGGCGGCCTCGTGCAGTGGGTCGAGGCCGTCGGACTCGGCGGCGAGGAGCAGGCCGGCGGCGAGGTACTCGCCCCGGTAGATCCGGGCGCTCTCGGAGACCAGCGGCTGCTCCCAGTACCGCTCGGTGGCCGCGAAGGCGGGGTCGGTGACGGGGGAGCGGTAGTCGGTGCCGGTGAGGGCGAAGGCGGGGCGGCCCTGCCAGGGGACGAAGGTGAGTTCGGGCCGCTGGGTGGTGACGGCGAACAGGTGGCGGCCGAGCCGCAGGGTGCCGGGGCCGTCGCCGGCGAGGTCGGCGCGGTCGCGCAGGGCCCGGTGGGCCTGGCCGCGGGCGGCGCGGAGCCGGCCGGCCAGCTCCTCGGACCGCACCTGGTCGCCCGACGCGGCCAGCTGGGAGCAGAGTTCGCGCAGCTTGACGGCGGTCGGGTCGGCGGCGAGCGCGGCGTCGATCTCGGCCGCGGTGGTGAGGGCGGCGAGGCGGCGGCGCAGGGTGTCGAGGATGCGGTCGCCGGAGGCGGCCAGCCGGTCGGCCCGGCGGGCCCGGTCGTCGAGCAGGTGCTGGCGGCGGGTGGTGAGCGCGTCGTGGATCTCGGTGCGGCGGTCGGTGAGGTGTTCGGTGAGCGCCGGGTCGGCGTCGGCGAAGCGGGTCTCCAACTGCTCGATCCGCAGCAGGAGTCGGCCGAGCTGGTCGTCGCAGGCCTGCGGGGTGTCGGCGGCGGCGAGGGCGGCGGTGGTGGCCTGGGCGAGCAGGGCCGTCTCGGCGGCGAACTCGGCGGCGGCCTCGCGGGTGCGCAGTTCGCGGCGCCGGGTGGTGAGGGTGGCGCGGGCCCGGTTGAGCAGGCCGAGGACGTCGGCGAGCCGGTCCAGGATGCCGGTGCGGGTGGTGGCGTCGGCGAGGTCGAGGGTGGTGACCAGTTCGGAGACGGTCTGCAGGGCCTCGCTCTGCGCGGTCAGTTCCTCGCCGAGCGGTCCGGCCCCGGCGGCCGTGGTGAGGGCGGCGCAGGTGTCGGCGAGTGCGGTGGCCCGCTGCCGGTGGCCGGTGAAGGCGTCCGGCTCGGCGAGGTGGGTGACGGCGCGTTCGGCGGCCTCGGTCAGGCCCCCGGCGAGGTGGGCGGCGAGCCGGTCGATCCGCTCGGGGTCGGCGCGCGGCAGGTCGCGCAGGGCCTCCACCCGGCCCTGGGCCCGGCGCAGGGCGGTGAGCCGGTCGACCCAGGCGGTGGCGTCGGCGAGGGTCTCGCCGCGGACGACCCGGAGCAGGCCTTCGACGTGTTCGGTGGCCTGTTCGGTCTGCCGGGCGGCGTGGGCGGTGAGTTCGGCGACGGTCTCGTACTCGGCGATGACCTGCCGGGCGGTGTCGCGGATCTCGGCGAGCGGCCGGTGCAGGTCGCCGAGGCCCGGTTCGCCGAGCCAGTGGTGGCGGTCGGCGGTGCGGGTGCAGGCGGCCAGGACGGCCTGGTGGCCGGCCGGGGTGTCGGCGCCGGCGGCGGCCAGCCGGGCCAGCGAGAGGCAGTCGGCGAGGCCGCGGACCAGGTCGGCGTTGCCGATCCGGGCGAGCGGCCCCGCGCCGGCGGGCTGCGCGGCGGCGTACCGCTCGCTGGTGAACGGCGTCTGCCAGAGCTGCACCGGGTGGAGGCGGGTGGGCCCGTCGGTGTTGGGGCGCAGGGCGGTGAGCGTGCCGTCGTCGAGCAGCGCGAAGCCCTGGCAGAGCAGCGGGGCGGCGGCCTCCTGGCGGACGCTGTTGTAGGGGAGCAGCAGGGTGCGGCCGTCGGCGGGGGCGCGGAAGACGTACAGCACGTCCTCGCCGTTGGGCGCGGCGATCGTCCGTTCGTAGGCGAGCCCGTCGACCGGCTGGTCGAAGGTGCGGACGGTGCCGTCGGCGAGGTGGCAGCCGCCGGGGAAGGCGACGCCCTGGTCGCCGGGGAGCCGCAGGCAGGCCTGGCCGAGCGCGTCGATCCGGGTGACCCGGCCGGTGGGCAGGTGGCAGACCAGGTGGCGGACGGTCTCCTCCTGGTAGGGGCGGACCCGTACCAGCAGCAGGGTGCCGATCCGGGCGTGGGCGATCTGCGCGTCGGCGAGGGTCTGCAGTGCCTCGTCCAGCGGCTCCCGGTGGAGGAGGTCGCCGGCGGGGGTGGTGAGGGTGAGGGTGCCGCCCTCGGTGGCGAGCAGCAGGTCGCCGCCGAGGGAGACCCGGGGCGGCCGGCCGGGGAGCTGGTCGTCCCGGGTGAGCGCGGTCCACCCGACCTGCCGGCCGTCGGCGGGGGTGTGGTCGCGTTCGCCGTGCCCGTCCAGGTAGGCGGGGGTGTCGCCGTCGCCGGTCCGCCAGCGCAGCACGCGGACGTCCCCGGCGGCGGGGCCGGTGCGGAAGACGGCGAGCAGACGGCCGCCGACCGGGCGCAGCTGCTCCAGCCGGGCGTCGCGGTAGTAGCGGTGGAGTTCGGCGACGTCCTGCCGCAGCCGGGGGTCCGCCAGGAAGGAAGCGGCGGACGGCGATCCGGACGGTGCTCCGGGCTGCGTCTCGGACGGCGGGCCCGCCTCGGTGAGGTCGGGGTGGTGCAGGGTGAGGACGTCCTCGACGCCGGGCGGCCCGCCCGCGGCCGCGCCGTCGGCCGGCCGGTGGCCGAGCAGCAGCAGGCCGCCGGCCGCCGTGAGGTCCCGGGCGACGCAGGCCCGGGCGGTGGTGAGCCGGCCGGTGCCGGTGAGCCGCAGCTCGCGCCCGCCGAACTCCTCCGCCCGGCGGGCGTTGAGCTCCCCGGCGCGCTCGGCCAGTTCGGCGGCGGCCCGGGCGAGCCGGTCCCGCAGCACCTCGTAGGTGCCGGCGTCGAGCCGGGTACCCGCGTCGGGCCGTGCGCCCGTGTCGAGGACGTCCACGCTGGTCTCTCCCCTTGCCGCGAGCGCTACTTGGAACCGTTGGCCGCGGCGAGCGCCGCGATCGGCGTCTCGGCGATGCCCAGCTTCTGCGCGGAGGAGAGCAGTTGCCGCAGCTGACCGGCCTGCTCGCCGGCCCCCGAGCCGATCAGCTTCATCAGCAGCGCGGACACGGTGAGGTTCTGCACATCGGCGGTGGAGACGGAGGACAGCACCCGGGTGAGGTCGTCGGTGAAGCTGGCGCTGCCGTCCAGCCACGGCCCGGCCAGGGCGCGCGCGGTGTCGGAGTGGGCGACGAACGCGTCCACGCTCTTGCCCGCCGTCACCGACTGCACCAGGCGGTCGAAGAAGATCCCGTCCCCGCCGACGATGTCGATGTTGGCCTTCTCCAGCCCGGCCGCGACCAGCGTGGCCTGCGCCTCGGCGATCTGCCGCTGGGTGTCGAGACCGGCCAGCCGGACGTCCTTCTCGGCGGCCAGCCGCAGCCGGTACTCCTCGTGCCCGCGGGAGGCCTCGTCCAGCCTGGCCATCGCGGCGGCCTTCTCGGTGAGGCCCTCGGCCTCGGCCTTCAGCTTGGCGCCGATCTCCAGCGCGGCGGCCTGCGCCTTCTCGGCCAGCACGACGGCCTCGGCGCGGCCGACCTTCTCGATCGCGGCGGCCTCCTGCTCGCGGACCTGCACCTGGGCCAGGCCCTCGGCGGCGGCCTCGGCCCGGATGCCCTCGGCGAGCCGGATCTTGGCGGCCGCGTCCAGCTCGGCGGCCTGCTGCCGGGCCTCGGCCAGCAGCAGCGACTCGCGGGCCTTGTGGCCGGCGGCCTGCTCGGCGGCCTCGGCGGCCTTGATGTCCTTGACCAGCTTCTCCTGCGCCTCGGCCTCGGCCTGGATGACCACGGACTTGCGCATCCGCTCGGCCTCCTCGACCGCGCGCAGCGACTTGATCGACTCCTCCTGCTCGGCCACGGTCCGGTCCACCGCGACCCGCTCGCGGACCACGTCGGCGATCTCGCGCTTCTGCGACTCGACCTCCTTGTCCTTGGCGATCCGGGCGAGTTCGGTCTCCCGGTCGCGGCCGATCACCTCCAGCAGGCGGTCCTTCTCGATCCGCTCGGTCTCCACCGCGATCACCCGCTCGCGGTTCTTCTGCGCCACCGCGACCTCACGGGCCTGGTTCTCCCGCTGGACGCCGAGCTGCTCCTCCGTCCGCAGGAAGGCGCTCTGCGCGTTGAGCCGCTCCTCCTCCTGGACGCGGGCGACCGCGGCCTCCTCCTTGGCCCGCAGGGTCTCGATCTCCCGGCGCTGGCGGATCTCGGCGTCCGCCTGACGGCGCTCCAGTTCGAGGACGGCCTCGCGGGCGTCCACGTTCTGCCGGGTGATCTCCTTCTCCTCGGTGCGCTGGTACTCGTTGGTGCGCACGTGCTCGATCGCGGTCAGCTCGGTGATCTTGCGGATGCCCTGGGCGTCCAGGATGTTGTTGGAGTCCAGCTGGTTCATCGGGGTCTGTTCGAGGTGGTCGATGGCCGCGTCCTCAAGGGTGTACCCGTTGAGGTCGGTGCCGATCACCGCGATGATCTGGTCCCGGAACTCGTGCCGGTGGGTGTAGAGATCGGTGAAGTCGAGCTGCTTGCCGACGGTCTTCAGCGCCTCCGAGAACTTCGCCGCGAAGAACTCCTGCACCGCGTTCGGGTCGCTGGCCCGCACGGTGCCGATCGCCTGGGCGACCTTGATGACGTCCTCGACGGTCTTGTTCACCCGGACGAAGAAGGAGATCCGGATGTCGGCGCGGATGTTGTCCCGGCAGATCAGGCCGTCCCGGCCGGTGCGGTGGATCTCCACCGTCTTCACCGAGATGTCCATCAGCTCGGCCTTGTGCAGCACCGGGAGGACGATCGTGCCGGTGAAGGTGACGTCGACCTTCTTCGTCCGGGAGATGATCAGCGCCTTGCCCTGCTCGACCTTCCGGAAGAGCCGGCCGACGAACAGCAGCATGGCGAGCACGATGAGCAGCACGACGGCGACAAGTACGCCGAATCCCACAGCGATGGTGTCCATCACGGTGTCCTTTGCAGAAGAGGTCTTGCGAAGAGGCCTTGCGGAGAAGCTCTGCGGAGAAGGCGGGGTGGAGCGGGTCGGGTGGAGCGGGCCCGGTGGAGCCGGGCGGGGTCAGCGGCCGGGGTGCGCCGGATCGAACGGCGCCACCAGGAAGTGCTCGCCGTCGGCGTCGTAGTCGAAGATCAGGGCCGTCCGGCCGGCCGCGAGGCCGGGCTCGTCGGTCAGCGACCTGACCTGGACGGTGGCGGTGGAGCCGTCGTCGGCGGTGACCTCCGCCTGCCCGAAGTCGGCCGTCACCCGGCCGGTGCGGATCACGCAGACCCGGCCGACGAAGTCGCCGCGGGTGGCGGGCCGGTCCTCGGGGAAGAGCCGCGAGATCGGTTTCAGCAGCAGCCGGGTACCGGTCCAGGACGCCGCCAGGGCGACCACCAGCACACCGGCGCGCTCGACGGCCCCCGAGGTGAGGGCGGAGCCGGCCAGGCTGACGAACCAGGCGAGCGCGACCAGCAGCGAGACCGCCACCGTCACGGGTACCCCGCCCAGTCCCAGCCCGGCCACCGTGCCCCCGTGGTGGCCGGCGTCGTCGCCCCCGTGCGGGACGCCGTCGTGGTGGCCGACACCGTGCCCCACATGCGGGGCGCCGACGTGGGGATCGACGCCATGTCCCCCGTGCAGGGCGTCGACCCCGATGCCACCGAGTACGACCAGCAACCAGTACCCGATGACCACCACCAGCGCGAAGCTGAACAGCGCCGCCGGAAAGCCCAGCGCGGCCTCGACGAATCCCCCCATCGCGCCCCGCCCCCCGTGCTCTCTCCGGCGGCGCCACCTCGGCGCCACGGAGATCGTGACAGTCGAAGGGCTGTTCGCACATTGCCAGGATCCGGCAATCTTGACGCCCTCTTGACACCCTGGAACGCGCGGGCCGGGCCGTACCGCCCGCCCGGGGCGTGTCGGACAAGCCCTACAGCGGCTGCTCCGGCCAGCTGAGCAGCCGGGCGCCCATCGCGGCCGTCTCCAGGGTGAAGCGGTGCAGCGCGTCCGCCGGGTCGTAACCGGTCAACGCCTTGATGCGTTCCAGCCGGTAGCCCAGCGTGCGGACGCTCAGCCCCAGCCGGCGGGCCGCCTCGGCGTTGACGTACCCCGCCTCGGCCTGCACCGCGATGGTGTCCAGCAGCGGCCGCGCGCCGCCCCGGGCCTCCACCAGCGGGCCCAGCACGCTGCGCACCAGGTCGGCCATGGCCGCCCGGTCCCGCATCAGCACCGGGAACACCAGCAGCTCCTCGGCCCTCAGCTGCTGGGCGGACAGACCGAGCCGGGCGGCGTAGTCCAGCGCGCCGAGTGCCTCCTCGTAGCTGCGCAGCACGCCGCTGGCGCCCGAGTGCCGGCGGCCGGTCGCCACCCGCAGCACCGGGCGGTAGCCGGGGCCCGGGCGGAGCGCCAGCTCGGCGAAGGCCTCCAGCACCGCGCGCTCGCTGTCGGGCGCGATGCAGACCAGCCGGCCGTCCTTGCCGGCCAGCAGCATGTCCCGCTCGCCGAACCGGCCGACCAGCTCCCGCTCCACCCGGTGCGCCAGCGGATGGACGTCAGGGTACGGATCGTCGCCGACCGCGACCGCGACGGCGTACGCGCCCGCCAGCCGCAGCCCGAACCGCTCGGCGCGCTCGGCCAGCAGACCGAGGTCGCTGCGGCCGTGCAGCAGGTCGTCGATGAACTCCCGCCGGGCGGACTCCTCCTGACGGACCGCCAGCCGCTGCGCCCGTTCGTGGCCCTCGCCGAGCGCGGCGAGCGCGGCTTCGGTGGCGGCCAGTACGGCGTCGCCCGTCCGGCGCAGCTCGCTGACGGTGGCGGCGGTGGAGATGCCGGGGAGCGTCTGCCAGGCCTGCCGGGTGGCGGCGAGGCACTGGGCGACCACCTCGCGCAGCCCGTGCCCGGCCTCGGCGCTGCGCTCGCCGAGCGCGCGCAGGCTCTCCAGCTCGGCGCGGCGCAGCAGCCGTCCGGTGCGGGAGACGTCGGCGAGCAGGCCGAGGTAGCAGCGGCTCAGTTCGGCGGGTGTGTCCTGATTGTCTCCCGCCGCCATGCCGCTCTGCTCCGCCCCGGAAAACGCCTGATGATCCGGCCGGAATTTTACCGGATTCCCACGGCCGGACCGCCGCCGGGGCGGGGCCTGGAGCGGGGTGCGGGGCCCGGTGGTGGCGGGGGTCCGGAGGCGGATGACCGGCCGGTTTTCGCATCCTGTCCGCAGCGGTGGACGGTCGGACCTGCCGGGGGGAATCGCAGGCAACCCGGAGCGTCGGCACCCTCCGCCTCAGTCGACCGGCAGCAGTGGCCGGTGGCAGGCGACCGTCCGCCCGGGGGACACCGCGCGCAGGGCCGGTGCCTCGGTGGCGCAGCGCTCGTCCGCCAGTGGGCAGCGGGTGCGGAAGCGGCAGCCCGACGGCGGGTCCAGCGGGGACGGCGGGTCGGCGGGGAGCAGACCGGTGTCGCCGAGCGGGCGGCCGGGCTCGGGGACGGCGGCGAGCAGGGCGGCGGTGTACGGGTGGGCGGGGGCGGCCAGCACCTCCTCGGTCGGGCCCTGCTCGCAGATCCGGCCGAGCTGGAGGACGGCGACGTCGTCGCTGACCGCCCGGACCACACCGAGGTCGTGCGAGATGAACAGGCTGGCCAGGCCGCGCTCGTCGGTGAGCCGGCGCAGCAGGTTGAGCACGGTGGCCTGGGCGGAGACATCGAGCGCGGAGACGGCCTCGTCGGCGATCAGCACCCGCGGTTCGGCGGCCAGCGCCCGGGCGATGGCGACGCGCTGCGCCTGGCCGCCGGAGAGCTGGCCCGGCCGGCGGTCGCCGAACAGGGCGGGGGAGAGGCCGACGGCGTCCAGCTGTTCGTCGATGACGGCCTCGCGGTCGCGGGCCGGGTCGGGGTGGGCGTCGAGCGGTTCGGCGACCAGGTCGCGCACCCGGCGGCGGGGGTTGAGGGAGGAGATCGGGTCCTGGAACACCATCTGCATCCGGGGCCGCAGCGCCCGCAGCGCGCGGGCGGAGAGCGAGCCGAGGTCGGTGCCGTCCAGGGTGACGGTGCCGGAGGTGGGCGGGGGCAGCCGGAGCAGGGCCTTGGCGATGCTGCTCTTGCCGGAGCCGGACTCGCCGACCAGGGCGAGGGTGCGGCGCTGCCGCAGTTCGAGGCCGACCCCGCTGACGGCGTGCAGCGGGCCGGACCGGGTGCGGTGCACCACCGTCAGGCCGGTGGCGTGCAGGACGGTGGTCATGCGGCGGCCTCCGAGGTGCCGAGAGGAGCGAGGGGGGAGAGGGGGAAGTGGCAGGCGGCCGTGTGCGCGGGCCCGGCCCGGTGGACGGGCGGCGCGGCCGTGGTGCAGACGGCGGCGGCGCGTTCGCAGCGCGGGGCGAACGGGCAGCCGGTGGCCGGCTTGGCGAGGTCGGGCGGGGAGCCGGCGATGGCGGGCAGGGTGCGCCGCAGCGGCCCGGTGACGCGCGGCACCGAGCGCAGCAGTGCGGCGGTGTACGGGTGGGCGGGCCGTTCGGTGATGGACTCGGTGGGGCCGCTCTCCACCACCCGGCCGCCGTACATCACGGCGATCCGGCGGGCGCGCCCGTACAGCAGGCCGATGTCATGGGTGATCAGCAGGGTGGCGAGGCCGCGGGTCTCGCGGTGCCGGTCGAGCAGGTCGAGCACGGTGCGCTGGACGGTGACGTCCAGGGCGGTGGTGGGTTCGTCGGCGAGCAGCAGGGCGGGGCTGCCGGCCAGCGCGGCGGCGATGCCGACGCGCTGGCGCAGGCCGCCGGAGAGCTCGTGCGGGTAGGCGCGGGCCCGCCGGGCCGGGTCGGGGACGTCGACGGCGGCGAGCAGTTCGGTGGCGGTCTGCCGCCGGGCGCGGCGGCCGAGCCGCTTCCGGTTGGTGAGCGACTCGGTGACCTGGTCGGCGATCCGCACCACCGGGTTGAGCGAGGTCATCGGGTCCTGGTGGACCATGGCGACGCCGGTGCCGAGCAGTTCGGCGCGCCGGGCGGCGGCGGCGGTGAGCAGGTCCTCGCCGCTGAGCAGCACCTGCCCGGTGGACTCGACCCGGGTGGTGCGGCCGTGCACCCCCAGGACGGTGCGGGCGAGCACGGACTTGCCGGAGCCGGACTCGCCGACCACGCCCAGGCATTCGCCGGCGTCGATGGTGAGACTGACGTCGTGCAGGATGTGCAGCGCGCGGCCGTCGGGGGCGTGGATCACGGTGTTGAGCGAGCGGACGTCCAGGACCGGGGTGGCCATCAGCGGGACTGTCCCTTCTGGGCGGGCGAACGCAGGCGCTCGCCGAGGTAGTTGAGGGCGAGGACGGTCAGGCAGAGCACCGCCGCCGGGGCGAGCGAGATCCACGGCGCGCTGCCCAGCGTGGTCCGGCCCTCGGCGATGATGCCGCCCCAGGACGGCTCCGGCGGGCGCAGGCCGAAACCGAGGAAGCTGAGCGAGCCCTCGGCGACGATGGCGACCGTGGTGGCGGTGAAGGCGAAGGTCAGCGCGGCCGACGCGACGTGCGGGACGACCTCGCGGCGCAGGATGCGGGCCGGGGAGGTGCCGATCATCCGGGCGGCCTGGACGAACCCGCGCTCGCTGAGCGACAGCACCACGGCGCGCACCACCCGGGTGAAGGCCGGCACGGTGAACAGGCCGATCAGCGTGCCGATCACGGGCAGGCTGGGGCCGCGCAGCGAGACCGCGATCATCACCAGGATCAGGGTGGGGACGGACATCAGCAGGTCGGTGGCGAAGCCGATGGCCTTGTCGACCGGGCCGCGGAACCAGCCGGCGGCCACCCCGAGCGCGCCCCCGCCGAGCAGGCCGACGGCGACGGTCAGCCCGGCCACCGCGAAGGAGGCGCGGGCCCCGGCGATCGTCCGCTGGAGGACGTCCCGCCCGGAGGCGTCGGTGCCCAGCCAGTGCCCGGGGCCGGGCGCGGCCGAGGGGGCGGCGAAGTCGCCGTGCAGCGGGTCGAAGCCGGGCAGCAGCGGCAGCAGCAGCGCGGCGAGCGCGACCACGGCCAGCCAGGCGGCCGCGGCGAGGACACCCGCCGGGGGCCGCCGGCGGCGCTTGCGGGCGGGCGCGGTCGGCGGCGCCAGGGTGCTCTCAACGGTGGTCATGGGCGATCCTCGGGTCGAGCTTGCGGTACAGCAGGTCCACCGCGAGGGTGGCCGCGACCACGCCGAGCGCGCTGACCACCACCACGGCCTGGATGACGGGGAAGTCGCGGGCGCCGATGGCGTTGGAGGCGAGGCTGCCGACGCCGGGCACCGCGAACAGCGTCTCGACCAGCACCGAGCCGCCGAGCGAGGTGCCCACGCCGATGCCGAGCAGGGTGACCAGCGGCAGCGAGGACGGCCGCAGCGCGCGCCGCAGCAGCAGCCTTACGGTGCCCATGCCCCGGCTGCGGGCGGCGGCGACGTACGTCTGGTCGAGGGTGTCCAGCAGCTGCCCGCGCAGGGTGCGGGTGAAGACGGCGGCCTCGGTGAGGCCCAGGGTGAGTGCGGGCAGCACCAGGTGCCGGAGGTTCTCCACCGGGTCCTCGGCGAACGGCACCCAGCCGGTGGCGGGCAGGATCCGCAGCTGTACGGCGGTGATCCAGATCAGCAGCAGGGCGAGCACGAAGCCCGGTACGGCGAGCCAGACGAAGGCGCCCGCGGTGGCGATCCGGTCCACCGCGCCGCCCGGCCGCCAGGCCGAGAGCAGCGCGACGGGCACGGCCAGGCAGAGCGCCACCAGCTGGGCGGAGACGAAGAGTTCGAGGGTGACCGGGATCCGGTCGGCCAGCTCGGAGGTGACGGCGGCGCCGCTGGTGAGCGAGTGCCCGAGGTCGCCGTGCAGGGCGTCGCCGAGCCATCGCCAGGCGGCGGTGAGCACGTTCTCGTCCAGGCCGAGCTTGGCCTCGTAGGCGGCGATCTGCTCGGGGGTGGCGGTGGGGCCGAGGGCGGCGACGGCGGGGGAGCCGGGCATCAGGTGCGGCAGGCTGAGCGCCGCGACGGTGACCAGCAGCAGGACGGCGGCGGCGCGGCCGGCCCGTCCGGCGAGGCCGAGGATCCGGGGCGTCACTTCTTCACCCAGAGGGTGGCCGGGGAGACGTTGACGACGGCCCGCTTGGAGAGGTCGGGCAGGCCGCCGACCTTGCTGGTGGCCACGAAGCCGGCCGCGTTCTCGGTGAGGAACAGCATCGGGGCCTCGGCCACGACGGCCTTGGCGGCCTCGTTGTAGGCGGCGGTGCGCTGGGCCGGGTCCAGGGCGGCGCGCCCGGCCGCGATCGACTGCGTGGCCTGCGGGTTGCTCCAGCCGGTGAAGTTGTACGGGGAGCCGGGGGCGTACAGGTTGGCCAGCGCGGTGTCGGTGTCGCCGAACAGGCTGGTCATGAAGTCCTGCACCTGGAACGTGCGCTGCATCAGCGAGGTGCCCAGGGTGGCCGGGTCCATCGGCTTGACGGTCACCTTCACACCGGCCTCGCCCAGCATCTGCTGGATCACGGTGGCGCGCTGCTGGCCCTCGGGGCGGTTGTCGACCTGGTACTCGAAGGAGAGGTCCGGGTGGCCGGACTCGGCGAGCAGGGCGCGGGCCTTGGTCACGTCGCGGGCCGGGTACGTGGCGGCGGCCGAGTGGTAGGGGGAGACGGAGCCGATCGGACCGTCCGAGACCTTGCCCTGGCCGAGGTAGACGACCTTCTCCAGGGCCTCGCGGTCGATGGCGTACTGGATGGCCTGGCGCACGCGCGGGTCGTCGAAGGGCGCGGCCTTGGTGTTGAACAGGATGGTGGAGGTGGAGCTGGGGCCGGTGGCGACGCGCAGCCCGTCCCCGGCGGCCTGCTTCAGCTGGGCGGGCGTCTCGGCCCAGATCAGGTCGGCGTCGCCGGAGCGCAGCGACTGGTAGCGGCTGTCGGAGTCGGCCAGCACCCGGTAGACGATCTTCTCGGCGTGACCCTTGTCGCCCCAGTAGGAGGCGTTGCGGGCGACGGTCACCGAGACGCCCGGCTGCACGCTCTCCACGGTGTACGGGCCGGAGCCGACCGCCGGGGCGTCCCCGTTCGGGGCCTCGGAGACGTAGCCGAGGGAGCGGGTGAACAGGTTGGGGAAGGCCGCGTTCGGGGTCTTGAGGGTGAAGACGACGCTGGTCGGGCTGTTCACCGTCATGCCGCCGATGGTGGCGGCGTCGGTGGCGCAGGAGCACTTGCTCTCCGGCTTGGCCAGCCGGTTGACGTGGTCGACCACGGCCTGGGCGTCCAGCGGCTTGCCGTCGCTGAACTTCACGCCCTCGCGCAGCTCCAGGGTCCAGGCGGTGGCGTCCGCGTTGGGGGTGAACCCCTTGGCCAGGTAGGGCTGCACGGTGCCGTTGTCGCCGTTGACCATCAGCGGGTCGTACAGCGCGTTGGCCAGGACCAGCACGGGCAGCGAGGTCAGCGTGCTGTCGGCCGGGTCGAGCTTGGCGAAGGGGCGGTCCAGGCCGATCTTCAGCGTGCCGCCGTCGGTCGCCTGGCCGTCGGTGGCCGGGGCGGCCTGGGCGGAGCCGCCGGACACCGCGGTGTCGGAGGCCGAGCAGGCGCCGGCGGTGAGGGCGATGGTGACCGTGCAGATGGCCGCTGCCAGAACGTGCTTGTTCCGCTTCATGGTTCCTCGGTGTTCCTCGGATCGAAGGTGGGGGCCGACAGCGTGGGGCTGCCGCCGCAGACCACCATTCGGAAGTGGCACAACTGCCAAAAGGCAGTTGTGCAAACTTCACGTGACGAGGTGTCGACGACTTGGCGCTCGCCTTGAGCGGGCCGCGCCAGGCGTGATTGCGTACGAGTGACGGAGAACCGTCGGAGAAGGGCAGGGCCAGGGAACATGCAGGGGCAGGGGGCCGAAACCGTGGCGGAGACCGTGGACGGGGTGGTGGTCGGGGCGGAGGCCGTCGTCGAGACCGGGCTGCGCGACCGCAAGAAGGCGCGGACGCGCGAGGCGATCCGCACGGCGGCGCTGGACCTCTTCGAGGAGCAGGGCTTCGAGCGCACCACCGTGGACCAGATCTGCCGGCGCGCGGACGTCGCCCACCGCACCTTCTTCCGGTACTACCCCAGCAAGGAGTCCCTGCTCTTCGGCTGGGACTTCGGTCGGCAGATCATCGACGAGTTCGCCGCCGCCCCCGCCGCCCTCGGCCTCTGGGAGGCGTTCTGGCACGCCCTGACCGCGACCGGCGGCCGGCTGGAGGAGCCCGCCGAGCACACCGCCCGGCGCCGGCTGCTGCGCCGGCGCTTCCTCGACGTCCGGTCCGTGCACGACCACGCGATCCTCCAGGTCGACACGTTCGTCCAGCGGACGATCGAGGCCGCGGCCGGGCGCCTGGGCACCGATCCCGACGAGGACCTGCGGGCGCACGCGCTCGGGGCCGCGCTCGGGGCGATGACGCGGCGCCACATCATGGTCGGGAGTTCGGAGCCATGGCTGCCGGAGGCCTGGGAGGAGGCGTTCCGCACGCTGGTGCCGCCGGGTCCCGGCCCCCGGGCGGACGGGTGAGGCCGGCCGGTCCCGCGGTACCCGGGCCGGGGGCGCTAGCGGTCGGGGTGCTCGCGGTAGTGCAGCACGAACCGGGCGCTGCTGCCGACGATCCGGCGCCGGACGTACAGCGCCGGGGCGCCGTCCGGTGTGCAGCTGACGCCCTCGCGGACCAGCAGCGGCGTGCCGACCGGCAGGCCCAGCAGTTCGGCGTCGGCGAGGTCCGCGCCGATCGCGCCGAAGGCCCGCCAGTCGTACTCCAGCTCGATCCCGGCCGCCCGGGCCAGCTCCGGCACCAGATTGCCCCGGAGGCCGGGCCGGTCGAAGCCGGGCGGCAGCAGGGCGGACGGCAGCCAGTAGCTGCTGACCGTCCGGACCTCCGCGCCCAGCCGGATCACGCTCTCCAGCCGGGACAGTTCGCCCGGCGCCCGGCCCAGCCGCCCGGCCGCCTCCAGGTCCTCGGCGGAGCCGGTCACCGGCGGCGCCGCGACCACCTCCTCGCCGTCCCGGGAGTGCAGCGCCGCGTGGACGCTGCCGAGGTCCACCCGCTGGCTGCGCGGGTCCACGTCGATCGAGACCCGGACGGCGGGCGGGCGCACGAAGGTGCCCACCCCGCGCCGGATCTCGATGGTCCCGGCCCGCTCCAGCTCGGCCACGGCCTGTCGGACGGTCAGCCGGTTGACGTCGAACTCCGCGCTCAGCTCCGGCTCGCTGGGCAGCCGGGCGCCGGCCGGGTACGTCCCGGCGTCGATCCGCTCCTGGAGCTGCCGGGCCAGCCGGCGGTACAGCGGGGTGCTGGTTCGGTGCGTTGCCACGCGCCAGATCCTACGGAGCCGGGCGCCCGGGATGCCGTCCGCCCGTAGAAGCACCAGCCCTTGACCCGATGTTCATCTCGCCGCCGCTTGCCGGGCACCCCCGGTAGCCGTTACACATCTAGACATCTAGATGTCTTCGTTTTTCGCAGCTCCACCCGAAAGCCAGTGCCACCCGAAAGGCCCCCCATGTCCCTGGTCAACTTCCGCGACCCCGCCGTCCTCGCCGACCCCGACAGCCGCTGGATCCGCCCCGGCGCCGTCCACCGCTCCGCCCAGCCGCACGCGGCCGCCGCCCCGGCGATTCTCGCCCAGCTGTGTGAGGCCGGCATCCGCACGATCGTCGACCTGCGCGGCGACGCCGAGGCCAGGCCGGCCGACTGGGCCGAGGCCGAGGCCGCCGGGATCCAGGTCGTCGCGGCGCGCATCCAGCCCACCAGCGACGCCCTGGACGCGTCCATGCGGGAGATGACCACCGCCGCCGACCTCGGCGCCTTCTACCTGCTGATGGCCGAGTCCGCGCCCGAGGCCGTCGTCGCCGCCGTCGAGGCCGCCACCCGCCCCGGCGGCGTGCTGCTGCACTGCGCCGCCGGCAAGGACCGTACCGGCCTGCTGATCGCCCTGCTGCTCGACCTGGTCGGCGTCCCCGCCGAGGAGATCGTTGCCGACTACGCCCGCACCAACGAGGCGCTGACGCAGATCTGGGCCAACCTCGCCGATCGCAACCGCAGCGCCATGAACGACTACCAGGCCGGCACGCTCACCGTCCCGGCCCCGCTGCTGGAGGCCCCCGCCGGCGCGATGGTTGCCTTCCTGGAGCTGGTCGACACCCGGTACGGCGGTACGGAGGCCTTCCTGGCGCACTGCGGCGTGGTCCCCGCCACGATCGAGGCCTTCCGCGCCAAGGCCGGCGTCGCCGCCGACGCGGCCGTTGCCGCCGCTGGGACGGAGGCCGTCGCATGACGGCCCGGCTCCGTCATCACGACGGCACCCCGTTCCGCGACCTCAACCACAACGGCACCATGGAGCCCTACGAGGACCCGAGGCTGCCCGTCGAGGAGCGCGTCGAGGACCTGCTCGGCCGGATGACGCTCGCCGAGAAGGCCGCCCTGATGTTCCACGGCCGGATGATGCCCGGTACCAGCCCGGAACTCCCGTTCCCCACCGGAGCCGAGCTGATCAACGGACGCGGCCTCACCGCCTTCGCCATGATGGCCGTCCCCGACGCCCGCGCGATGGCCGAGTGGAACAACCACGTCCAGGACCTCGCCGCCGCCGAACGCCTCGGCATCCCCGTCACCCTCGCCTCCGACCCCCGGCACGGCTTCACCGCCAACCCCGCCACCGCCTTCGTCGGCGGCGGCTTCAGCGCCGGCCCCGAACCGATCGGCCTCGCCGCCACCGACGACCCGGCGCTGGTCGAGGAGTACGCCCGGCTGATCGGCCGTGAGCTGCGCGCCGTCGGCATCCGCCTGGCCATCCACCCGATGGCCGACCTCGCCACCGAGCCGCGCTGGGCGCGGATCAGCGGCACCTTCGGCGAGGACCCGGAGCGCGCCGTCCGGATGATCACCGCCTACATCCGCGGCCTCCAGGGCGAGAGCATCGGCCCGGACAGCGTCGCCTGCATGACCAAGCACTTCCCCGGCGGCGGCCCCCAGGCCGCCGGCGAGGACTCGCACTTCGCGGCCGGCCGCCGGCTGGTCTACCCCGGCGGCGCGCTGGACCAGCACCTGCGCCCGTTCGAGGCCGCCTTCGCGGTGGGCACGGCGCAGATCATGCCCGCCTACGCGATCCCCTCCGGCACCGGGCTGGCCGAGGTCGGCGCCAACTTCAACCGGGACGTCATCACCGGCCTGCTGCGCGGCAAGTACGGCTTCGACGGCGTGGTCTGCACCGACTTCAACGCCATCACCGGCATGGCGATCCCCGGCATGGCCGCCCTCCCGCCGCGCCACTGGGGCGTCGAGGAGCTGTCGGTGGCCGAGCAGGTGGTGCTCACCCTGGACGCGGGCGCCGACCAGCTCGGCGGCGAGACCGACCCCGGGCTCGTCCTCGACGCCGTCCGTTCGGGCGCGGTGAGCGAGGCCCGGATCGACGAGTCCGCCCGGCGGATCCTGCGTGACAAGTTCCGGCTCGGCCTCTTCGACGACCCGTACGTCGACCCCGACGCCGCGGCCGCCCTCGTCGGCGCCCCGGCCGGGCGCGAGCTGGGCCGCCGGGTGCAGGAGCGTTCGCTGGTCCACATCGCCGGGCGGCCACTGGCAGGTCGGCGGCTGTACCTGGAGGAGATCGACCCGGCCGTCGCCGCCCGCCACGGCGCGGTGGTCGCCCGCCCGGAGGACGCCGACGCGGCCGTCGTCCGGCTCAAGGCGCCCTACGAGCAGCGCGAGGGCCTCCTCGAACGCTTCTTCCACAGCGGGTCGTTGGAGTTCCCGGCGGAGGAGGCGGAGCGTCTGCGCGCGATCGCCGCCACCGTGCCCACCTGCTTCGTCGTCCATCTCGACCGGCCCGCCGTGCTCACCCCGCTCGCGGGCGAAGCCGCCATGCTGATCGGCGAGTTCGGCGCCGACGACGACCTGGTGCTGGAGGCCGCCCTCGGACTCGCCCCGGCGCGCGGGGTCCTGCCCTTCGACCTGCCCTCCTCGATGGCCGCCGTCGAGGCCTCCCGCGAGGACGTGCCGTTCGACACCCGCGACCCGCTGTTCCGCTGCGGCTGGTCGGCTGCTGACGGCGCCTGATCCGGGCCGTTCCGTTCCCGCTCCCGCTGCTTCCGTACTCTGCGGAAGCGCCGGGAGCGGGGGCGGGTGGAAAAGCAGACGCGCCCGGGCGTGGGCGCGGCATACGATCTCACCGCCGCTCACCGCCGCATCCTGATGGGTGCCGCGCGCCCGGACGGAGACCCGATGCCGATCTACTTCTACGGAGCCGACGAGGTGCCGTACGGCTGCTTCTCGAACTTCTCGGCACACGGGGTCGAGCTCGACGGGCGGTTCTGGCCCACCTCCGAGCACTGCTTCCAGGCGCAGAAGTTCACCGGCACCCGCCACGCCGACCTCATCCGCAAGGCCCCGACGCCGCTGCGCGCCGCCCAGCTGGGGCGGGACACGTCCAAGCCGCTGCGGCGCGACTGGGAGCGGGTGAAGGACGACGTGATGCGGCGGGTCGTGGACGCCGAGTTCCGCACCCACGAGGACATCCGGGCCGTCCTGCTGTCCACCGGCACCGACCGGATCGTCGAGGACACCGGCGCCGACCACTACTGGGGGCGCGGCCGCACGGGGACGGGCAAGAACATGCTGGGCCGCATCCTGATGAGCACCCGTGACCGGCTGGCCGCCGAGGCCGGCCCGGTGGGGCGGTAGGCGCGCATGCAGCCCCAGCACCGGATCCGCGCCGACCACGACGCCCGGACGATCGTCGTCTACCAGGCGTACGCGCCCGTCGTCGCCGAGCCGGCCCTGAAGGCGGGCCGGTTCGTGCCGCCGTTCTCGTTCCAGCGGATGACGTGGATCAAGCCGTCCTTCACCTGGCTGATGCACCGCAGCAACTGGGGCCGGAAGCCGGGCCAGGAACGCATCCTCGCCGTTCGGATCACCCGGGAGGGATGGGAGGAAGCGCTCTCCCGGGCCGTCCTGACCACCGCCGATCCGGCCGCCGTGGCCCAGGCCGAGGTCCACGTCCAGTGGGACCCGGAGCGGTCGCCGAGGGGTGCGGCGCTGAACCACTACAGCATCCAGGTCGGCATCGGCAGATCGCTGATCCGCAGCTACGTCGACGACTGGATCGTCGACCTCACCGACCTCACCCCGCAGGTCCGCAAGATCGCCGCCCTGGTCCAGAACGGCCACCCGGCGAAGGCCCAGCGCCTCCTCCCACCCGAGCGCCCCTACCTGCTGCCGCTGCCGACGGCACACCGCCTCGGCATCACCGAAGGCCGCCCCTGACGCCGCCCCCGTCAGCGAAGGGTGGAGCAGGGAGTCGACGATCCCGACTTCTCGTGCTGACGGTTCGTGTGGGCCCTGCCGTCCCGCGCCGGGTCGGACAGCCTTGCTGCGACGGTGAAGGTCAGCGACGCTGGGCCGATGCCAGGGCAGCGGAAGAGAAGACGTCAGCAGCAGGACGAGATGCAGAGGGCTGCCGCTCGCTTTGCGCCTGACACGGGCTCCTGGGAAGTGCTCTTCGAGACCCAGGACGAGCCGGAGTGGCGCGCTCACCTCCGCCGTCTCCAAGCGTCGGACACGCAGATCGACTGGACGGCGGTGCGGATCGACACGTTCTGCGGGCGCCTGACGCAGCCGACCACCTACCGGCTGAGCCTCTTCGTGTCGAACGCCGCGCCCGGGGTGGCGGGCCAGGGCGGCCAGTGAGAGCCGAACCCGCCCGTGCGGACGGCAGTGACGAAGGACCGCCCGGCGTCAATGGGCCCGGATCCGCGCTGACCAGGGCGTTCGTCGGGGTGGCGGAGGGCACCCGCCGGTCGGCGTGGATGGTGCGCGGGACCTTCTCCCGGCAGGTGTACGGCTCGCTGTGGATCGCGCTGCCCGTGGCCCTCGCCGTGGTCATCGGATTCGTGGCATTCATGCTCGGGGTGGAGTCGAACAGCGCGGGGCCCGCCATCGCGGGCGGACTGCTCGCCGCCCTGCTCCTGATGGGCGCGCTCCTGGTGGGGGCCACGGTCTCCGGGATCTTCCGCACCGTGCTCTACCGGGACGCTTCGGCTGTGGCCTGACACCCCGGATGTGATCTCCGTACGTCGTCGGCCGGGGCCTGGCCCGCCCGGCTGATGGCGGTGACCTGCGGGAACAGCCGGCGAGCGCGACGTGGGTCCGGCCTCCGAGCCCTGCCCGCCGCCGGCGTCGGCGGGCAGAGCTCTCCCCCTTGGGGCGTCTCGTTCCCTGAAGGCGGCTCACCTCGTCGCGTCGGCGGTTTCGGGCGTTCTGCCGCCGGAGGAGTGAGTGGGCATCAGGGATCACTCGGAAGGATCAACCGCCAGTCAATCGTCATATTTTCTAACTTATATGACGATCCATCAGTTCTCTGAATCCTTGCCCCGCCACCCGTTCGGCCCCCCCTGTGCCGGTCCTTCGATATGCCCGATATGACCGCCCTCGGTACGTTCAAATCACGAGGTCGGCGGCCCAGTCGACCAGTACAAGGATCAGGAGAAAAGTTCCATGCAGATCACCCGCGCAACCGTCATCACCGCGGCCGTAGGAACCGCCGCGGCCCTGGCCGCGACCGGCCTCACCTACGCCTCGGCCGCTTCCCAGCCGATGACCCAGGCGGCCCCGGTCGTCCAGCAGGCGGTCGCTCCCGCACAGGCGTCCTTCGTCAACGACGGCATGGGAAATGAGGGCAAGGGCAACGAGGGCAAGGGCCACGAGGGCAAGGGCTACGAGGGCAAGGGCCACGAGGGCAAGGGGCACCGGAAGCACCACGAGGAGGGCCGCATCCACATCAACGAGCGGACCTACTCCGCTCACTCGGGCGGCTGCATCACCGTGGTCAGCGGCCTGGGCGCCAAGAGCCTGAACATCCGCAACGACAGCCACAAGACCGTCGAGGTCTTCCGCGGGGCGGTCTGTGACGATGGTGCCCCCATCGCCACCGTTGGGCCCCGCAGCTCCAGCGACGGTGTGGACCCGCGTTGCACCGAGGGTGTCTTCGTCGAGCACGGAGTGGTGGCCAGCTTCCGGGTAGTCCGAGGCCACGAGGGTGGTCGCGAGGGCGGCCACGAGGGCGGCTACGAGGACTACTGATCCAGGCCTTCTCCAGAAGGCCAGGGCCGCAGTCCTCGGACACCCTGATGGATCGGGAACGCGCTCGGTCCAGACCTTTCTCCGCGAGCGGCAATAGCGTGGTCCGGCGTCACGACACGGTGGTCTGACCGACACCGAGACATCGCCGGGGAGCTGGACCACGCCGCGATCGGCGCTCTGTTGCCTCACGGACGCCCCCGCCTGGCTCTTGCCGGGCGGGGCGTCCGGGGGGCCGAGGCCCCCGGGACTGTCTCCTGGTGGCCCGATGGCGGCTTTGAAGTTCGGCCGTGATGCCGCTGGGACGTTCGTGTGGGCGTCTCGTGGACAGACGGTCGCTGGGGGGCAGCCAGAGGTCCCTGAACACGCGGCGCAGGTTGCGGCGCGTTCCCCAGGGGACTCTGGCGATGTGGTTGCGGGAGAAGCCCGAGGAGGTGTTCTCGGGCGGAGCCGTTCGCACTCGCGTTCGGGGTGTGTGGAATGCCGGGTCTGTCGCCGCGGTCACGGTGTCGCGGTTCGCCGAGACCCTGGCCGACCGCCAGACTGCGGAGCCGGCGGTCCGCGCGATCGACCGGAAATATGCTCTTGGCCTGGAATCTGTGGATCGAGAGTTCGATTTCACGATGCCGGCCAAGTTCCGGGCCCGGTCGGTCGAGCACGGCCGCGAGGACGGGTTGATCACCGTCGGGGGAAAGCAGTACACGGACTTACTCAGGTCATCGGCGCGGTACGGGATTTGAACCGGTTGGGGTTGGCCGGGGAGAGCGTGCGTACGGCGTTGGATGCGCTGACCGTCGCCGGCCCCTGTCCGGCTCGGTCGGGCGATGCCGGTGGCGGATCTTCGTACAGATCTACTACGTGCACACCGACGGGTTCGACTATCCACTCCGGGAGGCCGGGGTGCCCCACCGCCTGGCGCGGCGGGGCCGGGGCGGTCAGTGGGTGTCGAACTCGCCAGTGCGGACGGCAGTGATGAAGGACTGCCAGGAGGATGCCGGGAAGAGGAGGGCGGGGCCGCTCGGGTCCTTGGAGTCACGGACAGGTACGACGTTGATGTACCCCTCGGCAGTCTCGATGCATGCACCACCGCCACCGCTGTACGAACTCTTCCTCCAGAGGGCATTGCCCAGGTCAATGTCCATCCTCAAAGTCCTTCCGTACCGCGCGGATCATCGCCACGGATGCGGCTTGGCTCAGCGCCTCGATCTGCAGCCGATCGTAGCCCTTGACCAGCGGCATGACGCTCTCGATATCGCGGGTGAGGTGTCCGCGCTGCTCGTTTTCGGTGTATCCGAGCACCTTGCGATCAGGCATGGTAAGGAGGAACACCATGCGCATGAACGGTCGGTCTTCGCCCAGACTGAACGGCGCCACCTGGATGAGGACGTTTGGCCGCTTGGCCGACTCCTCAAGGTGCAGGAGCTGCGCGATCATCACCTCCCGCCCCCCGATTGGTCGCCGGATGCAACTCTCATCGAGGACCGCGTGGACGAGGGGCGGCGGCGTTCGTTCCAGACACTGCTGCCGAGTCATCAGAAAGTTCACCCGCTCGTCGGCCTGTTCCTGGGTGGCACCGCCGTTCCTGACGATCCCCGCTTCCAAAGCGGTCGCGTACTCCTTGGTCTGCAACAGCCCTGGAATGACACCGATCTCGAACAGCCGGATCTCGGCGGCCCGCGACTCGTAGTTGGCGTACTCCGGGAAGCCCGGGACCAGGGCCGTGTGCCGGTGCTGCCAGTACATCAGCGACAGTGTCCCGCCGGTTTCCAGGACCGCGTCCGCCCGGGCAGCGAACTGCTCACTCGGCGGGCGCTGCGCAAGTTCGACGAACGAGACGTACGACGGGTCGTACTTGCACTTGCGGGCCAGTTGGGCCTGCGTGAGTCCGCGGCCCTCGCGTGACCTGCGGAGCTGCACGCCGAAGGGGGCCCAGGGGGATGAGGTCGGGTCAAGGGTCTTCTTGTTCAAGGCGGTTTCCCCAACATTCGCCGAGGCCGAGGTCAAGTAGATCGCGGCTTCCGATGGTAGCTGCCTTCAGGCCAACATGGACACAGACCGTGAAATTCCGAGTACGGAGGGTTCGTATGGATCGTGTCCGAGTTCAGGCCACCAGGCTCCACGGCTACGGGATCCGTTGGGATCCCGCCGCCCGGCTCTACCGGGTGCGCAACGAGATCACGGGGGAGTGGCTGAGAGACGGCGACGGATCGCTGTGCGGCTTCTCCTCCTTCTCCGTCGCGGAGAAGGCCTGGCGGGGGTTCGAGTCGCACCGGGAGACGGTCTGATGGGGCCGATCCTCAACCGGGCGACCGCCGAGCAGCGCCGCGAGGCCGCCTTCGCCGTCGAGGAGCTGACGGCCGTCCTCGCTCTCGGTGACGCCAAGTTGCCCTCCCTCGAAGTGGACTGGGACTACGGGCGGTTGACCGGTGCCTACCTGATCAACCTCGGCTCGGCCCGTACCTCCCAGGTCCTGCGGATCACCGAACTCCTGCGAAAGGGCCTGCTCCATGAGCGACAGGCCGGCCAGGGCTGAACTCCTCCGCCCCCACGGCCGGCGAGCCGCCTGAAACGCGGAACGGGAAGTCGGCGGGTCCGACTTCCCGTTCGGGGGCTCCTCCAGGCAGCAGCCGGCCGGCCGGCTACGCGTCGCGACGGCTGAGGGTGAGGGCGGCCGCGGTGAGGGCGGCGGCGAGGTAGGCGGCGAGGGCCGCGAAGCAGCCGGCCGCGCCGAGCCGGGTGTCGCCGCCCGCCGAGGCGACGGTGGTGCCCAGACCCTCGAAGGCGCTCTGCAGGCCGAACCTCGAAACGCCGTCACCGAACGGCGCGAGCAGCATCGGCGACAGGAAGAAGAGGCCGAACAGCGCCGCGACCGCGCCGGCGGTGTGCCGGATGACGAAGCCGAGCGCGAGGCCGATGAGGGCGAACGCCGACAGGAACACCCCGCAGCCGACGACCGCGCGCAGCACGCCGGGGGCGGAGAGCGACACCGCGAGGTGCTTGCCGTCGATGGCCCGCTGACCGAGCAGGAAGGTCAGGAACGCCAGGACCTGTCCGAGCAGCGTGGCCGCGCCGCCGACGACCAGGGCCTTGGCGGCGAGCACCTGGCCGCGCCGGGGCACGGCCGCCAGGGTGGTGCGGATCTGGCCGGTGGTGTACTCGCTGGAGGCGGCCAGGGTCCCCAGGGTGCCGATCGCCAGGACGGCGACGTAGAAGCCGCCGGAGAAGCCGTACCGGACCGGGTCGAAGCGGGCGCGCTGCTCGGCGGTCCAGGCGTCCCAGTTGTCGGCGGCGCTGCCGTAGTCGATCAGGCCGATGAACAGTGCGGCGGCCAGCGCGACGAGCGCGGACAGGTAGGTCGCGCGGACGCTGCGCAGTTTGACCCACTCTCCGGCCAGGGCGCCACGGGTGGTCGGGGCGGTCATGTCTGCTTCCTCCTGAACATCGCGGCGGCGCCGGTCCGGGCGGCGCGGTAGTCGACCGCGTCGCCGGTGACGTCCATGAACGCCTGCTCCAAGGAGGCGTGCCGGACGGTGAGTTCGTGGACGCCGAGGCGGTGCGTGGCGGCCAGGTCGCCGATCGCCGCCGGTTCCAGTCCGCTGACGGCCAGCGCTCCGCCGGGCTCCTCCGCCACGGCCGCCCCGGCCCCGCGCAGCAGCCCGGCCAGCGCGGCCGGCTGCGAGGTGCGGACCAGGACGTCGGTGCGCGCGTTGTCGCCGAGGAACTCGGCGGTGGGCTGGTCGGCGACGAGCCGACCGCGGCCGATGATGACCAGGTGGTCGGCGGTGACGGCCATCTCGCTCATCAGGTGGCTGGAGATCAGGACCGTCCGGCCCTCGGCGGCCAGGTCCTTCATCAGGCCGCGGATCCAGTGGACGCCCTCGGGGTCGAGGCCGTTGACCGGCTCGTCGAACAGCAGGACCGGCGGATCGCCGAGCAGGGCGCCGGCGATGCCGAGGCGCTGCTTCATGCCCAGGGAGAACCGCCCGACCCCGCGTCGGGCCACCTGCTCCAGGCCGGTACGGGCCAGCACCTCGCGGACCCGGCGGGCGCCGATGCCGTTGGTGACGGCGATCCCGAGCAGGTGGTGGTAGGCCGAGCGGGACGGGTGGACGGCGCCGGCGTCCAGCAGCGCCCCGACCTCGCGCAGCGGGTACCGCATCGAGGCGTACGGCCGGTCGTTGACGAGTGCCCGACCTCGGGTCGGGGCATCCAGGCCCAGGATCATCCGCAGTGTCGTGGACTTGCCCGCGCCGTTCGGCCCGAGGAATCCGGTGACCCGCCCCGGCCGGACGGTGAAGGACAGCCCGTCCACCGCGACGGCGTCCCCGTAGCGCTTGGTGAGGTCGCGTACCTCGATCATCGTCGTGCCTTTCCGTCGACGTGGTTCCACTGGCGTGGCTCCCCTGACGGCTCCACGCTCCCGTCCACGCCCGGCCCGGTCGTCCCACCGCGGGCGGAACCGCCGCCTCCCGCGGGGCCCGGCCTCCGCCCGTGGTCATAGGCCTGCCGGGGGATGCCGCGACCGCGGGCCCGCCGATAGCCTGGGGAAATGTCCAACGCCCCGCACCCGCCGGTGACCAAGAGGCTGCGTCGCGGCCAGTGGGTGGCGATCGACGTGATGTTCTCCCTGGTCCTGACCCTGATCACCTGGGTGCGGGTGCTGGACGCCTACCGGGTGTTCGACCCGCACCACCGGGGATACCCGAAGCCGGCCCCGGCCGAGCTGGTGACGGTGCTGGGGTGCGTGGTGGCGGTGGGCGTGGCCATGGGGCTGCGCCGGCTCGGCCCGCTGTTCGCGGCCGGGGCGGTCTTCGCCGCGTGGGCGGTCGTCGTCGCGGTGGCCGGGCAGCTGACCGTCGCCAACCTGGCCGGCTTCCAGGTGGAGATCGCCGCGATGACGACCGTCTACCTGGTGGCGGCGACCCGCCCGCCGCGCCTCGGCGCCGCCGTCATGGTGCTCGGCCTGGTCGGCGCCGGGCTGAGCGAGTTCGGCTCGCGGGAGCTGTGGAACAACCTGGTGCTGGCCGCGCTGGCGGTGGTCACGGCCTGGTCGCTCGGCTCCGCGCTGGCCCGCTACCGCTCGTACAGTGCCGCGCTGCGCGAGCACCAGGCCGACGTCGCCAAGGCCGAACTCGCCCAGGAGCGGATCCAGTTGGCCAGGGAGCTGCACGACGTCATCGCGCACAGCATGAGCGTGGTCAACGTCCAGGCCGGCTACGGCCGTTTCGTCATCGGCCGGGACCCGGCACAGGCCGAGCAGGCGCTGGCCGCGATCCAGGCGGTGAGCCGGGACGCCATGGTGGAGATGCGCGGACTGCTGACCGTCCTGCGCGACGCCGGTGCCGAGGCCGCCGTGCCGCCCCCCGCGCCCCGCCTGGCCGACCTGGACCGGCTGGTGGCGAGCTGCGCCGAGGCCGGGCTGAAGGTCGAGCTGCGGGTGCGCGGCCAAGTCCGGGAGCTGTCTGCGGGGGTGGAGCTGTCCGCGTTCCGGATCGTCCAGGAGACGCTGACCAACGTCGTCAAGCACGCACACGCCGCGTCGGCCCGGGTGAACGTCGACTACGGGGAGGAGGCGCTGGCGCTGGAGGTGACCGACGCCGGGCGCGGCGGGCCGGTCGAGGCCGGCGGGCACGGCCTGGCCGGGATGGCCGAGCGGGTCGGGCTGTACGAGGGCACGCTGGACGCCGGTCCGCTGCCCGGCGGCGGGTTCCGGGTCCGCGCCGTCCTCCCGCTGGCCGGGCCGGCCGGTGCGCCCGGGGCGGATGCGGCATGAGCGACGGTCCGCCGATCCGCGTCGTCGTCGCCGACGACCAGACCCTGGTGCGCGTCGGCCTGAGCGGGATCGTCGCCGCCGCCGACGGCTTCGAGGTCGTCGGCGAGGCCGCCGACGGCGCCCAGGCCGTCCGGCTGGCCCGCGTCGAGCACCCGGACGTGGTGCTGATGGACATCCGGATGCCCGGCACGGACGGTCTGGAGGCCACCCGGCTGATCACCGCCGACAGCGGCGTGCGCATCCTGATCCTCACCACCTTCGACCTCGACGAGTACATCTACGGCGCGCTGCGCGCCGGGGCCTCCGGCTTCCTGCTCAAGTCCACCCCGCCGGAGGACCTGCTGGCCGCGATCCGGGTGGTCGCCGCCGGTGAGGCCCTGCTCGCCCCCAGCGTCACCCGCCGACTGATCCGCGAGTTCGCCGCCCGGCCCACGCCGTCGTCGGCCGGTGCCCGGGGCGGTGAACAGGAGCGGCTGCTGCGGGTGATCACCGGGCGGGAGGCGGAGGTGCTGACGCTGATCGGGCGCGGGCTGACCAACACCGAGATCGCCGAGGAGCTGTACGTCAGCACCGGCACGGTCAAGACCCATGTCGGGCACCTGCTGGCCAAGCTCGCCGCCCGGGACCGCGTCCAACTGGTGATCACCGCCTACCGCGCCGGACTGGTGGACCCGTCGGCCTGACACCCCCGGACTCCGCCGGAAACGCGGAAGGGGAAGTCGGACCGGCCGACTTCCCCTTCCGCGCGCTCGTTCCAGGCCGGGCTCAGCTGAGCCGCAGGGCGGTGTCGATCAGCGGGACGTGGCTGAACGCCTGCGGGAAGTTGCCGACCTGGCGCTTCTCGCGCGGGTCCCACTCCTCGGCGAGCAGGCCGAGGTCGTTGCGGATGGCCAGCAGCTTGTCGAAGAGCTCGTGTGCCTCGTCGGCCCGCCCGATCATCGCCAGGGCGTCGGCCAGCCAGAACGAGCAGGCCAGGAAGGCGCCCTCGTCGCCGGGCAGGCCGTCCACGCCCCCGCTGGTGGGGTAGCGGAGCACGAAGCCGTCCGGGGTGGAGAGTTCGCGCTGGATCGCCTCGACGGTGCCGATGACGCGCTTGTCGTCCGGCGGGAGGAAGCCGACCTGGGGGATCAGCAGCAGCGAGGCGTCCAGCTCCCGCGAACCGTAGGACTGGGTGAAGGTGTTGCGCTCCGCGTCGTAGCCGTGGGTGCAGACGTCCTGGTGGATGGTGTCGCGCAGCGTGCGCCAGCGCTCCAACGGGCCCTCGTGGGGCGTCTGTTCCAGCAGCTTGATGGTGCGGTCGACGGCGACCCAGGCCATCACCTTGGAGTGGACGAAGTGGCGGCGCGGGCCGCGCACCTCCCAGATGCCCTCGTCCGGCTCGCGCCAGTGCTCCTCCAGCCAGGAGATCAGCCGGAGTTGCAGCAGGTGGGCGTGGTCGTCGCGGGCCAGTCCGGTGCTGTGGGCGAGGTGCAGGGCCTCGACGACCTCGCCGTAGACGTCGAGCTGGAGCTGCCCGGCCGCGCCGTTGCCGACCCGGACGGGCCGGGAGCCCTCGTAGCCCGGCAGCCAGTCGAGCTCGGACTCGGCCAACTCCCTTTCCCCGGCGATGCCGTACATGATCTGCAGGTTCTCCGGGTCCCCGGCCACCGCGCGCAGCAGCCACTCGCGCCAGGCGCGGGCCTCGTCGCGGTAGCCGGTGCGCAGCAGTGAGGAGAGGGTGATGGTGGCGTCGCGCAGCCAGGTGTAGCGGTAGTCCCAGTTGCGGACGCCGCCGATGGACTCGGGCAGTGAGGTGGTGGGGGCGGCGACGATGCCACCGGTCGGGGCGTAGGTGAGGGCCTTGAGGGTGATCAGCGAGCGGATCACGGCCTCGCGGTAGGGGCCCTGGTAGGTGCACTGGCCGGCCCAGTCGCGCCAGAACTCCTCGGTGACGGCCAGCGCCTCCTCGGCGTCCGGGGCCTTCGGAGCCTCCAGGTGGGAGGCCTGCCAGGTGAGCGCGAAGGCGATCCGCTCACCGGCGGTGACGGTGAAGTCGGCGTAGGTGGTGAGGTCCTGGCCGTAGGTCTCGGCCTCGCCGTCCAGCCACACCGAGTCGGGCCCGGCGACGGCGACCGTACGGGTCTGGTCACCGTCCGAGACCTTGCGCACCCAGGGCACGATCCGGCCGTAGCTGAACCGCATCCGCAGCGCCGAGCGCATCCGGACGGTGCCGGCCACGCCCTCGACGATCCGGATCAGCTGCGGGGCGGTGCCGCGCGGCGGCATGAAGTCGACCACCCGGACGGTGCCTTCGGCGGTGTCCCACTCCTGCTCCAGCACCAGCGAGTCGCCCCGGTAGCGGCGCCGGCCGGCGGGCGGTGCGTCGGCCGACGGCGCGCCGGCCGGGCCGATCCGCCAGAAGCCGTGCTCGTCCGTCCCCAGGAGGCCGGCGAAGACGGCGGGGGAGTCGAAGCGGGGCAGGCAGAGCCAGTCGACCGAGCCGTCCCGGCCGACCAGGGCGGCGGTCTGCATGTCGCCGATCAGCGCGTAGTCCTCGATACGGGCGGCCACGTGGTTCTCCAGGATGGTTCAGGGGTCGGTCGGTACGGCGGACGGGCGGCCGGGTTCACTCCTTGAGCGAGCCCGAGTTGGCGCCGCGCACGAAGTAGCGCTGGAAGCAGAAGAAGAGGATCGCGACGGGGATGGTGGAGACCAGCGCCGCCGCCAGCTTGAGCGGGTACTGCGTCCCGGAGCCGAGCCCGCCGGAGACGAAGTGCGCCAGACCGGTGGTCAGGGTGTCGTGCTCGCTGGACTGGGTGGAGACCAGGAAGTGCGTGAACTCGTTCCACGAGCCCTGGAAGGAGAGCACGGTGAGCGTGATCAGCGAGGGGCGGGACATCGGCAGGACGACGGACCAGAAGACGCGCAGGACACCGGCGCCGTCGATGCGGGCGGCCTCCTCGATCTCGCGCGGCACCGACTCGAAGAACTGCTTCATGATGAAGATGCCCGCGGCGTCGACGAGCAGCGGCAGGATCATGCCGCTGTAGGTGTCGAACATGCCGAAGCTCTTCAGCACCAGGAACTTCGGGATCAGCAGCACGACGCCCGGGACGGCCATCACCGCGAGCACGAAGGCGAACAACAGCCGGCGGCCGGGGAACCGGAGCCGGGCCAGGGCGTAGCCCGCCATCGAGTCGAACAGCACCCGCCCGGCCGTGACCAGGACGGCGATCACCGTGGAGTTGCCCAGCCAGGTCAGGAACGGGACGTTCGCGACGCCGTCCGCCAGACCGAAGAGCCGCCGGTACGCGGCGAGCGTCCCGTCGCCCGGGAACAGCGACATCGGGTTGGCGGCCGCCTCCGGGTCGGTCTTGAAGCTGTTCGCCAGCTGGAGGAGGAACGGCAGCAGATAGAGCAGCGCGAACCCGGCCAGGGCCGTGTAGCCCAGGATCCGTACCGGCCTCGGGAAGCGGCCGAGGACCGGCCGCTCCTGTTCGGGCTTGTCAGCGTGTGGCACGGCCGGCTCCCTTCGGCTTCCGCTTCGGCTTGGCGTCCCGCTCGCGCAGGACCCAGCGCTGCAGGGCCGTGAGCAGCAGGATGATGGCGAGCAGGACGAACGCGATGGCGGCGCCCTGCCCGTAGTCGGCGTTGTCGAAGCCGGCCGAGTAGGACAGGTACGCGGGCGTCAGCGTGGTGTTGCCGGGGGCGCCCTTGCCCATCACATAGACCTGGTCGAAGACCTGCCAGGTGGAGATCAGCCCGAGGGTGAGGACCAGGAAGAGCACCGGCCGCAGCGCGGGCAGCGTGACGTGGCGCAGCAGCTGGCGCCGGTTGACGCCGTCCAGCGCGGCGGCCTCCTCCAGTTCGCGGGGGATGTTCTGCAGGGCCGCGAGGAAGATCAGCATGAAGGTGCCGGAGGTCGTCCAGACGGCCATCAGGATGAGGGTGCACATCGCCACCGACGGACCGGAGAACCACTCCGACCAGGAGAGGCCCAGCGGGCCGTGGCCCGCCGAACCCCCGCCCTGCGCGGGGCCGGAGACGCCGAACCAGCCGAGGACGACCCAGACGATGCCGCGTGGATCGGCGAACCAGTTCGGGCCCTTCACGCCCAGCCAGCCCAGCATCCGGTTGACGGCGCCGCTGCCCTGGAAGAGGAAGAGGAAGACCGTCGAGATCGCGATCGAGCTGGTGACCGAGGGGAAGTAGAAGACCGTCCGCAGCGCTCCCTTGCCGCGCAGCATCCGCTGGTTGACCATGATGGCGAGGAAGAGCGCCAGCACCGTCTGGAGCGGCACCGTGAGCACCACGTAGTACAGCGTGTTGCGCATCGAGGTGGCGAAGAGGGCGCGGTCCAGCCCGTCCTCGGTGAACAGGTTGCGGTAGTTCTGCAGTCCGACGAAGTCGGCCTGGCCGCTGAACGGGTTGGACTGGCCGTCCCAGTGCAGCAGGCTCACCCAGAGCGCCATCAGGATCGGCAGGACGAGGAACAGGCCGAGGACCAGGACCATGGGGCTGACGAACAGCCAGCCCCATGCTCCCTCACGCAGGCTTCGTCGGCCCGGCGTGCTGTTACTTGGCATTCTTCAGGGCCTGCTCGCCGTTGCGCTGGAGGTTGGCGAGGATGGTCGCCGGGTCGCCGGTCTTCAGCGACTGCAGATCGGTGTTGAACTGCGTGAGCACCTGGTTGAAGCCGGGGATGGTCACCGGCGCCTGGGAGTGGGCGACCCCGTCGACCCAGGCCTTGGACTGCGGGTACTTCTCGGCGTAGGTGGCCAGCGCGCTGGTGCGCGAGGGCATCACGCCGAAGGCGTCGGCGAAGTTCATCTGCTGGTTCGCCGAGGTCAGGTGCTTGACCAGGTCGACGCCGGCGGCCTGGTGCTGGCTCTTGGCGGCGATGCCCCAGCAGTTGCTGAACGCGAGGGTGCCCTGGCCCGCCGGGCCGGCGGGCAGCGGGAGCACCTTGTAGGAGAGGTCCGGGTAGTCGGCGGCCATCGCGCCCTTGAGCCAGTTGCCCTCGATGGTCATCGCGGCCTTGCCCTTGCCGAGCGCCTCGCCGCCCCAGCCGGCGTCCACCTCGGCCACGTACTTGGCCGAGCCGGCCTTCATCATGGACTGCACGTACTCCAGGGCCTGCTTGTTGGCCGGGCTGTCGGCGGTCATCGTGGTCTGCTCGGGGTTGGTGATCCAGCCGCCGGCCTGCTTCATCAGCGCGCCGAGCCGCTGGTAGTCCGGGGCGACGACCAGACCGGTCGTCCCGTCCTTGGTCAGCTTGGCGGCGTCGTCGGAGAGCTGCTGCCAGCTGGTGGGGTAGTCGGCCTCGGTCAGCCCGGCCTGCTGCCAGAGCGTGGTGTTGATCGCCAGCGCGAGGGTGGAGCTGTCCTTGGGCAGGCAGGTGAGCTTGCCGTCGTAGCTGAACGCCTTGCGCAGCTGCTCGGAGAAGTCCGAGGCGTCGGGGATCTGGTCCCCGTAGGCGTACAGCGAGCCGCCCTTGGCGTAGTTCGCGAACTGGTCGGAGTTGACGTAGAAGAGGTCCGGCGGGTTGCCGCCGGCGAACGCCTGGCCGAGCTGCTGGTTGATGTCGCTGGCGATCTGCACCGTGACGGTGTTGCCGGTCTGCTTGGCCCAGTCGGCGGTGGCGGCCTTGACCGCGGCGGTCTCGGCGTCGCCGGAGGTGGCTATCAGCACGTTCAGGCTCTGGCCTTCGCCGGAGGCCTGCGTGGCCGGTGAGTCGCTGAAGCCGCCGGAGGAGGAGCAGCCGGTGACGGCGCCGAGGGCGACGACCGCGCAGATGGCCGCGGCGAGGGTGCGAGTGGTGGCCATGCAGGTTCTCCTTGCGAGGGTGGGGGGTGCTTGGAGGGGGGGATGGAGGGCGAAGCGGACCGGGCCGGGCGGTCAGACGCTGTCGCGGAGGACCAGCGTGGGAGCGAGCAGCACGTGCTCGGTCGGGCGCCGGGCGTCGCCGAGGCGTTCCAGGAGCAGCCGCATGCACTCGCGGCCCACCGCGTCGAGCGGCTGGGCGAGGCTGGACAGCGCGGGGAAGAGCGCCGGGGCGATGGGGGAGTCGTCGAAGCCGATGACGGCCGCGTCCGGGCCGGGCGTGCGGCCGCTGCGGCGGAGCGCCTGGTACCAGCCGACGGCGAGGGTGTCGCTCGCCGCCACCGCGGCGGTCGCACCGCCCGCGAGCAGCCGCTCGGCGGCCTCGGTGGCGCTCGCGGGGTCGTCCAGGCTCTCGACCCGGCGGCCCCGGACGGAGAGGCCCAGCTCGCGCATGGTGGTCTGCCAGCCGCGGGCACGGTCGTCACCGACGCCGGAGCCCTTCGGCCAGCCGAGGAAGCCGATCTTCTCGTGGCCCTGCCCGGCCAGTCGGCGGACGGACGCCGCGGTGCCGGCCGCACCGTCGACGTCGACCCAGTCGCCGACGTCCCGGCCGGACCAGGTACGGCCGAAGGCGACGAACGGGACGCCGCGGTCGTGCAGCCAGCCCTGACGCCGGTCGCCGCGATCGGTGCCGCTCAGGACGAATCCGTCGGCCCCGTGCTCGTCCAGTAGCCGCTGGTAGCAGCCCAGTTCGTCGTCCCCGGGGGTGGCGGCGAACAGCACCACCCGGTAGCCCGCCTGGTCGGCGGCCTCGGAGAGGGAGTGCAGGAACTGGTCGAGCACCGGGGTCGGGGCGCCCGCCAGGCTCGGCCGGATGCCGTAGCCGATGAGCTTGCTGGCCCTGGTCCGCAGCGCCTGGGCGGCCCGGTGCGGCCGGTAGCCGAGCTCGTCGATCGCGCGCTGGACCCGCTCCAGCGTCTGCGGGCGGAGCAGTTCGGGGGAGTTGATGGCGTTGGAGACCGTCTGACGGGCCACGCCCGCCCGGGCGGCGACCATCTCGAGCGTCACCGACGAGCCCGCCTTCGGCGCGGGGGAGGAGCTTGCAGGCATGGCGGTGGTCCCGGGGTTCGGTCTCGTTCGGCGAATTACTTGGAGCGTTCCAAGACGGTGTTCCATTAGCCCCACCAGGGGGTTAGTGTTTTGGAACGCTCCAATGACAGAAAGGTTGCGCCCGGATGGAAGCAACTGTCAAGCCCCAAAACGAGGATGCCGAGGCCATGTCAGAGATCAGCCTGCAGCCGTTTCTGCACGACGCCCAGCTCTCGGTGGCCGCCCCGAGCTTCTGCGCCTCGCGCTCGGACGGCCAGGTCGGCGGCGGCGCGGACGGCTTCTACCACGGCGACCGACGGTTCCTCTCGCGCCTGGAGATCGGCGTCCCGGGCGTTCCCAACGCACCCGTCGCCACCGCGCAGGGCGACGACGGACAGACCACCTTCGTCACCGTGCTGCGCGGCCTCGCCGAGCTGACCGCCGACCCGGCCGTCACCCTGGAACGCCGCCGCGAGCTCCGGCCCGGCCGCCTCACCGAGCGCTACACCGTCCGCAACGCGGGCGGCCTCACCGCCCGGCTCCGCCTCGACCTGCGCGCGGAGAGCGACTTCGCCGCCATGGACGAGGTCAAGGCCGGCCGCGACGTCCCCGCCACCGCGCCCGCCGCCCACCAGGACGGCCTCCGCTGGTCCGAAGGACCGCTCACCGCCACCCTCACCGTCTCACCGGTACCCGACCACCGCGCCACCGACACCGGTGTCCTGGGCTTCGACCTCGAACTCGCGCCCGGCGCCAGCTGGCAGGCCGTCCTGGAGTGCACCGCCGAACACCGCGACGGCGACCTCTTCCCCGCGCCCTCCGCCGACGCCGCCCCGTGGAACACCCCCGAGGTGACCGGACGGGACCACCACCTCGCCCACTGGATCGACCGCTCCCACCGCGACCTGCGCGGACTCCTGCTCTCCGACCCGCTGCGGCCCGAGGACCACTTCCTCGGCGCCGGAGCACCCTGGTTCCTCACCCTGTTCGGCCGGGACTCCCTCTGGGCGGCCCGGATGATGCTCCCGTTCGGCACCGACCTCGCCGCCGGGACGCTGCGCACCCTGGCCCGCCGGCAGGGGCGGGCCGTCGACCCGGCGACCGAGGAGCAGCCCGGCAAGATCCTCCACGAGGTCCGCCGCGAGGAGCAGCACCTCGACGCCGGCTCCCAACTGCCGCCCTGCTACTACGGAACCGCCGACGCCACCCCGCTCTGGATCACCCTGCTGCACGACGCCTGGCGCTGGGGCCTGCCCGGGGACCAGGTCGAGGAACTGCTGCCGTACGCCGAATCCGCGCTGACCTGGCTGGAGCACCACGCCGACGCCGACGGCGACGGCTTCCTGGAGTACGTGGACACCTCCGGCACCGGCCTGTCCAACCAGGGCTGGAAGGACTCCTCCGACAGCATCCGCTTCCGCGACGGCCGGATCGCCGACGCGCCCATCGCGCTCAGCGAGGTGCAGGGCTACGCCCACGAGGCCGCCGTCGCGGCGGCCACGCTGCTGGACGCCTTCGGCCGGCCGGGCGCCGACCGCTGGCGGCAGTGGGCGGAGGACCTGCGGCTGCGCTTCCGCGCCCACTTCTGGGCCGAGGACGCCCACGGCCCGTACCCGGTCGTCGCCCTCGACCGGGACAAGCGGAAGGTCGACTCCATCGCCTCCAACATGGGGCACCTCCTCGGCACCGGCCTGCTCGACGAGGAGGAGAGCGCGCTGGTCGCCCGGCGGCTCACCGCCCCGGGCATGGACAGCGGCTTCGGCCTGCGCACCCTCGACGCCGACGCGGCCGGCTTCAACCCGCTCGGCTACCACACCGGTTCGGTCTGGCCGCACGACAGCGCCATCGCCGTCCACGGCCTGGCCCGCGCGGGCCTGCACGACGCCGCCGCGCCGCTGGCCGCCGGTCTGGTCCGCGCCGCGGCGGCCTTCGACCAGCGGCTCCCCGAGCTGTTCGCCGGCCACCCCCGCGGCCAGTACGCCCGACCGGTCCCGTACCCGGCGTCCTGTCGGCCCCAGGCCTGGGCCGCGGCCTCCTCCGTGCTGGTCCTCCAGGCACTGCTCGGCCTGGAGGCCGACGCGCCCAACCGGCGGCTGCGGGTCCGCTCCCACATCACGCCCGGGTACGAGGCACTGCGCGTGACCGGTCTGACGGTGGCGGGCCTGCCGATCGAGGTGTCGACCGACCACACCGGGGCGATCGACCTCCGCGCGCCGGAGGGCTTCACGACCACGACCGGGCACTGACCCGCACCCGGGCCCCGGCGGCATGCCGTTCTCCCCGCACGCCCCCGTGCCGGACGAGCGGCGGGCCGCCGCGTCCTGGGTACCGAGGCGGTCGGCGACCCCGGCCAGGTCAGGCCGACCGGACCGCCCGCGACCGCCTGGTCTTCGGCCCCTGCCCGCGCACGGCGGCAGCGGTGTAGCACCGCCGGCCCGACTCCGTACCCGGCAAGGGCCGCTGGGCGTCAGCCCTGCGGGGTCCAGTAGCCGACGAGCCGCGCGCTGCCGGGCCCGAGGCTCTTCCAGGAGCCGCTGAACGCCAGGACGGCGACGGCGGCGGTGGGGAACTCCGACCGCTCCATGCGGGCGCGCAGGTCTCCCTCCGCCTCCCCGGCGAGGGTGTCGGCCAGCGCGTGCATCTCGGGATTGTGGCCGACCACGAGCAGGTCGTTCACCTCGTCGGAGGTCCCGTTCACGAGCGCGATCAGCCCGCCGAGCCCGCCCTCGTCGTGGCCGGGCGTGTAGAGCGCCTCCTCGTAGCCGGCCGCGGGCTTCTCCGGAAACTCCTGGGCCATCAACTCCCAGGTCTCCCTGGTGCGGACGGCGTCGGAGACACGCGCCAGACCGGGCGTGAGGCCGGACCCGGCGAGCCACCGTCCGGCGAGCGGCGCGTCCGTGCGGCCCTGGTCGTCCAGGTGGCGCTCGTGGTCGACCTGTGTCTCCCGCTCGGCCCGCGCATGACGGACCACAATGATCCTTCGAGTGGCGTCGGTGGTCATCGGCGATCTCCGTCCTCCCTCACGCGGCGCGCGATGGGATCGATTACGACACGTTCCGTCCACCAACGATACAAAGCCGCCCGGCGAGGTGATCATTGGCCGGCGTCACTGATCGGGCATCACCACCGGTCGCACCATGGGGAGAAGCCCACCGCTCCACCGGCCCGGGACGCCGTCCCCGGGGCAGGACCTCATGAGCCCTCAGGGGTGGTACAGCTCCCCGATCCGCATGATCCGGCCGCGTGAGTCCAGCACCACGTCGTAGTCGCTGCCGTAGCAGCCGTACGGGGGCTCGGGTTCGCGGTCCGCGAGGCAGTCGTCGAGGTGGTCGACCAGCTCCGGCACCGGTACCGGCCTCGCCGGTTCGGCGTGTTCCAGATCGACCAGGGTGGCGGTCGCGGTGGCGGCGAAGGTGTAGCGGGCGGGGGAGCCGGTGGGCTCGTAGTAGCCGTCGTCGGGGATGTCCGGGCCGCAGACGAACCGGGTGGGGCGGGCGGTGAGCTGGTCGCGGGCCACGGTGACCACCTGGAGGACGCGGTGGCCGGGGCGTTCGGCGGCGGTGGTGCAGGCGGCGGCCGCGGGGGAGACCAGGGCGACGGTCGGACCGTCGGCACCGTCGCCGTCGTCGTCACCGTCGTCGAACTCGCCGGCGGCGGCCACCGTCGGGTCCTCGTCCACCGGGGTGCAGGCGGAGAGGCCGAGGGCGGCCGTACAGAGCAGCAGGGCGGCGAGCAGCAGACGGGGCGCGGTCATGACGCAAGTCTCCCTGGGGCGTGACCGGATTCGGCACCTCCGTACACGACGCCCGCCCCGGCCGCGGTTCCACGCGGGCCGCCCCCGACGGGTGTGCGGACCGGTCGGGGGCGGAGTGTCCGGACGGGCGTTACGCCGCGACGGGCCGTGCGGTGTCGTACGCCTCGCGGAGCCGGGACTGCGCCCCGGCGCCGGCGCCCAGGTGGTCCAGGCCCAGCAGCGCCGCGCCCAGGACGGGCGGAGCGACCACGACCCGCGGCTCGGCCAGCGGGGCGGCGGCGGCCAGCCGGGCCGTCAGGTTGTCGAGCAGCAGCGGCTGCCGGGAGGCGAGCACGCCGCCGCCCAGCACCAGCGGCGTGGGCGAGTCCAGCAGGTCGAGCCGCCGCAGCGCGACGACGGCCAGCCGGGTGATCTCGTCGGCCTGCCGGTCGATCAGCTCCAGCGCCACCGGGTCGCCCTCCTCGGCGACCGCGAACAGCACCCGGACGATCTCGTGCATCCGCGCCGACGGCAGGTGTCCGAGGTGGATGGCCTCGGCGACCGTGCCCGTGCTCGGCAGGCCGAAGTGCTCGGCGATGGCCCGGGCGAGCGCGGTCGGGCCGCCGCGGCCGTCCTCGGCGCGGACGGCGTGCCACATGCTGCTGACGGCGAGGCCGGCGCCGCCGCCCCAGTCGCCGGTGAGTTCGCCGAGGGCGGGGAAGCGGGCGGTGCGGCCGTCGGGGAGCAGGCCGACGCAGTTGATGCCGGCGCCGCAGACGACGGCGACGCCGCGCGGGCCGTCGGTGCCGGCCCGCAGCAGGCCGAAGGTGTCGTTGGCGACGGTGTTGCTGACGCCCCAGGGGTGCGACTCCAGGGCGGTGCGCAGCGCCTCCTCCTCCACCGGGAGGTCGGCGTTGGCGAGGCAGGCGCTGACGTGGGTGGTCAGGATGCCGTTCAGGGAGAGCCCGGCCGCGGCGGCCGCCTCCTCGACCAGCGGTGCGAGACCGGCCACGGCCGCCGCGCCGCCGGTCTTCTGCGGTGTGAAGCCGCCGCCCCGGGCGGAGCCGTGGACGGTGCCGTCGGCGCCGATCAGGGCGACGTCGGTCTTGGAGTTGCCCGCGTCGATGGCGAGAACGCCGGGCAGAAGTGGTTCGGGCTGGTGGGTCATCAGGTCCCCGCGGCTCGTACGTGGCCCGGCCGTTGTCCCCGGCCGGGGGTGGTCGGTCTCCTCGCGGCCCGGCCCGTGGCCCCGGTGGGGGCGCGGGCCGGGCACGCGGGCGCCTCAGGCCCAGGCGAGGTGCTCGCGGTTGTGCGCGAGCAGCCGGTCCGTCAGCTGGTCGGCGAGTTCGATCTGGCCGACCAGCGGGTGGGCGAGCAGGGCGTCGAAGACCCGGTCGCGACCGCCGCGCAGGGCGGCGTCGAGCGCGAGGTGCTCGTAGCAGGTCACGGCGGCGATCAGGCCGGCGTACAGCGGCTCGACGGCCCGCTGGGGCAGCGGGCGCACACCGGCCGCGTCCACCTCGGCCGGCACCTCGATGACGGCGTCGTCGGGCAGGAACGGCAGCACGCCGTCGTTGCGGGTGTTGACGACCTGGACGGAGGTCCGGCCGTCGGTGCCCAGCAGGGAGGCGATCAGCTGCACCGCGGCCTCGGAGTAGAACGCGCCGCCGCGCTTGCCCAGCAGCTCCGGCTTGGTGTCCAGGGCCGGGTCGGCGTACATCTCCAGCAGCTGCCGCTCGATCTCGGCGACCTCGGCCGCCCGCGAGCCCTTCTCCTTGAGCTCCTGGACCACCACGTCGTGCTGGTAGAAGTAGCGCAGGTAGTAGGACGGGACGACGCCGAGCCGTTCGATGACGGGCTGCGGCAGGTGCAGGTCGGCCGCGATCTCCTTGCCGTACGTGCCCAGCAGCTCGGGCAGCACCTCGCGCCCGGTGGACGCGCCCGGGGCGTCGAGCAGGGTGACGCCGCGCTCCCAGGTCAGGTGGTTGAGGCCGACGTGGTCCAGGCGGATCAGCTCGGGGTCGACGCCGAGGTGTCCGGCGAAGCGGCGCTGGAAGCCGATCGCCACGTTGCAGAGGCCGACGGCCTTGTGCCCGGCGTTCCGCAGGGCCCGGGTGACGATGCCGACGGGGTTGGTGAAGTCGACGATCCAGGCGTCGGGGTTGGTGCGGCGGACCTTCTCGGCGATGTCCAGCACCACCGGGACGGTGCGCAGGGCCTTCGCCAGGCCGCCGGCCCCGGTGGTCTCCTGGCCGACGCAGCCGCACTCCAGCGGCCAGGTCTCGTCCCGGTTGCGGGCGGCCTGTCCGCCGACCCGCAGCTGGAGCAGCACCGCGTCGGCGTCGGCGACACCGGCCTCGACGTCGGTGGTGGTCGTCACGACCGCGCCGTGGCCCTGCTTGGCGAAGATCCGCCGGGCCAGCCCGCCGATCAGCTCCAGCCGGTCGGCGGCCGGGTCGATCAGGACGAGTTCGCCGATCGGCAGGGTGTCGCGCAACCGGGCGAAGCCGTCGATCAGCTCCGGGGTGTACGTCGATCCGCCGCCTACGATGGCCAGCTTGAGTGCGGACATCAGCCCTTGACCCCTGTCAGTGTCACGCCTTCGATGAAGGCCTTCTGTGCGAAGAAGAAGAGGATGATCACCGGTGCCATCACCAGCAGGGTGGCGGCCATGGTGAGGTTCCAGTTGGTGTGGTGGGCGCTCTTGAAGGACTCCAGCCCGTAGGAGAGCGTCCAGGCGCTGGGCTTGTTGCTGGCGTAGATCTGCGGGCCGAAGTAGTCGTTCCAGGCGTAGAAGAACTGGAACAGCGCCACGGCGGCGATGGCCGGCTTGGCCATCGGCAGCACGACCTTGAGCAGGGTGCGCAGGTCGCCGCAGCCGTCGATCCGGGCCGCCTCGATGTACTCCTTGGGGATGGTCAGCAGGAACTGGCGCAGCAGGAAGATCGAGAAGGCGTCGCCGAAGGCCATCGGGATGATCAGCGGCCAGAGGGTGCCGGTGAGGTGCATCTGCTTCGACCAGAACAGGTACATCGGGATGATGGTGACCTGCGGCGGCAGCATCATCATCGAGATGACGGCCATCAGGGCCAGATTGCGGCCCCTGAAACGGAACTTGGCGAGCGCGTACGCCACCGGGAGGCTGGAGACGATGGTCAGGACGGTGCCGAGACCGGCGTACAGCAGGGTGTTGCGCCACCAGGTCAGGAAGCCGGGGGTCTCCCATACCGTGCGGTAGTTGCCCCACTCCCAGGAGGTGGGCCAGTAGTTGGTGGTGAGCGCCTGACTGTCCGTCATCACCGAGGTGAGAAAGGCGAAGACGAACGGCAGCAGGAAGAACAGCGTGGCGGCGATGGCCAGCGAGTGGACGGCGACCCAGTTGAGCGCCGCGCGGCGGCGGGCGGCCCGGGCGGCGGCGCTGCGCGGGCCGGAGGTGCCCGAAGTGCCGGACGGTGTGCGGGTCTTGGTGAGCGTGGTGCTGAGAGTCATGGTGGGGTCCTCACTGGTCCGCTAGTCGTCGCTCGCCATGAAGCCGGACTTGCGGCGCAGCAGGAGCGAGGTGACGGCCATCGCGATGGCGAACAGCACGAGGGCGACCACGCAGGCCGCGCCGTTGTTGAAGCGCTGGAAGCCGAGGTTGTAGACCATCTGCGGCAGGGTCCAGGTGGAGCCCTGCGGGAAGCCGGGCTCGAACTGCTGCCCGGAGTTGCCCGCGATGCCGCCGGCGACCTTCCCCGCGACGATCGCCTGGGTGTAGTACTGCATGCTCTGGATGACGCCGGTGACCACCGAGAACATGATGATCGGCGAGATGTTCGGCAGCGTGACGTAGCGGAAACGCTGGAACGGTCCGGCGCCGTCGAGTTCGGCCGCCTCGTACTGCTCCCTGGGGACGTCCAGCAGGGACGCCATGAAGATGACCATCAGGTCGCCGATGCCCCACATGGCGAGCATGGTGAGCGCGGGCTTCGACCAGTCGGGGTCGGCGAACCAGCCGGGCTGCGGCAGCCCCAGTTCGCCGAGGAAGTGGTTGACCGGGCCGGTGCCGGGGTTGAGCAGGAAGGCGAAGGCCACCGTGGCGGCCACCGGCGGGGCCAGGTACGGCAGGTAGAACGCGGTGCGGAAGAAGCCGGCGCCGGTCTTCACCTTGGTGATGAGCAGCCCGATGCCGAGGCCGAACACCACCCGCAGGGAGACCATGATGACGACGAGCCAGAGGGTGTTGCGCAGGCCCTGCCAGAAGAACGGGTAGTCGTTGAAGACGTAGTCCCAGTTCTTCAGGCCGTTGAAGGTGGGGGCCCCGAAACCGTTGTACTTCATGAAGGAGAAGTAGACGGTGGAGATCAGCGGGTACAGGAAGAAGACGCAGAAGCCGATCAGCCAGGGGGAGAGGAAGGCGAGGGTGCGGGCCGCCTCCCGGCGGCGCTTCCGGCGCAGCAGGTGCTGCGAGGAGAGCGCCGCCGGGTCGGTCGGTCCGGTGCCCTTGCGGGTGCCGAACGCGAGTGACATGGGAGCTCCGTCCGGCCCTTACTTGGCCTGGGCGATGGCGGCGTCGATCTCCTTGGCGGTGGCGGTGAGGCCGGCCTGGAGGTCGCTCTGCTTGCCGGACTCGTACGCGTAGCCGAGGTTCTGCAGCGACACGATGTAGCCGCCGCCGTTGACGCTCGCCGGGGTGGTGCCCGAGTGCGCGTTCTTGGCGATGTCGAGGAAGGTCTTGAAGTTGGCGTCGCTGATCAGCTTCGGCGAGTCGAGCGCGGCGAAGGTGCTCGGCACGTTGTGGATCGCGTTGGCGAAGCTGACCACCGCGTCGGTGTCGGTGGTCAGGTACTTGACGAGCTCCCAGGCGGCGGCCTGCTTCTTGCTGCTGCTGGCGATGCCGACGATGGTGCCGGTCTGGTAGCCGCGGCCCCAGCTGTCGGCCTGGTCGTCCGGCACCGGGAACGGCGCGGTGGCCCACTCGAAGTCCGGCTTGTCGGCGGCCAGCGAGGCGGTGCGCCACTCGCCGTCCAGGGCCATCGCGACCTGGCCGGTGTGGAAGGGGTTCTTGGCGCTGAACTCCTCGCCGAAGGTGGAGCGGTACTTCTCCAGCTTGTCGAAGCCGCCGAGCTTGTCGACCAGGCCCTTCTGCCAGTTGAGCATCGCGGCGACCTTCGGGTCGGTGGCGATGCTGGACTTGCCGTCGGTGCCGAAGTACGTCGGGCCGTACTGGCCGAGGAAGTGCTCGACGGTGGTCTCGTAGCCGTGGTAGGTCGGCATGAAGCCGAGCTGCTTGAAGCCGTCGCCGTCGGCGATGGTCAGCCTGACGGCGGCGTCGGCGAACTCGCTGAAGGTCTTCGGCGGCGTGGTGATGCCGGCCTTGGTGAACGCGGCCTTGTTGTAGTACAGGCCGAAGGCGTCACCGAGCAGCGGCAGGGAGCACTGGTTGCCCTGGAACTGCGTGTAGTTGAGCATCGCGGCCGGGAAGGTCTTCGCGGTGTCGATCTTGTCCTTGTCGAGGAAGGGCTTCAGGTCGGCGAAGGCCTTCGTCGAGCAGAACATGCCGACGTTGTTGGTGGTGAAGGAGGAGACCACGTCCGGGGCCTCGTCACCGCCGGCCCGCAGGGCCTGGTTGACCTTGTCGTCGGCGATGTTGGGGACGGCCTTGACGTGGATGTTCGGGTGGGCCTTCTCGAAGGCGGCGATGTTGTCGTTGATCGCCTTCACCTCGGAGTCCTGGCTCCAGCCGTGCCAGAAGGTGATGGTGACGTCCTTGCCGCTGGCGGAGTCGTCGTTGCCGCCGTCGTCGTTGCTGCCGGTGCAGGCGGTGGCGAGCAGGGCCAGCACGGCGCTGCCGGCGACGGCGGCGAACGTACGGCGTCCTCTGCGGGAGGTGGTGTGCACTTCGAGGTCCTCCTGGGGGTGCGCGGGCAGGCGTCATTGCCTCGGGTCCCGCGTTCGGGGGTTGGGGGAGAGGTTTCAGGTGCAGTGCTGGTGGTGGTGCGAGGCGGTGCCGGGTGGTGCCGGGTGGTGCGTGGTGCCGGTGGTGCCTGGTGCGGGCGGGAGCGTCGGTGGGCGGATCAGTGGGTGGATCGCAGGTGGACCAGTGGGCGGGTCAGTGAGTGGAGAAGACCGCCTCGCGGGCGGCCGCCAGCGCGCGTTGCAGCGCGCCGAGCAGGACGGGCGAGCCCGGCAGGGCGCTGCTGCGGACTTCCGGCCGGGCGATCGAGATCCGGGCCAGCTCCTCCTCGACGAGTGCGCGCAGCCGTTCGCCGCCCGCACTCGGCACACCGCCGGAGACCACCACGAGCTGGGGGTCCACGACGGCGACGATCACGGCCAGTCCGACGGCGAGCCGGCCGGCCAGGGCGGCGAGGAACTCGTCGCCGGCGCCCGGGGTCTCCAGGGCCCGCGCGAGCGACTCCTCCGCGGTGGGCGCGCCGAGCCCGTGCTCCCGGGCCAGCGCCCGGACGGCGGGTGCGCCGACCAGTTCCTGGAACCCGCCGGAGTTGCGGCGGCGCACGTCCCGCACGACCGGTGAGCCGGGCACCGGCATGTAGCCGACCTCCCCGGCGCCGCCGGTGAACCCGCGGTGCAGCCGGCCGGCGATCACGATCGCGGCGCCGGTGCCCTCGCCGGCCCAGAGCAGGACGAAGTCCTCGAAGCCCAGCGCCGCACCGGAGGCCTGCTCGGCGACGGCGGCGAGGTTCACGTCGTTCTCGATCGACACCGGCGCGCCGATCGCCTCCGAGAGCTCCTGGACGAGTCTCGGCGAGTGCCAGCCGGGCAGGTGGGAGGCGTAGCGGAGCTTGCCGGTGACCGGGTCGGGGGCGCCGCCGACGCCGATCACCACGGCGCGCAGGCTGTCCTCGGCGAGCCCGGCGGCGTGGACGGTCCCGGCGACCGCCTCGGCGACCCGGGGGACGACGCCGGCCGCGGGCCAGCCCTTGGTGGGCACCACGTGCTCGGCGAGGGTGGTGCCGGTGATGTCGGCGACCGCTATCCGGACATGGCTGGTGGTGACGTCCAGTCCGGCGACGTAGCCGGCGGCCGGATTCACCTGGTACAGCTGCGCGTTGGGGCCGGGGCCGCCCGCGGTGGTGCCCACCGGCAGCACCAGCCCGGCCGCCTCCAGGCGGGCCAGCAGCTGGGAGGCGGTGGGCTTGGAGAGGCCGGTCAGGGTGCCGATCTGGGTACGGGAGAGCGGCCCGTTCTCCAGCAGCAGTTCGAGGGCGGCGCGGTCGTTGATGGCGCGCAGCAGGCTGGGGGTGCCGGCGAGGGGGGTTCGGGCGGAGCCGATGGTCCTGGTCACGCCTCGATCCTCCTCTTTCGGCCGGTGGCGGCGGGTGTCCGGGGGCGCGGCCGAGTGACGCGCCGGTGCCCGGGACGAACCGTCGGGCGAACTGTTAGGAAACTTTCCAGTTCGCTTGTGACAGGACCGTATGACCCCGCCAGAGGGGTGTCAATGGCCCTCCGGCCGGTGGATGCCGAAGCGTTACCCGGGCGCGCGGGACCGTTACCCGGGCGCGTCGAAGCGTGAGCCCGCGCACGCGGGGCCTGCTCGCGCCCCGCCCCGGTCCGCCGTGCCCGCACACGCGAGAGCCCCGCTCCCCCTGGGCGAAGGGGGAGCGGGGCTCGGCGGTGTACGGACGGACCCGGCCCGGAGCCGGGCGGCCGCTCAGGGCGCCTTGGCGCCGTCCTCGGCGGGCCGCAACGGTGCCGGTATCGGCGCCGTCGCCAGGGAGCGCGGCGACGCCGGGTCCGCCAGCGCGGACGGCGGCGCGGCATCGGCGGGCGTGGTCGCCGAGGCGGTCGTCAGCACCACCGCGGCGGCGGCCGTGCCGGTGGCCGCTCCGGTGTCGGCGGCCGCCGCCGGGACCTCCTCCTTGACCTTGATCCCGGCCAGGTCGAAGGCCGTCTTCAGCCGCTGCCGCAGCGCCCGCGCCACCATCGGAGCCTTGCCCGGCGCCGTCCTGGCCTCGACCCGCAGCACCACCGAGTCCACCGCCACCGACTCCACGCCCAGGATCGAGACCGGCGCCCAGACCAGCTCGTCGAACGGCGCCTCCTTGGCCAGCGCCTCCGCCGTCTCCTGGATCAGCGCCTCGACCTGGACGAGGTCCTCCCGGTAGCCGACCTGCACGTCCACCGAGGCCGTCGACCAGCCCTGGCTCATATTGGCGATCCGCTTCACCTCGCCGTTGCGGATGTACCAGATCTCGCCGTTCGCGCCGCGCAGCTTGGTCACCCGCAGGCCGACCTCCAGCACCGTGCCGGAGGCCACCCCGGTGTCGATCTCGTCGCCGACGCCGTACTGGTCCTCCATGATCATGAAGACCCCGGAGAGGAAGTCCGTCACCAGGTTGCGCGCGCCGAAACCGATCGCCACACCGGCCACACCGGCGCTGGCCAGCAGCGGTGCCAGATTGACCCCGAGCGCCGAGAGCACCATCAGCGCCGCCGTGCCCAGGATGGAGAACGACGCCACGCTGCGCAGCACCGAGCCGATCGCCTCCGAGCGCTGCTGCCGGCGCTCCGGGTTGACCACCCCGGTGTTGGCCAGCAGCCCGCCGAGCCGGCCCGGCTCGTCGTCGGCCTCGCCCGGCTTGATCATCCGGGCGATCAGCTGGGTGATCAGCTTGCGCACCACGGCCCGCAGCACCAGGGCCAGCACGATGATGAAGACGATCCGCACCCCGCCGGCCAGCCAGTCCTGCCAGTGCGAGTCGAGCCAGCCGGCCGCCTGCCTGGTGGTGTCGCTGACCTCCTGCGCGCTGGTGGGGATTCTGAGGTCGAGCTGCGGCAGCTCGGGCGCCGTGGGGCTCGGGGACGGGCTCGGCGTCGTGGACGAGGCTGTGGTCGCCGAGAGCGCCGCGGCCGTGAGCTTCGTGGACGCGTCGGCGAGGAGGCCGGCGGCACCGGACCAGGACACGTGCGGGACCTTCCTGCAGGGAGCGTGGCGGGCCCGCCGGCAGTGGCGGTGGTCGCCCCGGGGCCTGCGGACCGTCCGCCTTAGCCTATCCGCCGCCGAACCACCCGTCGGACACGCCGACGGCGCGCGGACCAGGCCCGGACGCCCCGTCAACGCACCGTCGCGCCCCCCACACCACCCCGTCGGCGGCGGTCACGCCGCTGCTCCGACCGGCCGAGCCGTCCCCCGGGAGGGCGCCCGGGTGCAACCCGTCCTTCGCCCGGGCATACCGGGTATGACAGAAGCCACACCCGGAGTTCACGTCAGGTCCGTTACACAGGAGTGGTGGCGCCGTACAAAGGCGTAAGGCGACACTGGGGGAGATCACGCACCCGCTGTGTGATCCAACCGCTCGTCCCGGCGCGAGCCACGCGCCGCAGGCGTCCAAGGAGGCATCCGTGCCGCATGTCCTGGTCCTCAACGCGTCCTACGAGCCACTCGGCGTCGTATCGATGCGCCGCGCACTCATCCTGGTCCTCAACCACAAGGCGGTCAGCCTGGAGGACTCGGGAGTCACTCTGCACAGCGCCACCAGCGCCCTTCCGGCGCCGTCCGTCGTCCGTCTGACCCGCTTCGTCCGGGTCCCGTTCTGCGGGCCCGTCCCGCTCACCCGCCGGGCGCTGTTCGCCCGTGACCACGGCCGTTGTGTCTACTGCGGGGCCGCCGCCACCAGCGTCGACCACGTCATCCCGCGCAGCCGGGGCGGCCAGCACCGGTGGGACAACGTGGTGGCCGCCTGCCGCCGCTGCAACCACACCAAGGCCGACCGCCACCTCACCGAACTCGGCTGGCGGATGAAGCGCCCACCGGCCCCGCCCAGCGGGCTGGCCTGGCGCATCATCGGCACCGGGATCAAGGACCCGCGCTGGCGGCCCTATCTGGAGCCCTACGGCGGCGGCGACCTGATGCGCGCCCCGCAGTGGGGCGAGTACGAGCACCACGACCATACCGAGGCCGCGCACCCCGTGCCCCTCGGCCGGGCGCACTCCGCCCACCAGCCCCCCGTCCGCCGCGGTGAGCATCCCGAACCGCTCTCCGCCTGATCCCGCTCCACAAGGGCTTGCCCGTCATATCTCCGGTACGCCTCATGGGCCGCCGCGCACCCCGCCCCGGGGAGCGCGGCGGCCCGCCGTCCGGGGCCTGCCGCGGACTCCGCGACGGACTGCGCCGCAGACTCCGCTACGGCTTCTGCGGCGGGGTGCCGGGCGCCACCGGCGGCGTCACCGGCTGGGCGGGGGTGCCGGGCGCACCCGGCGTACCGGGCTGGTTCGGCTGACCGGCCGGCGGGGCCTCCGGAGTGACGGCGAACAGCTCGACGCCCCAGAGCGAGTAGCCGTACTTGGTGGCCCTGGCCACGCCCTGCACCCGCAGGAACCTCGCCCCCGGCGCGTCGAAGCGCACCGTCTCGTCACCGCCCTTGCCGTCGTCCACCGTCGCCACCGTGGTCCAGGTGACGCCGTCCGGCGAGGTCTGGATCTTGTACGCGGAGGCGTACGCGGCCTGCCAGTGCAGCACCGCCGCCCCCAGGTGGGCGGCCTGCGGCAGCTCCAGCCGCACCCAGGCGTCGTCCCGGGCCGGCGAGGACCAGCGGGTCTTCGGGTCGCCGTCGGCCACCGCCGAGGCGGGGAAGGACGAGGTCTCGTCGCCCGAGGAGGTCGCCTGCGCGCCGACGGCCAGGTCCGGGCCGCCGGTCGGCGGCACCACGTGCACCTGGAGCACCTGCCGCACGGTGGTCGCGCCGGCCACGAACAGCACCGGCACCTGGTACGTCCCGGACGGCGTCCCCGGCGCGGCCGTGACCAGCAGCGGCACGCCCACCCGGCCCCCGCGCGGCACGGTCAGCCCGGCCGCCGGGGCCACCGTGAGGCCCTTGGCCGCGGCCGGCACCTCGGTCCGCAGCTCGCCGGCGGTCCCCTCCGGGCGGCCCGCCTCGACCGTCACCCGGGTCTGGGTGGGGGCGGCCGCGCCGGTCACCACGTCCAGCGCGGGGTCGGAGAGGCTCAGCCGGGCCGCCGGGGCGTCCGCGTACCAGGGGATCACCTGGTTGACCACCGGAGGCTCCCCGCCGGGCTTCCAGGCCAGCCGGAACGCGTCCGCGACCTGGCCGCCGGCCGACAGCTCGTTGTAGCCCGGCTGGACGGTGCCGATCTGCACCCAGGTGCCGTCGGCATGGCGCACCGAGACGGTGGCGGTGGCCCGCACGCCCGGGTCGGTGAGCACGGTGAGCCGGTCCAGCGGGCGGGCCGCGCCCAGCTCGACGGTGAGCGGCTCGTCCGTCGCGGTCGGCGCGGTGGCCGCCCGGTAGGCGGTGTCCGGGTTGCCGTCCAGCACGGCGGACGGCGAGGAGCCGGGCAGGGCGCCGGGGCCGCCGGAGACGCTGGCCGGGGCGTCGTCCGGCGCGGTGACGGAGAACTCGCGCACCGCCACGGCGGTCTTCTGCGCGGCGGTGGCGCGCAGCCGCACGGCCCGGACGACCGTCCCGGCGGGCAGCTGCGCGGTGACGCTCTTCTGGTTCTTCACCTGGGCGAGCTGCTTCCAGCCGCCCTCGCCGGTGGAGTACTCCAGGACACCGTCGCGGATGTAGTCGTCGATCGCGCTGGCGCCGTCCGGGCCGCTGCCCCAGGAGCCCATCAGCACGGTGACACTGCCGACCGGGCGGCCGCCGCCGAGGTCCAGGCCCACCGAGTCGCCGGGCTGCGGGGGTGCCGAGCTCCAGTAGAAGGTGTCGGCGACGCCGTCGGTCATCAGGGCCGGCAGGTGGTCGTGCGCGGTGCCCAGGGTGGTGGTCGGCGTGACGCCGCCACCGGCCACACCGGCCCAGGTGTCGGCGGCCGCGACGGCGCGCTCCAGGAACGGGTCGAGCACGCCCGCGCCGACCGTCGCCGGGCTCTGCCCGAGCTGTTCGCGCAACTTGTTGAGCTCGACCCGGGCCTTCCAGGCGGCCGGGCCGTCGCCGCCGTGCTGGGCCAGCAGCATGTCCAGCGCGGCCTGCCCGGCCAGGCCGTAGTCGTGCAGCGGGGCCAGCCAGGGGGCGGCCTCGGCGGCCAGCGGGGCGGTGGCCTGGGTGGCGGCCAGGGTCTGCCGGGCGTCCGCCATCGCGGCGAAGGCCTCCCGCAGCGGGGCCGCCGCCTGTATCAGCTTGGCGAGGTCGGGGGCGGCGCCGGCGTTCGGCTCGGCGGTGGCCCAGAACCGCTCCAGCAGCGGCGTGAGGTAGCCGGACTCCTGCTTGGACAGCGGCGAGGACGAGCTGTTGCCGGCCAGCGCGGTGACGGCGGCGAGCGCCGCCCCGGCGGGCGTGGCGCCGCCGCCGGTCGGGCCGGCCAGCGAGCGCAGCGCGGCCTGCCAGGACTCGTCCGGCTTGTAACCGGACGGGTTCCAGGCGAAGTCGCCCGCGGTGGCGAGCGCGATCCGGGAGGCGACCGGCTGCCGCATCGCGCCGGTGAGCATCGCCGCGGAGCGGGTGGCGACCCCGGGGTCGCGCCCGGTGTAAGCGCCGAGGAAGAGCCGGTCCGGGGTGGCGTCGTTGACCGGGTAGTTGTCCATGGTGACCAGCGGGTGCCCGTACAGGTCCCCGGTCTCGGCGGCCTGAGCGCCCGTGATCTTCTCCGGGATCACCCCGACACCGCTCCAGGCGACCTGCACCCCGGCCGGCAGCGCGGCCGCCAGCGCCTTGCGGTAGGGCGTGGTGCCCTGCTGGTGGTACTCGGTGGGCACCACGGTGAGCGGCGCCAGCCCGGGGTTCTTCGCGATCAGCCGGTCCTGCACCTTGGCCACCAGCTCGGCCTGCGCCTTGGCGGCGGCGGCCGGCCCGGTGCCGTACCTGGAGCGGTCGTCGCCGCAGTGCCACTCGTCGTAGCTGACGTCCAGGAACTGCAGCTGGAAGGCGGTGAAGCCGAGCTTGCGCAGCCCGTCCAGCTTGGCCACCAGCGCGTCCGCGTCCCGGCCCGAGCTGTAGCAGAACGACTGCCCGGGGTCGATCGAGTACCCGAGGGTGACGTGGTTGCGCCAGGCCCGGGCGCCCAGCGCGCGCAGCTCCTCGGTCTGCGCCTGCGGGTAGGCGGTGCGCCAGCGGGAGAGCCGGTACGGGTCGTCGCCCGGGGCGTAGAGGTAGAAGTTCTGCTTGGAACGGCCGAGGAAGTCCAGCTGGTCCAGCCGCTGCTGCTGGCTCCACGGGGTGCCGTAGAACGCCTCGGCGGTGCCCCGCACCGGCGCGCCCGAGGGCCAGTCGCGCAGCGTGATGCCCGGCAGGCCGAGACCGGCCGCACCCGGCGCCTGCCCCTGCCCGGCCGGCACCGCCGCGAGCAGCTGGCGCAGGCTCTGCGCGGCGTAGAACGTCCCGGCCGCGTCCGTGCCGGCCAGCACCACCGCGCCGTACGTCCCGCCGCCCTGGGCCGGCAGCTGACCGGCCGACAGCACGTACCCGCCGGCCGGCAGCCCGCCGGGCGAGGGCGCGGCGACGTCCTTGCCGCCGGCCGCCGCGGTCAGCCCGCGCAGCACCCTGTCCACCGCGCCGCCCGCGCCCTCGGCGGGCCCGCCGACGTACACCACCAGCGAACCGGCGGCCGGCGCGTCGGCCTCCTCCTGCGGCGTCACCGAGGTCGCCCCGGCGATCTCCAGCACCTCCCGGACGGCGTCCACCGCACCGTGGTCCGCCTTCGGCGCGACCACCAGCGTCACCGCCGCCGGCACCGCGACCGGCTTCCCGGCCACACTCTGCTCCTGCGGCCGCGGGAACACCTGAGGGTTGCTCACACTGCCCAGCGGGGTCTGCGGCGCGCTGCTCACCACATCCGGCCCCGGCGCCGCCGCGTACGCCACCGACGGCACGGACCCCGCCAGCAGCCCGCCGACCACGGCCGCCGCCGACAGCGTCGCCGCGAGCCGCAGCGTCCGCCGGCCCGGCGCCCCCGGCCGGTCGGCCGCCGCCCGCTCGGCGCGCACCGAGGCCAGCAACGGCTCCGTCCCCTTGAGATCCGCGATCAGCCGGTCCGCCGTCCGCGGCGCCAGCTGGCGGCAGGTCCGCGCCGTTACCTGCCGCGCCGAGACCGCCGCCGGATGCTGGAGCACATCCCGCAGCGCGGCACTCTGCTCCACCTGCTGCCGCAGCCGCCGCCCGGCGAAGACGGATACTCGGGCTTGCACAGGAGCCTCCTCGCCGGGCTGGAACCACATCGCGGCCAAAGCCCACCAGCTGGGTGTTCCGGTGTCAATGTCACCGACGGCTATGCCAAGTTTGTCCTATTTGATCATCTGTAAAGACCGCCCCCGAACACACCCCGGGCCCGCGACACCGACCGGCGTCGCGGGCCCGGGCCGCGGCCGGAGTCGGACAATCAGTCGATCCTGCCGCGGATGCCCGAGCAGCGCGCCGACCGAGGTGCCCCGGGCGTAGCGCGCCCGTGTCGCGCCGGGTCACCGGCCCGTCACGCGGGTAGGACTGTGGCTGTCCTGACAGGGCGTTGCCGAGACATCGCAGGAGCCGCGAGTGGCCGCTTATCTCGACCGTAACGGAGCCGACAGCCTTGAGGTGCCGGCGCAGGACGCGCCGGCGCCTCCGGCCGAACTGGTGGCGCTGGCGCACGCGTACGGGGTGGACACGAGGTACAACCCGGGGAGCGGGGCCGTGCCGGTGGGGGCGCGGACGCTGGTGGCGGTGCTGGCCGCGCTCGGGGTGGAGGCGGGGACGCCGGAGGCCGCCCGGGAGGCGCTGGAGCGTCACCGGGCAGCGCTGGCGGCCCGGTTGCTGCCGCCGTGCGTGGTGGTCCGGGCCGGCCGGCGCACCGCGCTGGACGTGCCGGCCGACGCGCGGCTGACCGTCGAGCTGGAGGACGGCGGCCGCTGGGAGCTGCCGCGCGGGCACTCGCACTGGCTGCCCGCCGACCTGCCGCTCGGGCGGCACACCCTCACGGCGGAGACCCCGGAGCGCAGCGGCCGGGCGCCGCTGATCGTCGCACCGGAGCGGCTGCCCCAGCTCCCCGGCCGCGGCTGGGGCTTCCTCGCCCAGCTGTACTCCGTGCTCTCCGACCGCTCCTGGGGCATGGGCGACCTAGGGGACCTCGTCGAGCTCGCCCAGTGGGCGGGCGGCCTCGGCGCGGGCTTCGTGCAGATCAACCCGCTGCACGCCGCCCTGCCCGCCGTCCCCTCCGACCCCTCCCCGTACCGCCCCTCCTCCCGCCGCTTCGCCGACCCGGTGCACCTGCGGATCGAGGCGGTGCCCGAGTACGGCTATCTGACGGGCGAGCAGCGCGCCGAGGCGGAGGAGCTGGGCCGGCGCGCGGCGCGGCTGCGGGCCGAGGTGCTGAGCCACGACGGGCTGATCGACCGGGACGCCGTCTGGGCGCTGAAGCGCGAGGCCCTGCAACTGCTGTACCAGGTGCCGCGCGGCGTGGGACGGGAGGCGGCCTTCCAGGCGTACCAGGCCCGTGAGGGCGAGTGGCTGCGACGCCACGCGCTCTGGAACGCCCTCGCCGAGGTGCACGGCGCCGACTGGCACGGCTGGCCGAAGGACCTGCGCCACCCGGACGGCCCGCAGACCGCCCGCGCCGCCGAGGAGCTGGCGGACCGGGCCGAGTTCCACCGCTGGCTCGCCTGGCAGGTGGGCCAGCAGCTCGCCCACGCCCAGCGGGCCGCCGAGACCGCCGGGATGCCCGTCGGCCTGATCCACGACCTGGCGGTCGGCGCGCACCCGGACGGCGCCGACGCCTGGGTGCTCCAGGACGTGCTGGCCGGCGGCATCTCGGTCGGCGCACCGCCGGACGCGTTCAACGCCCACGGCCAGGACTGGGGCCTGCCGCCCTGGCGCCCGGACGCGCTCGCCGCGGCCGGCTACGCCCCGTACGCCGAGCTGTTGCGCGCCGCCGCCCGGCACGCCGGGGCGATCCGGGTCGACCACGTGATGGGCCTGTTCCGGCTCTGGTGGGTGCCGGCCGGGCACGCGCCGACCGAGGGCGCCTACGTCCGCTACGACGCCGAGGCGATGCTCGGGGTGCTCGCCCTGGAGGCGCACCGGGCCGGTACCGCCGTGATCGGCGAGGATCTGGGCACGGTGGAGCCGGGGGTGCGGGAGGAGCTGGCGGCGCGCGGCATCCTCGGCACGTCCGTCCTCTGGTTCGAGCGGGACTGGCAGGCCAAGGGGGAGATCCTGCCCCCCGAACGCTGGCGGCCGGGCAGCCTGGCCACCCTGACCACCCACGACCTGCCGAGCACCGCGGCCCGGCTCTCCGGCGAGCACGTCGAACTGCGGCACCGGCTCGGCCTGCTGGCCCGCGCGCTCGGCGAGGAGCAGGCCGAGGCGGCGGCGGAGCTGGCCGACTGGCGGGCGGAACTGCTCCGGCTGGGCCTGCTGGCCGAGGGCGAGCCGCTCTCCGCGCAGGCGCTGTACCGCTTCCTGGCGGCCACCCCGGCCGGGCTGGTCGGCGTCTGGCTGCCGGACCTGGTGGGCGATCCGCGCCCGCAGAACCTGCCCGGCACCTGGGACCAGTACCCCAACTGGCGGTTGCCGGTCGCCGACGCCGAGGGCCACCCGGTGACGCTGGACGCCCTGGCCGCGGTACCGGCCGCCCGGGCCCTGCCCGATCTCCTGCGCGCCGGGCCGCAGCCACAGCCGTCCCCGCCGGGCGGCCCCGGTACCCCAGCCCCCGCCGACCCAGCCCCCGCCGACCCGGTCCGAAAGGCCGACCCCGCCGAGCGCGCCCGCGTAAACGACGGGTAAGTTGGGCGACGTGGACAAGAGGAACGCTTTGCGAGCCGGCGCGGTCTCCGCAACGGTCACGCTGATGATGCTGCTGTCGTCGCCCGCCATGGCCCTCACCCGGGACGACGGCGACGACCCGGGTAGCGGCCTGAGCGTCGCCCAGACCCTCGGCCTGTACGTGCTGGCCCCGATCGCGGCCTTCGTGATCATCGCCGCCCTGGCCGGTCTGCCGTACGGCGGCAAGGCCAAGAAGAAGTAGCCCGAGGGCCCGCCACAGGACCCGTACAGACCCCGAAGGGGCGCCGGACCAGGTCCGGCGCCCCTTCGGGCGTTCCCGCGGGATCAGCTCCGGGCGCCCGCCGCCCGGTCGGCCGCCTGGGCCTTCAGCGCGCGCTCCACACCGGCCCGCGCCTCGACGACCTGCCGGCGCAGCGCCGGGGCCGGTTCGGCCGAGGCCAGCCACGCGTCGGTGGCGTCCAGGGTGGCCTGCTCGACCTGGAGCGCCGGGTACAGGCCGACGACGATCTGCTGCGAGATCTCGTGGCTGCGGGTCTCCCAGACGCCCTTGACGGCCGCGAAGTACTTCGCGGTGTAGGGGGCGAGCAGCTCGCGCTGGTCGGCCTGCTGGAAGCCGGCGATCACCGCGTCCTGGACGTAGTTGGTGAGCGTGTCCGACTCCACCACGGAGGCCCAGGCCGCGGCCTTGGCCTCGGCGGTCGGCCGGGCGGCCCGGCAGCTGGCGGCGTGCTCCTGGCCGGCCGCGGTGTTGTCGCGGGCCAGCTCGGCCTCGACCGCCGCGTCGTCGGCGCGGCCGGTGGCGGCCAGCCGGGCGAGCAGCGTCCAGCGCAGCTCGGTGTCCACGGCCAGGCCCTTCAGCTCGACCGAGCCGTCCAGCAGCCCGGCGAGCAGACCGAGCTGCCCGTCGGTGCGGGCGACGCCGGCCAGCGTGCGGGCCCAGGCCAGCTGGTGGTCGCTGCCGGGCTCGGCGGCGCGCAGCCGCTCCTCGGCGGCCTCGGCCCAGCGGGCCAGACCCTGCTCGCGCCAGGCCGGGTCGGCGTAGGCGTCGAGGGCCAGCTTGACCTGACGGTGCACCGACTGGACGACGCCGATGTCGGACTCCCGCTCCAGGCCGGAGAGCGCCAGCGCGAGGTAGTCGCGGGCGGCCAGCTCGCCGTCGCGGGTCATGTCCCAGGCGGAGGCCCAGCACAGGGCGCGCGGCAGCGAGTCGGCGAAACCGCCGAGGTGCTCGGTGACGACGGCCAGCGAGTCCTCGTCGAGGCGGACCTTGGCGTAGGAGAGGTCGTCGTCGTTGAGCAGGATGACGGCCGGGCGGTGGCGGCCGACCAGCTCCGGGACGTCGGTGCGCGGGCCGTCGACGTCCAGCTCGATCCGGCCGGTGCGCACCAGCGCGCCGTCGGCCGGCTCGTAGAGGCCGATGGCGATCCGGTGCGGGCGCAGCACGGCCTCGCCGCGGGCGCCGGCCGGCAGCGCGGGGGCCTCCTGAAGGACGGTGAAGGTCTCGATCGCGCCGTCGCCGTCGAGGGTGAGCTCCGGGCGCAGCACGTTGATCCCGGCGGTCTCCAGCCAGGCCTTGGACCAGGCCTTGAGGTCGCGCCCGCTGGTCTCCTCCAGCGCGCCGAGCAGGTCGCTCAGGCGGGTGTTGCCCCAGGCGTGCCGCTTGAAGTACGCCTGCACGCCCTGGAAGAAGGCGTCCTGGCCGACGTACGCCACCAGCTGCTTGAGCACCGAGGCGCCCTTGGCGTAGGTGATGCCGTCGAAGTTGACCATGACGTCTTCGAGGTCGTTGATCTCGGCCATGATCGGGTGGGTGGACGGCAGCTGGTCCTGCCGGTACGCCCAGGTCTTCATCTGGTTGGCGAAGGTGGTCCAGGAGTGCGGCCACTTGGAGCCGGGGGCCTCGGCCTGGCAGACGGCCTCGGCGAAGGTCGCGAACGACTCGTTCAGCCAGAGGTCGTTCCACCACTCCATGGTGACGAGGTCGCCGAACCACATGTGGGCCAGCTCGTGCAGGATCGTCGCGGCCCGCTGCTCGTACGCGGCGTCGGTCACCTTGGAACGGAACACGTACTGGTCGCGCAGGGTGACGGCGCCCGCGTTCTCCATCGCGCCGGCGTTGAACTCCGGGACGAAGAGCTGGTCGTACTTGGCGAACGGGTACGGGTAGTCGAACTTCTCCTGGAAGTAGTCGAAGCCCTGCTTGGTGACCGCGAAGATCGCCTCGGCGTCCAGGAACTCGCGCAGCGAGGGCCGGCAGTAGACGCCCAGCGGCACCTTCTGGTCGCCGTTCTCGTAGCTGTCGAAGACACCGACGTACGGGCCGGCGACGAGCGCGGTGATGTAGGTGGAGATCCGGCCGGTCGGCTCGAACGTCCAGACCTGGGTGTCGCCCTCGCCGGTCGGGACCGGGGTGGGGGAGTTGGAGACCACGACCCAGCCCCGGGGGGCGGTCACCCGGAAGGTGAACGCGGCCTTGAGGTCGGGCTGTTCGAAGGAGGCGAAGACGCGGCGGGCGTCCGGCACCTCGAACTGGGTGTACAGGTAGGTCTCGCCGTCGACCGGGTCGACGAACCGGTGCAGGCCCTCACCGGTGTTGGTGTAGGCGCAGTCGGCGACCACCCGCAGCTCGTTCTCGGCGGCGAGGCCGGGCAGCGCGATCCGGCTGTCGGCGAAGTTCGCGGTGTCGATCCGCTCGCCGTTGAGCGTGATCTCCTCGACGCTCGGTGCCACCAGGTCGATGAAGGTGGCCGCGCCGGGGGTGCTCGCGGTGAACCGGACCACGGTGGTGGACCGGAAGGTGCCTCCTTCGCGGGCCGAGCTCAGGTCGAGCTCGATGTCGTACGCGTCCACGTGCAGGAGGTCGGCCCGGGTGCGGGCCTCCTCACGGGTCAGGTTGGTGCCGGGCACTCGCAGGACTCCTTCGTCAGGCTGATGCTTCGCATCCTCCCATGCCCAACGCGCGGGGCCGGCGAATAATCGCGGGCGGGGCGGAGCAGGCCGTTCGGCCCGTCCCGCCCCGCCCGCGACGGGGGGTCAGCGCATCTCGCGCCGACCGCATTTCCCGGGGTGGCGGTGCCTCACTTCTTGGCGTACTTGAAGACCGGCGCGTCCGAGCCGCCGCTGCGGGCGAAGCCGACGAGCGAGCCGTCCGGCTGGATCACGTACTCCGTGCTGCTGGAGATGGTGTAGGTGCCCTTCGGCGCCGCGAGGTCGCCGAGTTCGCTCACCGAGCCGTCGGTGGGCGCGAGCGTGACCAGCTTGGCGTCCTTGTTGTAGCCCATGTCCAGCACCGCGCGGACCCGGCCGTCCTTGTCGGTGCCGGAGACCAGCCGGATGCCCTGGTTGGTGCCGCCGGTGGAGGACCAGAGCCGCTTGCCGGTGGTCAGGTCGTACGCGTTGATGGCCGGCTTGGTGCCGTTGACCTGCGCGTACAGCGTGGTGCCGCTGATCACGTTCTGGGTGAACGCCTCGTGCTCGCCGGAGAGCCGCAGGCTGTCCGAACCGGCTTCCTTGACCGGCAGCTTGGCCATCGGCTTGTTGCTCTTGTCGAACGGCAGCACGTAGTCGCCGCTGGTGTTGTTGGTGATCAGCAGCACCAGGGGCGAGGACGAGAGGGCCTTGTCGACGTGTTCCAGGTCGTCCAGCGGGAGCGCGCCGCTGGTGGCCTTGCCGGTCTCCGCGTCCACGATCTGGAGCTGCGCCGTGGTGTTGGAGCCCTGGTAGCAGCGGTCGCTGATCGCGATCTGGTTGCCGGCCGCCCTGCTGTAGACGGAACAGTTCTTCTCGCGCGGCTGGTACTGCCAGACCGGCGAGCCGTCGGTGATGCTGACCGCGCCGATGGCGGTGCCGGCGATCACGACGGTCTTGTCGGTGATGCTCAGGGTCGGCCCGGAGAGCCGGTCGGTGGTCACCTTGGTCGACCAGAGCAGCTTGCCGCTGGTGAGGTCCACCGTGCCGACCGTGGAGCAGTCGCTGTCACCGGTGTTGAGCGACACCGCGACCACGTGCTTGGAGTTCACCCCGTGCGAGACGGTGCAGAACTCCTTCGCGCCGGCCGGCGGCGCGATGGTCCACGCCTCCTTGCCGTCGGAGGCGTTGACGGCCCGGATGCCGGTGGTGTCCGCGCGGACGAGGACCTTGTCGGTGCCCCAGGCCCCGAGGACCTGGGAGCCGCTGCCGGCGTTGGCGGGCTTGGCGGCGTTCCAGGCGAGGTTGTAGGCGCCCGCCTTGCCGCCGCCGGTGCCGCCACTGGCGCTGGCGCTCGGGGAGTTCGAGGTGGTCGGGTCGTCGGTGGTCCCGCCGGTGACGCTGCCGCCGGTGACGGTGCCCCCGGTGCTCGCCACGGGGTCGTGCTTGGGGTCGTCGGTGAGGAGCACGACCAGGCCGGCCACGATGGCGATCGCCAGCACGCCGCCGATGATCCCGCCCCAGAGCATCACCGGGTTGCGCTGCTTCGGCGCGGGCGGCACCGGCACGCCCTGGTAGCCGTACCCGGCCTGCTGCGGGTACCCGTAGCCGTTGGCCGGTGGCGGGGCGGGGTAGCCGTACGGCTGGCCGGCGACGGGCGCCTGGTACGGCGGAGCCGGGTCGTACGGGCCGACCGGTGCGCCCGGCGGGGGCGGCGGCGCGCTCTGCGCGGGGAACGCGGCCGCGGTGGGCGCGTAGGCGTACTCGCTGCCCGGAGCCGGAGCCGGAGCCGGCGGCGGCCCGGGCGGCGGTGGTGTGCCGGGCGCGGCCGGTGCGACCCGGCCCGGGACCGGCGCCCCGTCGACATGTGTCCTCTGGTCCGCCACGGCGGCCGGGTCCACGCCGCCGGGCGTGCGCCCGAGTGAGACGCCCCGGTTGCCCTGCGCACCGCCGCCGGACGAATCGCCTGTCCCCGGTATCGGGTGATCCCCTGCCATCTGCTGCCCCGTCATGTCTGGAAGCGCCCCCCGGCCGGTTCACATCCGGGGCCGGTGGGGCGGGTGAGATTGGGCACCATCGTACGGGTGGGCTTTCCCGGGCCCTCCTCAGGAGCCCCCGGACCCCTGCGCGACGGCCCCGGACCGCACCGGCCGCCGCCGTCCGGTCCCGCCCCGGACCGCACCCCCGGGCCGCTCCGCGCCGTAGGCTTCAGGAGTTGAAGGGGACGCCCGGCGGAGGGGTTCCCTCGCCGTTGGGAGGGTCGATCATGTCGACGGACACACCGGGCTCGCAGTCCTCGCTGCACCGGGCGAACCTGGACCGGGTGCTGCGGGCGGTACGGATGGCCGGCTCGCTGACCCAGGCGGAGATCGCCCGCGGCACCGGCCTCTCGGCGGCCACCGTGTCCAACATCGTCCGGGAGCTGAAGGAGGGCGGCACCGTCGTGGTCGCCGACACCTCCTCCGGCGGCCGCCGCGCCCGCAGCGTCTCGCTCAGCGGCGACGCGGGGATCGTGGTGGGCATCGATTTCGGCCACACCCATCTCCGGGTCGCCGTCGGCAACCTGGCGCACCGGGTGCTCGCCGAGGAGAGCGCGCCGATCGACGTCGACGTCTCCGCCGAGCAGGGCTTCGACCGCGCCGAGGCGCTGGTCGAGCGGCTGCTCCAGCAGGCCGGTTTCCGCCCCGACAAGGTGATCGGCGTCGGCCTCGGCGTGCCCGGCCCGATCGACGTGGAGACCGGCGCCCTCGGCTCCACCGCGATCCTGCCCGGCTGGACCGGCATCGCCCCCGGCCGGGAGCTGGCCGAGCGGCTCGGCATGCCGGTGCACGTGGACAACGACGCCAACCTCGGCGCGCTCGGCGAGCTGGTCTGGGGCGCCGGCCGCGGGGTGAGCGACCTCGCCTACATCAAGGTGGCCAGCGGCGTCGGCGCCGGTCTGGTCGTCAACGGCCAGCTCTACCGCGGCCCGGGCGGCACCGCCGGTGAGATCGGGCACATCACCCTGGACGAGGCCGGCCCGGTCTGCCGCTGCGGCAACCGGGGCTGCCTGGAGACCTTCGTCGGCTCCCGCTACCTGCTCGGCCTGCTCACCCCCACCCTCGGCACCGGGCTCACCCTGCCCCGGGTGGTCGAGCTGGCCCACCACGGCGACCTCGGCTGCCGCCGGGTGATCGCCGACGCCGGCCGGCAGATCGGCAGTGGCGTCGCCACCCTCTGCAACCTGCTCAACCCCCGCCGGGTCATCCTCGGCGGAGACCTCGCCGAGGCCGGTGAGCTGGTGCTCGGCCCGATCCGGGACTCGGTGGCCCGGTACGCCATCCCCAGCGCCGCCCGTCAGCTCTCGGTGGTCCCCGGCACCCTGGGCGGCCGGGCCGAGGTGCTCGGCGCGCTCGCCCTGGTGATGAGCGAGATGGACGAGTCGGGCGCCGTCGGCCGCCCGGTCCCGGCGTCCGTCGCCCGGCCCTGAGCGGGGCGCGGCCCCGGCCGGATCCGGGTGCGGGCCGCACCCCGGCGGCCGGCGGTAACCGGCCGGTGGCACCGGGCGCGCCGCTCGGTGTCCGGGAGGCGGACATTAGACTCGACCGGTCGGCACCGACCGAGACCGTCGGAGCGCGCCGGCACACCGGGCAGCGACGCCCGTCGGACCCCCGCGGTCCGCAACTTTGAACGAGGAGGAACGGGTGGCCCTGCTGACCCGCATTCGGGGACCGCGCGATCTCGACCGGCTCACGCCCGGACAGCTGGCCGCACTGGCCCAGGAGATCCGGACCTTCCTGGTGACGGAGGTCTCCAAGACGGGCGGCCACCTCGGGCCCAACCTCGGCGTGGTGGAGCTGACCATCGCGCTGCACCGGGTCTTCGACTCCCCGCGCGACCGCATCCTCTTCGACACCGGCCACCAGAGCTACGTCCACAAGCTGCTCACCGGCCGCCAGGACTTCTCCCGGCTGCGGATGAAGGACGGCCTCTCCGGCTACCCCTCCCGCGCCGAGTCCGAGCACGACGTGATCGAGAACTCGCACGCCTCCACCGTGCTCTCGTACGCCGACGGTCTCGCCAAGGCCAACCAGATCCAGGGGCACCAGGACCGCCCGGTCGTCGCCGTCATCGGCGACGGCGCGCTCACCGGCGGGATGGCCTGGGAGGCGCTCAACAACATCGCCGACGCCAAGGACCGTCCGCTCGTCATCGTCGTCAACGACAACGAGCGCTCCTACTCGCCGACCATCGGCGGCATGGCCAACCACCTCGCCACGCTGCGCACCACCCAGGGCTACGAGCGCTTCCTCTCCTGGGGCAAGGACGCGCTGCAGCGCACCCCCGTGGTCGGCCAGCAGCTGTTCGAGACCCTGCACGGCGCCAAGAAGGGCCTGAAGGACTTCATCGCCCCGCAGGGCATGTTCGAGGACCTCGGCCTCAAGTACATCGGCCCGATCGACGGCCACGACCTCACCGCCCTGGAGTCCGCGCTGACCAAGGCGCGCGGTTTCGGCGGCCCGGTGATCGTGCACTGCCTCACCGAGAAGGGGCGCGGCTACCACGCCGCCGAGAACAACGACGAGGACCGCTTCCACGCGGTCGGCGTGATCCACCCGGAGACCGGTCTGCCGATCAAGAGCTCCGGCAAGGACTGGACGTCGGTCTTCGGCGAGGAGATGGTCGCGCTCGGCCACGAGCGCGAGGACATCGTCGGCATCACCGCGGCGATGCTCCACCCGGTGGGCCTGGCGCCGTTCGCCAAGGCCTTCCCGGAGCGCATCTTCGACGTCGGCATCGCCGAGCAGCACGCCGTCACCAGTGCCGCGGGTATGGCCACCAACGGCCTGCACCCGGTCTTCGCGGTCTACGCGACCTTCCTCAACCGGGCCTTCGACCAGGTCCTGATGGACGTCGCCCTGCACAAGCTGGGCGTCACCTTCGTGCTGGACCGCTCCGGCGTCACCGGCACCGACGGCGCCTCGCACAACGGCATGTGGGACATGTCGATCCTGCAGGTCGTCCCCGGCCTGCGGCTGGCCGCCCCGCGTGACGCCGACCAGCTCCGCGCCCAGCTGCGCGAGGCCGTCCAGGTCGGGGACGCCCCGACCGTGGTCCGCTACTCCAAGGGCACGGTCGGCCCGGCCGTCGCCGCGGTCGGCCGGGTCGGCGGCATGGACGTGCTGCGCGCGGCCGAGGCCCCGGCCGGCGACCGCCGTGCCGACGTGCTGATCGTCTCGGTCGGCGCGATGGCCCCCGCCAGCCTGGAGGTGGCCGACCTGCTGGCCGCCCAGGGCATCACCGCCACCGTGGTGGACCCGCGCTGGGTCAAGCCGGTGGACGCCGCCCTGCCCGGCCTGGCGGCCGAGCACCGGGTGGTCGTCACGATCGAGGACAATGGCCGGGTCGGCGGTGTGGGCGCGGCCGTGGCGCAGGCGCTGCGCGACGCCGAGGTGGACGTGCCGGTGCGTGACTTCGGCATCCCGCAGCAGTTCCTGGACCACGCCTCGCGGGCCGAGATCCTCGCCGAGATCGGCCTCAACGCCCCGGACATCGCCCGCCGGGTCACCGCGCTGGTCTCCCGGCTGGACGTGGCCCCCGTCGAGGCCTGACCGGGGCCCGGGCCGTCCCACGGACGGCCGACCGACGCAACTCTGTAACAGTTCGTCACAGGCAAGGCTGATAATCGCACCGAAAGGCGGGACCGGCGCTGCCCGCGCCGATCCCGCCCGGTAGGTTGTCACTCGTGCCGACGACCCCCACCCACCCACGCCTCGCCGGCCCGGCCCAGCGCCTGCCCATGGCGGCCTTCCTGGCCGACCGCTGGGCGGGCGTCCGTACGGGTTACTGGACGAGGCTGGTGCCGGTGCTGGCCCTGGTCGCGCTCGTCACCCACATCCCCTCCTTCGTCCGGCCGGTCTGGAGCCCCGACGAGGGCTTCCTGGCCACCCAGGCGCGGATGCTCTCCGACGGCGGGGTGCTGTACGACACCGTCGTGGACCGCAAGCCGCCGCTGCTGCCCTGGCTCTACCAGGCCTGCTTCACCGTCTTCGGCTCCGCCTCGCTCTGGCCGCTGCGCACCCTGGCCGTGGTCGCCCACCTGGTCACCGCGATCCTGCTGGCCTCGATCGCCCGCGGCCGCTGGGGCAACCGGGCCGGCGCCGGGGCGGGCCTGCTCTACCTGCTGGTCTCCATCGGGCTCTCCCCGGAGGACACCCAGGCGGCCACCTTCGAGGTCTTCATGCTGCCCGCCATGGTGGCCGCCTTCCGGTACGCCGAGCGGCGCCGCTGGCTGGCCGCGGGCATCGCGGTGGCGCTCTGTTCGCTGACCAAGCAGACCGGCGGCGCCGTGATGCTGCCGGTGCTCTGGATGCTGTTCCAGGACGCCCGCCGGCGCGGGGTGCGCTGGCTGCCCGCCCTGTTCAAGATCGGTTTCGGGTTCACGCTGCCGATAGCGCTGGTCGCGGTGATCCTCACCAAGCCCAAGGGCTTCCTGTTCTGGGTGGTCACCGGCAGCGGCGACTACGCCTCCTTCGGCGGTGCCTGGCTCCAGATGACCGGCCGGGCGCTGGGCAACTCCGCGATCCTGGTGGGGGCCGGCCTGGGCTTCCTGCTGCCGGTCGGGCGCCGGCTCTGGCTGAAGTACCGCCACCGCCCGCTGCCCGTCGCGGGGGAGGAGCACGGCTCCACCACCGACCTCTGGGTCTGGCTGCTCTCCTCGGCCGTCGCGGTCAGTGTCGGCTTCCACTTCTTCGGCCACTACTACCTGCAGCTGATGCCCCCGCTGGTGCTGCTGGGCACCGGCGCGGTCGCCACCTCGGCGGTCCGCTGGCGGCCGGTCCTGGTGTACACCACGGCCGTCGCGACGGTGTTCTGGGGCCTGGCGCTGGCCTGGCCGGGGGAGCGGCTCGACCGGACCACGGAGGTCGCCACCGCCGTCGCCGCGCAGACCACGCCGAAGGACACCGTGCTGGTCTGGGGCATGCACCCGGAGCTGTACTGGCTGGCCGACCGCAAGCCGGCCACCCGCTACCTGACGGCGGGCTTCCTGACGAACTACAGCGGCGGCAAGGACGGCAACCCGAACGTCGGCGAACAGTTCAGCGTCAGCAACGCCTGGCAGACCTTCGACCAGGAGATCGCCAAGAGCCTGCCCGAGGTCGTGGTGGACGACTCCGGCCTCGCCCCGTACCAGCCCGGGCTGGTGCCGAAGATCGAGAACCTGCTGGACACCCACTACGAGATGGTCGGCGTCTTCGCCGACACCGTGGTCTACCGCCTCAAGCGCTGAGCCCCGGGCCCGGCACACGAGCAGGAGCCCCGGTGACCGTGGAGGTCACCGGGGCTCCTGCGGGTCCGGCCGCGTTACGCGGGGACGGAGGCCACGCCCGGGGCGAGGAACCTCTTGCCGTTCACCCGCTCGGCGACGCCCGAACGGTCCAGGTACGGGGTGATCCCGCCCAGGTGGAAGGGCCAGCCGGCACCGGTGATCATGCAGAGGTCGATGTCCTGCGCCTCGGCGACGACACCCTCCGCCAGCATCAGGCCGATCTCCTGCGTCACGGCCTCCAGCGCGCGGTCGAGGACCTGCTCCTCGGTCAGCACGGAGTCGCCGAAGGTCAGCAGCTCCAGCACCTCGGGGTCGAGGACCTGCTTGCCGTCGACCCAGGTGTAGAAGCCGCGCTTGCCGGCCTTGACCACCCGGCCGAGGTTCTCGGAGACGGTGAACCGCTCCGGGAAGGCGCCGTGCAGGGTCTCCGAGACATGCAGCGCGATGGCCGGGCCGACCAGCTCCAGCAGCACGATCGGGGACATCGGCAGACCGAGCGGCTCGACGCCCTTCTCGACGGTGGCGATCGGGGTGCCCTCGTCGATGATGCTCTGGATCTCGCCCATGAAGCGGGTCAGGATCCGGTTCACCACGAACGCCGGGGCGTCCTTGACCAGTACGGCGGTCTTCTTCAGCTTCTTCGAGACGCCGAAGGCCGTGGCCAGCGAGGCGTCGTCGGTCTGCTCGCCGCGGACGATCTCCAGCAGCGGGAGGATCGCGACCGGGTTGAAGAAGTGGAAGCCGACGACCCGCTCGGGGTGCTTCAGCTTCGAGGCCATCTCGGTGACCGAGAGCGAGGAGGTGTTGGTCGCCAGCACACAGGTCGGCGAGACCACGTTCTCCAGGTCGGCGAAGACGGTCTGCTTGACGCCCATCTCCTCGAACACGGCCTCGATCACGAAGTCCGCGTCGGCGAAGCCGGCGGCCTTGTCGAGCGAGCCGGTGACCAGGCCCTTGAGGCGGTTGGCCTTGTCCTGGCCGATCCGCCCCTTGCCGAGCAGCTTGTCGATCTCGGTGTGGACGTAGCCGACGCCCTTGTCGATGCGCTCCTGGTCGATGTCGGTGAGGACCACCGGCACCTCCAGCCGGCGGGCGAACAGCAGCGCCAGCTGCGAGGCCATCAGACCGGCGCCGACCACGCCGACCTTGGTGACCGGGCGGGCCAGCGACTTGTCCGGCGCGCCGAACGGGCGCTTGGCCCGGCGCTGCACCAGGTTGAAGGCGTAGATGCCGCTGCGCAGCTCGCCGCTCATGATGAGGTCGGCCAGGGCCGCGTCCTCGGCGTCGAAGCCCGCCTGCAGGTCCTGGTCCTTGACCCGGGCGATGATGTCCAGCGCCTTGTACGCGGCCGGAGCGGCACCGTGCACCTTGGCGTCGGCGACCAGCCGGCCCCAGGCGACGGCGTCGTCCCAGGCCTTGCCGCGGTCGATCTCCTCGCGCTCGACCACGACGTCGCCGTTGAGGACCTTGGCGGTCCACAGCAGCGACTGCTCCAGGAAGTCGGCCGGCTCGAAGATCGCGTCCGCGATGCCGAGCTCGAACACGTCCGCGCCCTTGAGCTGCTTGTTCTGGCTCATCGAGTTCTCGATGATCACCTTGACGGCCTTCGCCGGACCGACCAGGTTCGGCAGGAGGGTGCAGCCGCCCCAGCCCGGGACGAGGCCCAGGAAGACCTCGGGCAGCGAGAAGGCCGGCACGCCCGCGCTGACCGTGCGGTAGGTGCAGTGCAGGCCGACCTCGACGCCGCCGCCCATCGCCGCGCCGTTGTAGTAGGCGAAGGACGGGACGGGCAGCGCGGCGATCCGCTTGAAGACCTCGTGGCCGCCCTTGCCGATGGCCAGCGCGTCCGCGTGCTCCTTGAGCAGCTCGACGCCCTTGAGGTCGGCGCCGACCGCGAAGATGAACGGCTTGCCGGTGACGGCGACGCCGACGATCGTCCCCTCGGCGGCCTCCGCCTCGACCTGGTCGAGTGCGGCGGACAGCTTCAGCAGCGAGCCCGGGCCGAAGGTGGTCGGCTTGGTGTGGTCGAAGCCGTTGTCCAGGGTGATCAGGGCCAGCCGTCCGGCCCGCAGCGGCAGGTCCAGGTGGCGTACGTGCGCGGTGGTCACGACCTCGCCGGGGAACAGCCCGGCGCCGTGCTGCAGCAGCTCAGTGGTGCTCATGGTCACTTACCGCCCTCGGACTCTGCCTGCTCGGTGGCTCCGCTCCAGTGCGGGTTCTCCCAGATGATCGTGCCGCCCATGCCGAAGCCGATGCACATCGTGGTGAGGCCGTAGCGGACGTCCGGGCGCTGCCCGAAGCGGCGGGCCAGCTGGTTCATCAGGCGCACGCCGGAGGAGGCCAGCGGGTGGCCGTAGGCGATCGCGCCGCCGTACGGGTTGACCCGCTCGTCGTCGTCCGCGATGCCGTAGTGGTCCAGGAAGGCGAGCACCTGGACGGCGAAGGCCTCGTTGATCTCGAAGGCCTGGATGTCGTCGATGGTCAGACCGGCCTTGGCCAGCGCCTTCTCGGTGGCCGGCACCGGGCCGATGCCCATGACCTCGGGCTCGACGCCCGCGAAGGCGAACGAGACCAGCCGCATCCTCACCGGGAGGCCGAGCTCCTCGGCGACGTCCTCGGCGGCCAGCAGCGAGGCGGTGGCGCCGTCGTTCAGACCGGCCGAGTTGCCCGCGGTGACGTTGCCGTGCGGGCGGAACGGGGTCTTGAGGCCCGCCAGGTTCTCCAGGGTGGTGCCCGGGCGCATCGGCTCGTCCACGGTGGCCAGGCCCCAGCCGGTCTCGCCGACCTCGGGGTTGGTGTTGCGGATCGAGATCGGCACCAGGTCGGGCTGGATGTCGCCGTTGGCGTACGCCTTGGCGGCCTTCTCCTGCGAGCGCACGGCGTAGGCGTCGCAGCGCTCCTTGGTCAGGTGCGGGAACCGGTCGTGCAGGTTCTCCGCGGTCATGCCCATGAACAGGGCGGACTCGTCGACCAGCTTCTCGGAGACGAAGCGCGGGTTGGGGTCGACGCCCTCGCCCATCGGGTGGCGGCCCATGTGCTCGACGCCGCCGGCCACGACCACGTCGTACGCGCCGAAGGCGATGCCGCCGGCGGTGGTGGTGACGGCGGTCAGCGCGCCGGCGCACATCCGGTCGATCGCGTAGCCCGGGACGGACTTCGGCAGGCCGGACAGCAGGGCGGCGGTGCGGCCGATGGTCAGCCCCTGGTCGCCGATCTGCGTGGTGGCCGCGACGGCGACCTCGTCGATCCGCTCGACGGGCAGGTTCGGGTTACGGCGTACGAGTTCCCGGATGCACTTGACGACCAGGTCGTCGGCGCGGGTCTCGTGGTAGATGCCCTTCGGGCCGGCCTTGCCGAACGGGGTGCGGACGCCATCGACGAAGACGACGTCCCTCGCGGTACGAGGCACGGGGGCTCTCCTCCCAGGGACCAACGGTTGAGGTGGGCAGGCCGCCGCCGTCGAAGACCCGGGCGGCGCCGCTCCACCGCCATGCTACCCGTCGGTAACCAACCTGCCCAGGCCCGGCGGCCCGATCTCCCCGTGTGTCCCGCGCCACGTCCCCGCCACACCCCGTCACATGCCTCTGCGGACTCCCCCGGCCCGGGTACGCCGAAAGGGGATGCCGTCCGTGACGACATCCCCTTTCGGCGTACCTCCGTGTGCCGGTGCCGCTCAGTTCTCCTGGGCCGCCGCCTTGGCGAAGGCCGCGGCCATCGCCGGTGCCACCAGCTCCACCTGCCACTGCCGGGCGCCGAGCCGGCGCAGCGCGGCGGCCACCCGTTCGGCGTCGGCGTCGGCCGGCGGTTCCCAGGAGACCCGGCGGACCAGGTCCGGGGTGATCAGGTTCTCGGCCGGCAGGTTGTGCCGCTCGGCCAGCTCGCTCACCGCGGCCCGCGCCCCGGACAGCCGGGCGGCGGCCACCGGGTCCTTCTCGGCCCAGGCGCGCGGCGGCGGCGGGCCGTCGTGCGGTGCGGCGGCGGGCGGCAGCTGGTTCTCCGGGACGTCCCGGCCCCGCTGTACGGCCGCCAGCCACTGTTCCAGCTGGCGCCGGTGCACCCGCGGCCCGAAGCCCTGAACGCCCTGGAGGGCGGCGATGTTGAGCGGCATGGCCAGCGCGGCGTTGACGATCGCGGCGTCCGAGAGCACCCGGCCCGGCGAGATGTCGCGCTCCTGCGCGGTCCGGTCCCTGGTCAGCCACAGCTCGCGCACCACGGCCAGCTGGCGGCGCCGGCGGACCTTGTGCAGCTGGGAGGTGCGGCGCCACGGGTCGGTGCGCGGCGCGGGCCGGGGCGCGGCGGCGATCGCGGCGAACTCCTCCAGCGCCCAGTCGAGCTTGCCCTGGGCGTCCAGCTCCTGTTCGAGTGCGTCACGCAGCTCGACCAGCACCTCGACGTCCAGAGCGGCGTAGCGCAGCCAGGGCTCGGGCAGCGGGCGGGTGGACCAGTCGACCGCCGAGTGCTCCTTGGCCAGGCTCAGCCCGAGCACGCTCTCGGTCATCGGCCCGAGGCCGACCCGGGCGAAGCCGGCGATCCGCCCGGCCAGCTCGGTGTCGAACAGTCTCTGGGGTCTCATGCCGACCTCGGCCAGGCAGGGCAGGTCCTGGGTGGCGGCGTGCACCACCCATTCGGTGTCCGCGAGGGCGGCGCCCAGCCCACTGAGGTCGGGGCAGGCGATCGGGTCGATCAGCGCGGAGCCGGCGCCCGCGCGGCGGAGCTGGATGAGGTACGCGCGCTGTCCGTAGCGGTAGCCGGAGGCCCGCTCGGCATCGACGGCGACCGGTCCGGTACCCGCGGCGAAGGCGGCGACGGTGGCGGCCAGCGCCCCCTCGTCCGCCACGACTGGCGGGATCCCCTCCTTCGGCTCAAGGAGCGGGACCGGGGCTGCTTCTTCTGGGATGGCTGCTACGGCGTCGGTCACCCACCAAGGGTACGACGGTCCTCAGAACCGGGAGTGTTGTCGGACTGGTCAGACCGGGTCCATGACGATCTCTCCGCCCACCCGGTCCGAGCCGAAGCGCCGCACCAATCCCAACCCGCTCCCACCCGTTCGCCTCGTTCCGCCCGCCCCAGCCCGCCCTACCCGCCCCGAGCCGAAGGGGCGCGCCGGTGCCGAAAGGAAGGAGCGAGGAGGCCCCGAGGAACGAGGGGCCTTGGAGCGACGACCGTCGGCACCGGACCAGAGCGCCCCGGAGGCGAGCGGGCGAAAACACAGAGGCGAGCGGGCGAAAATACGGCCCTGGAGGAAACGTTCCTCCAGGGCCGCCGCAGCGGTCCCACCTAGGGCGTCAGTGAATGATTCCGGTCCGCAACGCGACCGCGACCATCCCGGCCCGGTCGCCGGTACCGAGCTTCCGGGCGATCCGGGCGAGGTGGCTCTTCACGGTGAGCGCGGACAGGCCCATCGCCACACCGATCGCCTTGTTGGACTGGCCCTCCGCGACCAGCCGCAGCACCTCCACCTCGCGGCCGGAGAGCTCGCGGTACGCGGCCTGCTGTGCGCCCGGCGCTCCGGGGGCTCCGGGGGCGCCCGGCACACCGGCCGAGCCCGGCACGCCCGGCATGCCGGGGCGCCGCATCCGGCCGGCCAGGCCGCCCGCGCCGAGCGGCAGGCCCGGGCGGCCCGGCATGGCGACGTTGGTGCGCGTCCCGGTGACGACGTAGCCCTTGACGCCGCCGGCCAGCGCGCTGCGGACGGCGCCGATGTCGTCGGCGGCGGAGAGTGCCAGGCCGTTGGGCCAGCCCGCGGCGCGGGTCTCGGCCAGGATGGTCAGCCCGGAGCCGTCCGGGAGGTGCACGTCGGCGACGCAGATGTCGCGTGGGGTGGAGACCCGGGGGCGGGCCTCCGCGATCGAGGACACTTCGATCACGTCTCGGACGCCGAGGGCCCACAGGTGGCGGGTGACGGTGTTTCGGACGCGGGGATCGGCGATGACCACCATGGCGGTGGGCTTGGTCGGCCGGTAGGCGACCACGTTTGCGGGGTGCTCAAGAAGGACCGACACCAGGCCTCCTGCGGGGAGTGGCGGACGGAACCCCGATGGGGGCGGTCGGAGTGTTCCGCGTTTGGAAAGGGTCACAGTCTGCTTCGGCAGCTACCGTGCCCGGCTTTAGCGAAAGATCACGATCTAGTGAGTAACAATACGGACAAATCGCGCAGGCGACTGATGTGACATGCCTGGAATTCGTACAAAATCGATCAGATCCAGCGCGGATTGGCCGGTTTCGGTGGGTTTCGACCGGTCGATTGACGTGGAGCGGAACGAAGGCCACACTCCGTCAGCCCCGGGGGGGGGGGGGGGGGGGGGGGGCGGGGGGGCCCCGGGGGGGGGGGGGGGCGGGGGGGGTGGGGGGGGGGGGGGGGGGGGGGGGGGGGGGGGGGGGGGGGGGGGGGTACG
>NZ_JBIVMI010000019.1:157633-174516 GCF_044753005.1 Kitasatospora sp. NPDC088548
GGCTGTTATTTCTAAAAAAATCTATCAGATCCTGGGGGTTTTGGCGGTTTTGGGTGGTTTTCGCCGGGTCTTTTGCGGTGGCGCGCAACGACGCCCACACCCCGCCCGCCCGGGGGGGCGCCGGTCCGAGGCGCCCCGCCGCCACTCCTTCGTGCGAACCGGCGCGAATCAGTGCGAACGCGGGCGCCGGCGGGCGGGCATCGGAACCACTCCACCGAGTGACGAGGCATCGGCGGACTGCTGCGCCGCCGGTACGGCCGGCGGCAGGCCGGCGCTGGTGCAGAGCAGGTCCCCCCAGGCCGCCAGGTGCCGCTCGAAGCGGCCGTCGGCCGGCGTCCAGGACGCGCGGATCTCGATCTCGGTGGACGACGCCCGGTCCGCCAGCGCGCCGAAGTACTGCGAGGCGCATCTGGTCACCGTGCCGGACGGCTCCACGAAGCCGGCGCCGTGCGTCTGCAGCGCGTCCAGCAGCCAGGCCCAGCCGACCTCGGAGAGCATCGGGTCGCCGGCCATTTCGGGCTCCAGCTCGGCCCGGGTCATGGTCACCACCCGGAAGTCACCGTTCCAGGCCTCCTGGCCGGCCGGGTCGTGCAGCAGCACCAGCCGGCCGTCGGCCAGCTCCTCGCCGTCCACCTCCACGGAGGCGGTCAGCGCGAACGAGTAGGGGGCGAGCCGGCGTGGCGCGGGTACGGCGGACAGTTCGATCTCGGGGCGCAACCGCACCCCGCTCAGTGCCTCGACGGCGGCCCGGAACTCGCTCGGCGCCCCCTCCCGACCCGTTCCGCCACCTGTTCCGCCACCCTGTGCGGGGTGCCCGCCGACCGCTGCCATGACCCGAAGACTAGGTCGAAAACCTGGGTAATCGCCGCAACTTCTGCCCGTGCGGCGTGCCGGGACGGCAATCCGGCCAGATCTTGGAGGAACCCACGAGGCCGGGCGGGGAGTGCCACCCGGGGTACGTGCGAAGATTTGAACCGTGAGTGAGACAACGGCAGACACCACGGCAGCCATCAGCACCGGTCAGCAGCCCCCCGCGCGCCGCGGCGCCGCGTACGACTCCGCCTTCCTGCGCGCCTGCCGGCACGAGCCGGTGCCGCACACCCCGGTGTGGTTCATGCGCCAGGCCGGCCGCTCGCTGCCCGAGTACCTGAAGGTCCGCGAGGGCATCCCCATGCTGGACTCCTGCATGCGGCCCGAGCTGGTCAAGGAGATCACCCTGCAGCCGGTGCGCCGGCACAAGGTGGACGCGGCGATCTTCTTCAGCGACATCGTGGTCCCGCTCAAGGCCATCGGCATCGACGTGGACATCAAGCCCGGCATCGGCCCGGTGATCGCCGACCCGATCCGCACCGCCGAGGACCTCAAGCGGCTGCGCCCGCTGGAGCCGGACGACGTCCCCTACATCACCGAGGCCGTCGGCCTGCTGGTGGACGAGCTCGGCTCCACCCCGCTGATCGGCTTCGCCGGGGCGCCCTACACCCTGGCCAGCTACCTGATCGAGGGCGGCCCGTCCAGGAACCACGAGAACACCAAGGCCATGATGTACGGGCAGCCCGAGCTGTGGGCCGCCCTGGTGGACCGGCTGGCCGACATCACCTCCGTCTTCCTGAAGGTGCAGATCGAGGCCGGCGCCTCCGCCGTCCAGCTCTTCGACTCCTGGGTCGGCGCGCTCGCCCCCGACGACTACCGCCGCTCGGTGATGCCGGCCAGCACCAAGGTCTTCGACGCCGTCGCCGGATACGGTGTGCCGCGCATCCACTTCGGCGTCGGCACCGGTGAGCTGCTCGGCCTGATGGGCCAGGCCGGCGCGGACGTCGTCGGCGTGGACTGGCGGGTGCCGCTGAACGTCGCCGCCGAGCGGGTCGGCCCCGGCAAGGGGCTCCAGGGCAACCTCGACCCGGCCGTGCTGTTCGCGCCCACCAGGGCGGTCGAGACCAAGGCCCGCGAGGTGCTGCACGCCGCCCAGGCGATCGGCAGCAGCGGCCACATCTTCAACCTCGGCCACGGTGTGCTGCCCAGCATGGACCCGGACGCGCTCAGCCGGCTCGTCGCCTTCGTGCACGAGGCCAGCGCGCGCTGACCGGTCCAGGACAGGACGGTGGCGGGCCCCCGCAAGGCGGCCCGCCACCGCTGTCTCAGCTGTACCGCTCCTCTTCCTCCTCCACCGTCTCCTCCGCCTCCGGACCGGCCGGGAAGCCGGGCCGGCCCGGCGCATGGGCGGGCACCGGGGGCAGCTTGGCCGCCCGCCGCCGCCGGAGGAACCAGAAGGCGAACGCCGCGGGCCCGAGTACCAGCAGGAACGGCGCCACCGCCGCGACCGCGATCGCCAGCCCGCGGACGATCGTGACCAGCACGTCCCAGCCGCCGCCCAGCGCGGAGCCGACCGAGTGCCAGAAACCCTCCTCGCTCTGCTTCGGTGCGTCGGGCGCGTCGGTGTGGGCGGGCGTCGGCTCGCGCCGTGCGTCCAGCGTGAGGGTGGAGAACGAAGTCCGGGCGGCCAGCTCCTTCTGCTGCTTCTGCAGCGACTCCAGGTCCGCCTCGCGGCGGCTCAACTCGCTCTCCAGACTGGTGATGTCGGCCAGCGACTTCGCCTGGCCCATCAGCGCCCGCACCCGCTCCACGCTCGCCTGCTGGCTCTGGACCCGGCTCGCCACGTCCGCGACCTGCTGGGTCACGTCGTCCGCCTGGCTCTTGCGCGACAGCACCTCGCCGAGTGCGGAGAGCTGGTCCAGGGTCTGCTGGAACGCCGCCGACGGCACCTTGAGGGTGATCTGGCCGTTCAGCGGGCCGCCGGGCCGGGGGGCCGCGTTGTACGGGTCCCTTCCGTCGGGAGCCCCGCCGTTCACCGTCTCGCCGCCGATGTAGCCCCCGGCGGCGGCCGCCAGCTCGCGGGCCCTGGCGAGCACCTGGGAGACGTCCGTGGTCCGCAGCGACAGCTGCGCGGTGTAGGCGATCAACCGGGTGTCCGCGGCCGGCACGGCGCCCGGCTGCCCGGTCGCCTGCCCGGTCTGCCCCGCCGCCCCCGCCGTTCCGCCCGCTCCGGCCGGAGCCGCCGACTGTGCGGCACCGGCGGCCGGCGCGGCCGCGGGTGCCTCGTCCTTCCTCGCCGCGCTGTCGCCCCCCGCCCGGGCGTCCATGTTCCGCTCGGCCGCGCCGCACCCCCCGACCAGCAGCGCCGCCGCGACCACTCCGGCCGCCAGTGCGCCCGGTCTGCGTCGTCCTCGCACCACGATCGAACCCTCCCCGAACCCTCGGTCCGGCGCCCCGACCGGGGCGCCCAGACCATTCGACGGGCGAGGGCCCGAACCGGACCCGTCCGGGAGATCGCAACTCGATCACGGCTCGGTGGCGGAGGGGACACGTACGGTCGCCGGGGTGGCTACCCGGCCTCGACCTCGATGCCCGCCCGCCGCAGCAGCGCCGCCGTCACCCCGTCCCCCGGGCGCAGGGCGCCGGTGAACGTGCCGTCGTAGACCCGGCCGCAGCCGCACGAGGGGCTGCGGGCCATCAGCAGCGCCCGCCGTGCCCCGGCCGCCTCGGCGGCGGCCAGCGCCTGCCGGGCGCCGTCCAGGAACGCCCCGGTGCAGTCCGCCCCCGTCACGTCCACCACCCGGGCCCGCCCGGCCAGCACGTCCTCGCCGTCCCCGCCGACGATCTCCGCCGCCGGCCGCGGCGTCGCCAGCCCGCCCGCCACCTCCGGGCAGACCACCACCGCCTGTCCGGCCTCCACCAGCCCCACGGCCGCCGCCGACGTCTTCGCCCGCCCGTCGTACCGGCACGGCACACCCGCCAGACACGCGCTCACCAGGATCGGTTCCATGGCGGAAAGCTTAGGGCGTGTCTGACAATTCCCGCCGGGCGTGCGGCGTTGGGGCACGCACCTCGCCGCGTTGTCGTCGGTCGCCGATGCTCCGCATGGACTCCCTCCTCCGCCTTGCGATGCACGCACCCCAACGCCGCGCGCTGATCCGCCGCGAATTGTCAGACACGCCCTGGCCGTGCTCTGATCGGCGGCGCTGCGGAGGGGGAATCGTCCGGAAGCGGGCGGAGTGCGGCAAAGGTGTAAGGACCTGCAAGACTGCGAGGCATGTCGCAAGCACATGTCGTCGTGATCGGCGGCGGTATCGCCGGGCTGGCCGCGGCCGCCTTCCTCAGCGGTGCGGCCGGGGGGAGCGCGCGGGCCCGGGTGACGCTGCTGGAGGCGTCCGGGCGGGTCGGCGGGAAGCTGTCCGGCGGAGAGGTCGGCGGGGTCCGGGTGGACCTGGGGGCCGAGTCGATGCTGGCCCGGCGGCCCGAGGCGGTCGAACTGGCCCGTGCGGTCGGGCTGGGCGAGGAGCTGGAACCGCCGACCACCGCCAAGGCCGCGATCTGGACCAGGGGCGCGCTGCGGCCGCTGCCCGGCGGGCAGGTGATGGGCGTCCCCGGTGACCTGGACGCGCTCGCCGCCTCCGGGGTCCTCACCGCCGAGGGGCTGGAGCGGACCCGGCACGAGGGCGGTACGGAGGTCGCGGACGACATCGCGATCGGCCGGTACGTCGCCGCCCGGCTCGGCCGCGAGGTCGTGGACCGGCTGGTCGAGCCGCTGCTCGGCGGCGTCTACGCCGGGCACGCCGACGAGATCTCGCTGCGCGCCGCCGTGCCGCAGCTGCTGCCGATCGCGCAGGGCGGCGGCTCCTTGGTGGCCGGGGTGCGCGAGCTGGCGACCCGGCCGCAGAGCACCGCCGGGCCGGTGTTCCAGGGCCTGCGCGGCGGCCTCGGCACGCTGCCGGAGGCGGTCGCCGCGGCCTGCGTCAGGGCCGGAGCCGAGCTGCGGACGCACACGCCGGTGGACGAGCTGCGCCGGACCCCCGACGGCTGGCGGGTGGTGACCGGCGGCGGCGAGACGCTCACGGCGGACGCCGTCGTGCTGGCCGTGCCCGCGCCCGCCGCCGCCCGCCTGCTGCGCACGGACGCGCCGGGCGCGGCCGCCGAACTGGACGGGGTCGAGTACGCGGGGATGGCGCTGGTCACCCTCGCCTTCCGGCGCGCGGACCTGCCCGAACCGCCGGCCGGCAGCGGCTTCCTGGTGCCGCCGGTGGACGGCCGGCGGATCAAGGCGTCCACCTTCTCCTCCAACAAGTGGGGCTGGCTGGAGCGTTCCGCCCCGGACGCGTTCCTGCTGCGCACCTCACTGGGCCGGCACCGCGAGGAGCAGGCGCTGGACCTGCCGGACGAGGAGCTGGTGGCCCGTTCGCTGGAGGACCTGGGCGAGGCGATCGGCCTGACCGCCCGTCCGTACGACACCGCCGTCACCCGCTGGCGGGCCGGCCTGCCGCAGTACCCGGTCGGCCATCTCGACCGGGTGGCCCGGATCCGGGCCGCGGCCGGGCGGCTCGGCGGGCTGGCGCTGTGCGGGGCCGCGTACGACGGGGTGGGCATCCCGGCGTGCGTCGCGAGCGCGCGGACGGCGGTGGCCGCGATCGTCGACAGACTGCCGACCCCGGAGACCGGGGAAGGTTCCACGGAGAGGACAATGGGCGCATGACTGAGACCGTTGAGCGGCAGCCGGAGCAGCAGCCCGAGAAGAAGAAGGCGCGCGACCTGAACCAGGTCATCCGCTACACCATGTGGTCGGTGTTCAAGCTCAAGGGCGCGCTGCCCGAGGACCGCACCGCCCTCGCGGCCGAGGTGGACGAGCTCTTCGCCCAGCTGGCCGCGAAGGACATCACGGTGCGCGGCACCTACGACGTGTCCGGTCTGCGTGCCGATGCCGACATCCTGGTCTGGTGGCACGCCGAGGACTCGGACGACCTCCAGGACGCGTACAACCGCTTCCGCCGCACCGGCCTCGGCCGGGTGCTGGAGCCGGTCTGGTCGAACATGGCGCTGCACCGCCCGGCCGAGTTCAACAAGTCGCACATCCCGGCGTTCCTCGCCGACGAGCGCCCGCGCGACTACGTCTGCGTCTACCCGTTCGTCCGCTCCTACGAGTGGTACCTGCTGCCGGACGCCGAGCGGCGCGCGATGCTCTCCGAGCACGGCCAGATGGCGCGCGGCTACCCGGACGTGCGGGCCAACACCGTGGCCTCCTTCGCCCTCGGCGACTACGAGTGGCTGCTCGCCTTCGAGGCGGACGAGCTGCACCGGATCGTCGACCTGATGCGCGACCTGCGCCCGTCCCGGGCCCGGCTGCACGTCCGCGAGGAGGTGCCGTTCTTCACCGGCCGCCGCAAGCCGGTGAGCGAGCTGCTCAACGGCCTGGTCTGACCGGCCGCGCACCATGTGGAGGGGCCCGCCTCGGCGGGCCCCTCCACGCGTTCTCCGGCCGGAGCGCGTCGGCCGGGCCGCGGTCAGTCGCGCTGGGGGCGGAGCGCCGCGCGCAGCCGGGCGTCCGGGAGGGCGGCCGGGCCGATCATCGCGACGGCGGTGAGCAGTTCACGCTCGTCGTCGTCGACGAGGCCGTGCTGGCGCGCCGGGCGGACCTCGCGCAGCACCTCCTGGCCGACCGGTGAGGCCCACTGGGTGTAGGGGTAGACGTCGACCCGGGCCATCAGCAGCGTGCCCGAGGTGAGGATCAGCGGCAGCGAGAACCAGGCGAGCGGCACCAGCGTGTCACCGTCCGCGGCCCCGCCGACGGCCAGCGCGGCGGCCAGCAGCACCAGCGAGAGCAGCAGCGCCTGCCGGACCTGCCGGATCACCAGGACGGTGTTCTGCTGCACCGACGCCGGGGTGGCCAGTCCGGCCAGGGTCAGCCGGCCGCCGATCTCCAGCACGGTGGGGTGGACGCCCATCGCCCGCCGCAGGTCGGCCGTCCGGCACTGGCCCTCGGGCCCGACGGTGGCGACCACCGCGCGTTCCAGCCGGCTGCGGCCCTTGGGGTCGACGACGGTGGTCCAGCCGGTGTGCGCGAGGTGCAGCCGCCCCCGGGAGGACATCAGGACGAGCGCCAGCTCCACCACCCGGTCCGGGCCGCCCGCCAGGTAGGCCGTCTCGTACAGCCCGATTCCGACGGCCTCGGACGGCCGCGGTCCGTCCTGTCCGGCGAGGGTGTCCGCGGTGGCGGTCATCCGGACCAGCCGGATGCAGGAGAGCACCGCGGCGACGCAGGCCGGGATCAGGAAGAGCAACCACATGGGCTTGTTGTAGACCTCTCGCGGTCGCGCGCGGAACGCATTCCCGGAGCGCGATACCGAACTGTGACGTCAGGAGCCGCAGCTCGAACCACCACAGCTCGAACCGCAGCTGGAGGAGGACGAGGACCCGCAGCTGCTGGAGCCGGAGCCGCAGCTCGACGAGGACGAGCCGCAACCGCTGGAACTGGAGCCGCAGCTGCCGCCGCCGCAGCCGGATCCGGAGGACCCGGAGTCGGAGGAGCCGCACCAGGCGGCCGAGCCGCCGCAGGAGGAGCCGGACGAGGACGACGAGCATGACGAGGACGACGAGGAGGAGGACGAGGAGCCGCCGGTGGCCGCCGTGGACCGGGCGGCCGCGTCGGCCGCCGCCGCGGCGAGCATCGCCTCCTGCAGTTCCTCGTCCCCGAGCCCGGCGGCGGCCAGCCCGCCCAGCGCGATCGCGCCGAGCAGCGCGCCGCCCGTCGACCTGGGCGCCAGACCGGCACTGGGCTTCCACGGCTTGCCGCTGTTCATCAGAATGAGCTGGCGGCAGCCGGCCAGGGTGATCCGGCCCTTGACCGGCCAGGTGAGGATCAGGGCGACCAGGCCCACCACGAGCAGGACCGGCGGGATCCACGGCGCGGGCCGGTCGGAGCCGGCGTCGCCGGAGTCCAGCAGATAGGCCGCGACGGTGAACACCACCACGCCCAGCAGGGCGAACCAGAGCCGGCGGCGTGCCAGGCGGGCCCGCCGCAGCCGGACGGGGTTGCGCATCAGGCCGCGGTCGGCGAGCCGGTCGCCGATCTCCTGGACGGCGGGGGAGCGCATCACCTCGCGGCGCAGCGGGGTGAGGTCGCGGTGCTTTGACGGTCCGACGGCCTCGATGATCGCGAGGTCCACGGCGTCGTACGGCGTGCCGGTGGTGACGGTGACCAGGCCGGCCCGGTTGACCACCACCCGGCCCGCCTGGTGCATCCGCACCAGCGCGGTGTCGAAGACCCGGCCGGGGCCCCCGGACAGGAAGGCGGTGTCCAGCAGCGGCAGGCCGCGGCCGGGCAGGCCCTTGGCGAAGGGCACGCGCTTGACCAGCACCTTGGCCCGGATCGCGGCGACGGCGGCCGCGGCCAGCAGGACGGCCGGGACCAGGTAGTAGACGTTGTGCCACATGGGCGTTTCCCCCGGAATGGTGAGGTCTTACAGTTCGTGGGAGGGTCCGGCGCTTCCCGCCGGCCTCTTCTGGTCGTGTGGCCGCGGGCCGGGTAGCAGGGCCCGGCGCAGGCGGGTGAGCGGGCCGGGCCGTCGCCCGGCGGCGGGGTCGAGCCACTGCCGCAGGGCGGTGCGGTGCTCCTCTCCCGTGGCATCGTCCGCGATCGCCCAGGCGGCGAAGGCGCGGGCGTCGGCGCGGTAGCCGCCGGTCTGCGGGTGCCGGCGGGCGTACGCGAGGAACAGCGGTCCGTACTGCGGCCCGAGCAGGCGGGGCAGGGCCGGGGCGACCTTGGCGGCGGTGTCGCGGCGCTTGGCGGCCAGGCCGATCGACTGGGCGCGCACCTGGGCCTCGTCGAAGCCGGGCGGGACGGGGCCGCCGGCCACCAGGGCGGCCAGCAGCGCCTCCTGGCGCCGGGCCAGCGCGGCGCGGGCGGCGGTCAGGTCCGGGGCCTCGGGCGCCGGGCTCCCGTGGGCGGGGATCTCGTGCGCCGGGGGCTCGTGCGCCGGGCTCTTGTGCGCGGGGCCCTCGGGCGCCGGGCTCTTGTGCATGGGGCCCGTCATGTCGTGCGGCCCCCCTCCAGCACACGCCGGATGGCGTCCAGTTCGCCGGCCAGTTCGGCGGGCGGCGGGAAGGCGGCGTCCCGTTCCAGCAGCACCCCGGGCGGTGCCACCCGCGCGCAGAGCTCGGCCAGCACCTCCAGCACCGGCTCGGTGACGGGGTGGGCGTGGGTGTCGTGCCAGATGCCGTCGATCATCGTGCCGCCCGCCACATGGACGTAGGCCAGCGCCTCCAGCGGCAGTCGGTCCAGCTCGGCGGCCGGGTCCAGGCCCAGGTTGACCCGGTTGGTGTGCAGGTTGGCGACGTCGATCAGCAGCCGGACGCCGGTGCGCTCGACCAGCTCGGCGAGGAACTGGCCCTCGGTCAGCTCGTCGTCCGGCCAGGCCAGCTGGGCGGCGATGTTCTCCAGCGCCAGCGGCACCGGGAGCAGGTCCTGTGCGATCCGGACGTTCTCGGCGACGACCCGCAGGGCGTCGCGCGAGCGGGGCACCGGCAGCAGGTGCCCGGCCTCCAGGCCGCCGGCCCGGACGAACGCCAGGTGTTCGGTGACCAGCGGGGAGTCCAGCGCCTCGGCCGCCTCGGCGAGCCGGGCGAGCCGGGCCGGATCGGGCCGGTCGGCGCCGCCGAGGCCGAGCGCGACGCCGTGCGGCACGACGGTGACGCCGCGGGCCCGCAGGACGGTCAGCGACTCGGGCAGGTGGTCGGCGCAGATGTTCTCCGCGACCACCTCGACCCAGTCCAGGCCGGGTTGTCGTTCCACCACGGTGTCGATCTCACTGCGCCAGCCGAGGCCGATGCCGAGCCGGTTCGCCGGGGTGGCCGCCGCGGGCCGGTTCACTGCGGGGGAGGTCATCGGTGCGCGCCCCCTTCGGAGGGCTGGGTGGGGTGGCCGTCGGGTGGTGCGGGCGTCGTCGCCAGGACCGCCGGGCCGTGCTGCTGAGGATGTCCCCGGGTGGGGTGGCTGCCAAGCCTCGCCCGGTCATCTCAGAGCATTATTTGAGCTTGAGGGCCCGGTGGTGAGGGACTTTAGTCCCGTCCGCCGTGCCGAGCTGCTGGTGGGGGCCGAAATTCGGAGGCGGCCCGGCCGGGCGGGCGGTTAGCGTGGCGCGTCTATGACGACACTGACGATTCGTGACTTCCGCCCGGCCGACGCCGGGGCCGCCGCCGCCGCGCACACCGCGGGCCGTGAGCACCTCCTGCTCACCCCCGAGGTGTTCGTGTGGCTGAACACCCGCCAGGCCGGGGGCGAGCACTTCCGTACCTTCGTCGCCGAGCTGGACGGCGAGGTGGTCGGGTCGATCCGCTGCGGTGTGGTCACCGGGACGACGACCAAGGGCGTCGGGTACGCCAACGGCAGTGTGCTGCCCGCGTACCGGGGCCGCGGCGCCTTCACCGCGCTGCTGGCGGCGGCCGAGCGGCACCTCGTCGAGCACGGTGTGGTGGAGCTGCACAGCTGGGTGGACGACCGGCCGGAGTCGCTGGCCTTCGCCGCCCACCGGGGCTTCACGGAGGGGCGGCCGGCCCACTTCGCGGGCCGCGACCTGACGCTCCCGCTGCCGGCGGCCACGGTGCTGCCGCCGGGTGTCGGGCTCCGGCCGGCCACCGACTGGGTGGACGACCCGTACCCGGTCTTCCTCATCGAGGCGGACGCGATCCGCGACGAGCCCGGCGAGGTCGAGATGGACGCCGCCGACTACGAGGACTGGCTGCGCGGCGCATGGGCCCGGCCCGACCTCGACCGGGAGCTGACCGTGGTGGCGGTGGTGAACGGCGAGCCGGCCGCGTTCACCGCGGTGCAGACGGACGGCGCGCACCGGTACTGGTCGGCGTTCACGGCCTGCCGCCGGGAGTTCCGGGGGCGGGGCCTGAGCAAGCTGGCCAAGGCGGAGTCGCTGCGCCGGGCCCGGGCGGCGGGCTACCGCTGGGCGTACACCAGCAACGACGCGACCAATGCGCCGATGCTCGCGATCAATGCGTGGCTGGGATACGAACGCTGCGCGAGCGAGCGGAAGTTCACCAAGCGGCTGGACGGCTGAGGCCCCGCCGCCGCGGTCCGGGGGCGTACTCACCACGGGATTTCCGGATTTCTGCACCGAGCACCCGGACCCTGCCCGCGCTGTGAGGGCCCGGCCGGTCCGTCGTCGCGCCGTCCGTTCCCGTTTCGTGGTCCGTCCCGCTGGGTGAGACGATTGGTACCGACCAAGGGTGTGCGAATCGGGACAGGTCGGGAGAGTCTGGGGCGCGGCCTGTCGGTGAACGTACAGGAATTTTCCCGCCCCTGACACATCATGGGCATAATCGCGCACATGACGATCAACCGTGCGAACGTGAGCGCGATTGCCGAGGACCTGTATGTGTGGCTCCCCCCGAAGCGGGGCTGGGGCCTGGCCAACTGCGGACTGCTGGTCTCGCCGAAGACCGCACTGTGGATCGACACACCGTACGACCCCTCGATGGCCGCGGAGTTCCTCGCCGAGAGCCGCCGCCGGCTGCCCGACGGGGTCACGGTGGACCGGGTGATCGTCACGCACGCCAACGGCGACCACCTCTGGGGCGCCGGGGTGCTCCCGGACGCCGAGGTGATCTCCACCCGCGAGGCGCTGGAGCACATCCACTACGAGCCGACCCCGAAGCAGCAGCACGCGCTGGTGACGGGCAGCGACCCGGCCTCGCCGCTGGGCGGCTACCTCCGCGAGCACTTCGGGCAGTTCGACTGGTCCGGCACCGAGCCGGTACGCCCGGACACGGTGTTCCACGGTGAGCTGGAGCTGCGCGTGGGGGAGTACCCGGTGCAGGTGACCGGGCTGCCGGCCGCGCACACCGGCGGCGACCTGATCGTCCACCTGCCGCGACAGCGCGCGGTGTTCACCGGTGATGTGATCTTCGGATCGACGCCGCAGCAGCCCGGCGACCACCCCGTGCACTGGGCCGGCCCGCTGCAGAACGTGATCGAGGCCTGCGAGCGGATCCTGGCCACCGGCGCCGAGGTCGTCGTCCCCGGCCACGGCCCGGTGCTCGACCGCTCCGGCGTCCAGGCGCACATCGGGTACCTGGAGTACGTCCGGGACCGCGCGCACGCCCTGCACGCCGCCGGGATACCCGCGCTGGACGCCGCCCGGCGGGTCATCGCCGAGCAGCGTTACCCCGAACTCGGCCTGCCCGAGCGGCTGGTGCTCACCGTCGCCGCCGAGTACCGCCACCTGGACGGCTCCGAGGTGCCGAGCGTCCTGGAGGCCATGAGTCAGGTTGCCCTGGTGGCCAGGGAGTTGGACGAGGATACTGGTCGGGTGCCGCGGCTCCGGGCGGGGCGGAGCACCGGCTCGCCCGCCTGACCGGACGGATCGAACAGACCGGACGGACCGCAGCGCCGGCGCCGCCGTCGGCCCGTCCGGACCGTGCACGCACCCCCTTTCCAGCCCTTCCAGCGAGGACTTCCGAGGACTTCGATGACGCAGATCGCGCTGCTCGCCCTGGTGGTGGCCGCCGCCGTGCTGGCGGGTGTCCTGGCCCGCGGCCGCTCCCGGGCCCTCACCCGGGCCGCGGCCGCCGAGACCGGACTGGCGCACAGCGAGGAGCGCACCCGCGTCGCCGAGGGCCGGCTGGCCCGGGCCGAGCAGCAGCAGCGCGAGGCGCAGGACGCCGCCCGGCACGCGGCCGAGGAGACCCGCCGCGCCGAGGGCCGTTACCGGGCCGCCGAGGAGCGCACCCGCGAGGCGGACGAGCGGACCAGGGAGGCCGCCGAGCGCGCCCTGGCCGCCGAGGGGCGGACCGGTCAGGCGGAACGGCTCATCCACCAGGCGGAGGAGCGGGCGGCCGCCGCCGAGGGCCGGACCGCCGAGGCCCAGCAGCGGCTGACCGACGCGGACGAGCGGACCAGGGAGCTGCTGGCCGAGATCGGCCACCTCGCCAAGGAGCGGGTGGCGGCCACCGCGCTGCGGCTCAGCCACCCCAACGCGCCGGTGGCCGGACCGCTGGACCGGCAGGGCATCGGCCCGGAGGCGGTCCAGGCCCTGCAGGCCGTGCTGGACGCGGCCGCGGCCGCCATCACCGACGAACGCGAGCGGGTCGACGCCGCCGCCCGGGCCGCGATGCGCGGCGCCACCTCCAAGATCCAGACGCTGCTGTACCAGATCCAGAGCCTGGTCCAGCAGCTCCAGCACGACAACGACGACCCCCGGCTGCTGGAGGTCGACTTCCGCAACGAGGTCGCCCTGCGCCGGATCCAGACCATCGCGGTGCTCTGCGAGGCCTGGCCCGGCCTGGCCCGGACCGACTCGCCGCTCGCCGAGGTGGTCGTCGGCGCGCTCTCCCGGGTGCCCGGCTACGCCCGCATCAAGGTGGCCAACCACCTGCGGGAGAGCCGGCTGGCCGTGGTCGCCCGGGCCGCCGAGCCGCTGGCCATCACCGTCGCCGAGCTGCTCGCCAACGCCACCGCGTACTCGCACCCGGAGACCGACGTCCCGGTCACCGTCCAGCAGGGCGGCCGCGGGGCACTGGTGATCATCGACGACAGCGGCATCGGTATGGAGGAGGACCAGCTGCGCCGGGCCCGCAGGCTGCTGACCGGCCCGCCCGAGGTGCTGCTCACCGAGCTGGGCAACCCGCCGAAGACCGGCTTCGCCGTGGTCGGCAAGCTCGCCCGCCAGTACGGCTTCTCCTGTCACATCGAGCCCTCGCCGTACGGCGGCATGCGGACGATCGTGCGGATCCCGGCCGCGCTGCTGACGGTGGTGGACGACGAGCAGCCGCTCTCGGTGCTCACCCCGCTGCCGCTGCGGGCCGGCGCGGGCCCGGCTCCGGCGCCCACCGTGCAGGCCGTGCCGACCCCGCGCGAGCTGTCCGACGGGCGCGACGGGCGCACCGTCCGCGACCCGGACCGGCCCGAACCGCCGGTCGGGCACACAGTGCCGACCATGCACGTCGTGCCGTCCGGGCCCGACGCGCCACCCGTGCAGGCCGTGCCGTCCGGCGACGGCAGCGGGCTGCCCAGCCGCCGCCGGCGCCAGCCGCTGCCGTCCGACGACCGGGTGCCCGTCCCGCGCGCCGCCGACCCCACCGCCGAACGCAGTCCCGCCGGAACGCCCGCCGCCCCGCCCGCCCGCACCCCCGAGCAGGCCGCCGCCCGCTGGCAGGCCCTGCAGCAGGGCACCGGGACCGGCCGGGCCGCCGTGGCGGAAGCCGCGGACCGGGCCGACCGGTCCGACGGCACGGCCGACACCGCAGGTACCGGCCACAGCCCCGCCCAGACCCCCGAAGGAGCCGAGCAGTGAGCACGAGCCCTACCGCCACCGACGAGATCTCGTGGGTGCTGACCCCGCTGCTGGAGCTGCCGGGAGTCCTGCACGCGGTCATCGCGACCGGTGACGGCCTCGTCGAAGGCGCCTCGGACGGCCTCGACCGGGCCTCCGCCGAGCGGGTCGCCGCGATGACGGCCACCGTGCACGCCGCCGCCCGCGCGTTCACCAGCGCCTTCACCGACACCGACCAGCCCCGGCTGGCCCAGACCGTGGTCGAGTCCGAACTGGGCTTCGCCATCGTCGTCCCGGCCGGGGAGAACACCTCGCTCGCGGTGTTCACCTCGCCGGAGGCCCAACTCGGCAACGTGGCCTACCAGATGCAGGTGCAGGTCGCCGCCCTGGGCCGCGCGATGGCGAGTCCGGCACGGCAACAGGAGAGCACCGCCCGGTCATGACCGCCGTACCCCGCAGGCGGATGGTGCCCGCCTACCTGGCCACCGGCGGCCGCAGCAGGCCCGGCGGCGCCGGCTTCGAGCGGCTCACCGTCCTGTACGCCGCGGGCGCCGAGCCGCCGCCGGAGCTGGAACACGAGCACCGGCGGCTCTGGGAGCTGCTGCGCCCGGGCGCGCTGACCGTCGTGGAGGCCGCCGCGCACCTGCGGCTCCCGGTCAGCGCCACCGTCTTCCTCGCGGCGGATCTGGTCGACGCGGGCTGTTTACGGGCCCGCAGCCCGATCCCCCGCGCACAGCAGACCGACCGCTCCATCGTTGAGAGGCTCCTCGTTGGACTCCGCACTCTCCGGTAGCCCGACCGGCCGCCCGAGCCGGGTGGGCTACCTGCCCGACCGGGACCAGACGCTGATGAAACTGGTGGTCGCCGGCCCGTTCGGGGTCGGCAAGACCACGCTCATCCGCACCCTGTCGGAGATCGCCACGCTGCACACCGAGGAGGCGATGACCGAAACCGGCGCGCCGGTGGACGACGCGGCGGGCCTGCCCGAGAAGACCACCACCACGGTGGCGGTCGACTTCGGCCGGCTCACCCTGCCCGGCCAGCTGGTGCTCTACATGTTCGGCACGCCCGGCCAGCGGCGGTTCTTCCCGCTCTGGCAGGACATCGCGCGCGGCGCTCTCGGCGCCCTGGTGCTCGCGGACACCCGCCGGCTGGCCGACTCCTTCGAGATCATGGACATGGTCGAGGAACAGGGCCTGCCCTACGCGGTGGCCGTCAACTGCTTCCCCGACGCGCCCGTGCACTCGATCGAGGTGCTCCGGACCCATCTGGACCTGCATCCGGACACCCCGCTGGTGCTCTGCGACGCCCGCGAGCGCCGCGCCAGCCTGGACGCGCTGATCGCGCTGGCCGAACACGTCCTGGACGTCCTGCCCGCCGCACCCGCCGCCGCCCTGGAGCAGCCGTGACCGCCGACACCAGCCCGCCGAGGCCCGAGACCCGGCCGATCCCGATCTACGGCCCGGTCTTCGCGGCCGACCCGCAGCTCGTCTACGAGCAGCTGCGCCGCTACGGCGCGGTCGCCCCGGTGGAGATCGCGCCGGGCGTCGAGGCCCTGCTGGTCACCGACTACCAGGCCGCGCTGGACCTGCTGCGCGACACCGACACCTTCTCCAAGGACTCCCGGGCCTGGCAGCAGACCGTCCCGGCGGCCTCGCCCCTGCTGCCGATGCTCGGCTACCGGCCGACCGCCCTGTTCAGCGACGGCGAGGTGCACGCCCGCTACCGGCAGGTGATCACCGACGGGCTGGCGCTGATCGAGCCGCACCTGCTCCAGCGCCGGGTCGCCGAGGTCGCCCACCAGCTGATCGACCGCTTCGAGGCGGCCGGCTCCGCCGACCTGATCGCCGAGTACGCGCGGCAGCTGCCGGTGTTCGTCTTCAACACCTGGTTCGGTGTGCCCGAGGAGCACAGTGCCCGGCTGGTCGCCGGCATCTCCGGCATGATCGAGTCCACCGAGAAGGCCGGCGCGGCCTACGCGGACCTCGTCTCGGTGGTGACCGGCATGGTCGCCGAGCGCCGCGAGCACGCCCGGCACGACCTGACCTCCTGGTTCCTCAACCACCCGGCCGGGCTGGACAACGACGAGGTGATCCGGCAGATCACCCTGACCATGATCGCCGGGCACCAGCCGACCACCAACCTGATCGGCAACGCGCTGCTGCGGCTGCTCACCGACGCCCGCTACGCCGGCTCGCTGTTCGGCGGTGCGATGACGGCCTACCAGGCGATCGACGAGGTGCTCTGGCACGAGCCGCCGCTGGCGAACTTCTCCGCCCACTACCCCCGGTACGACATCACCTTCCACGGCCGGGAGATCGCCGCCGGCTCGCTGCTCCTGGTCTCCTACGCGGCCGCCAACTCGCGGGCCGCGCCGGACACCGACGGGGGCGAGCTGCGCAGCGGCGAGAGCGCCCACCTGGCCTGGGCGGCCGGGCCGCACGCCTGTCCGGCCCGTGACCCCGCCCTGCTGATCGCGATCACCGCGATCGAGCAGCTCACCAGCCGGCTGAGCGACCTCGCGCTGAGCACCCCGGCCGACGACCTGTTCTGGCGCCCGGGCCCGTTCCACCGCGCCCTGGTCCACCTGCCGGTCCGGTTCAGCCCGGTCGGCGGGTAGGCCCGGGAGCGGCGCGCCTCCGGATTCGTCCGGGGCGCGCTGTTTTGTGTTGCGCCAGGGGGTTTGTTCGCGCGCCGTCTGTTCGGGTGATCCGGAGAGGGGATTATCTGGTTCCGGCGCTGGTGTTCGTCTGCCGCGTCTACGGTGATCCTTGCGGC